>JBARRS010000198.1:0-48047 GCA_049644345.1 Gaiellaceae bacterium
GCGATGCCGCCGGGGGTGAGCATCACGGCCTGGATCGTTCTCGTCGGGGGTCCGGAGAGGCCGGCACCGAGGATGCTTCCGGTGCGGAGGAGCAGGAGGCGCCTGGAGTGACGGTCGAGGACGCTGACTGAGAGGCGTGCCTGCTCGTCGATTGAGAAACGCGTTGACACCGTCACGCCAGGATGGGCAGGCCTGGCTGTCAGCGGCGTGGAACGCCTGTCGGCACGGACAAGGCGCGGGCTGCGGCTAGTGGTGAACCGGGGGTCGCCCCACGTCCCGGGAAGGAACAGTCCGACTGCGCCCGCGCGCAGAGTGAGCACGTGAAGTGCGCCGGCCGCGTCCTTGTAGGTGCCGGCGTGGGCGCCGGCAGGGAGTGCGGTGCCGGCCAGCGCCGGGACGGGGTCCCAGATCTTTCCGCTCGCCGAGAACCCGGCGATAGCGGCCACCGGCGCTGATGCGAATGAGACGTCGACGGGCCAGGCGAGTTTGCTCGAACCGCTGCCCGTCGGGGTCGGGACGAGCGTTATTACCACAGCCGTCTTGGGTAGCGCGAGCCGGCTGAGTCGCAGTGGCGCCGCATGGAGCCCGACCGTCGTCTTGGGCGCAACGGCACCAGGTTGCCAGGAGAGGGTGACACCTCCGTCCGGGGTGGTCACCGCTCCCGCCTGCGCCGCGACCGCAACGGCCGAGCCGACGGATGCGGGCGGGACGGGAGCAGAAGCAACGGCGGCTGTACGGGCTGAGAGTGCGGTTTTCGAGCCACCTCGGCTCTTGGCGGTCACCGCGAGCAAGAGGGTCTTGCCGATGTCCGGGGCAACCGGCATATAGCTCGATCTCGTCGCCCCGGCGATCGGAATGCAGGTCGCGCCGTTCTTCGAGCATCGGCGCCACAGGTAGCCGAACTGCGTCGGGGATCCGCGCCACAGGCCCACGAGCGACGTGAGCGTCTGGCCTGCTTGTGCGGTTCCGACGATCGTCGGTGGCGTCAGCGCCGTCGGAACCGAGCCCGGAGACGATCCGACGGCGAGTGTCGCAGATGCCGAGGCCGAGCTGCTCCCCACTGCGTTCGTTGCGGCGACCTGCACGGTGAGCGCATGCCCGAGATCGGCCGACTGAGATCGATACGTCTCGGCGGTGGCGGTCGGAATCGCCACGCAGCCGTTGCCGGCGGCATCGCACCGCTCCCACTGATACGCGAACGAGACCGGCTCGGCCCCCACCCATAGACCGGGAACGGCGGCAAGCAGGCGACCGATCTGCGGCGCACCGACAATTGCGGGCGGTGACGTCACGGACGGCGGCGTGGGCAGAGCCGAGGGAATCGTCGCCCCCGAGAGGGTCTTCCCGCGGAAGCGATCCGCATCGGCGCAACCCACGATGCCCGGAACGTGGGCGCAGCTCGTCCATTGCCAGAATGTCCATCCCAGGCCTCCCCAGTTCCCGGCCGGTGCGGACGGGTTGGCGGCGCGCGTGTACCGCGCATACCAGAGCTTGTAGCCGGCGCTCGCGAAGGCGGTCGTGTCAGCCAGCCGCGACCGCCAGAAATCGAGTCCCGTATAGATGAGTGGTTTCACAGCCAGGCGGGCCTGCACCTCATCGAGCCAGGCTTGCGTCCACTCTGCAAGCCGGGCCGGAGCAAGGCCGCCGCTCACCTCGAGATCGAGCACCGGCAGCAGATCGCCCGGCTTCGGCTTTGCAACCGAGACCAACCGGTCACCCTGCGCGATCGCGTCGGCGGTGATCGAGGCATCGTCGGAGCCCGCCGGCCGCGCAAAGTGATAGGCGCCGAACTTCACGCCGGCCGAGCGGGCCCCCGTCCGATTAAAGACGTAGGTCAGGTCGCCGAGCGTCGGCCCCTCTGTCGCCTTGGCGAATGCGAACGAATAACCCCCGCCGGCGAGCTCCGACCAGCCGACTGTTCCGTCCCAGTGCGAGACGTCGACCCCGCGCACAGCGGTCGCGGCCCCAGCGCCCTGCGTCGTTACCAAGACCGCTACGGCGACAACGAGAGCGATACGCGCCCAAAAGCGGAACACCGTCCTCCGCTCCTGAGGATCCGCGGGCCTGGACTCGCTGCGACGCGACCCCACCCTCCGAATCTACCTCGGCCGCTGTTCGAAGGCTGTAAAGCCGCGCACCCTCGCTCTGAGCGGGCTGCCGAGCTGAGTCCCGGATCGTCGTATAGTGGCGCGAACGGCACGACGGCGCGAGAGAGGAGATCAGATGCCTGAGATGCGCGGCTGCGATCTCGTCGTCGAGTACCTGATCAAGGAGAAGGTCCCGTACCTGTTCGGCTACGCCGGGCACGGGGCGGTCGGGCTGCTCGACGGCGTCTACAACCACCAGGACGAGCTCAAGATCATCTTTCCGCGGATCGAGTCCGCGGCCGGGTACATGGCGGACGCCTACTTCCGCGCCACCGGCGAGGTGATCCCCGTCTACACGTCGACCGGGCCCGGACCGATGCTGCTGACGATTGCGATGGGGAACGCCTTCTTCGACTCTTCCGCGTTCATCGCGATCACGGGGCAGGTGGCGACGACCCAGTTCGACTCGGGCGCGCTACAGGAGGAGTACCGGCACTACCAGGCCGACTACCCGAGCATGGCCAAGGTGATCACGAAGCGAAGCTTCCAGGCGCAGAGCGTCGAGGATCTCGGGAAGTTCCTGCCGAAGGCGTTCAAGCTGGCGCGCACCGGCAGGCCCGGCCCCGTCCACATCGACGTGCCCTACGACCTCTGGATCCGGACGGCCGAGGTCGAAGTTCCCGAGCCCGAAGAGCGTTCGCGGCAACTCAACTGGCGGACTCCCGGCGAGCCGGAGGCCGTGGCGGAGGCGCTCCGGCTGCTGCTGAAGGCGAGGCGGCCGCTCATCCTGGCCGGCGGCGGCGTCATCGCCTCCGACGCCTCCGAGCAGCTTGCGGCACTCGCCGAGAACCTCAATGTCCCCGTCTACACGACCTTCATGGGCAAGGGGGCGCTGTCGGCGAGGCACCCGCTCCACCTGGGGATCGCCGGCTGCTGGGGCGAATACCCGGCGACCGAGGCCGCACGGAACGCCGACGTCATCCTCGCGTTCGGCTGCCGCTTCTCCGACATCCACTGCAGCTCGTGGGTGCCGGGCTACACGTACAACATCCCGCCGACGAAGCTGATCCACGTCGACCTCGACCCACAGGAGATCGGCCGCAATTACCCGACGGAGCTCGGCATCGTCGGGGACGCGCGCGAGGTGCTGAAGCAGCTGCTCGAGCTCGCGGAGCGCCAAGGCGTAAAGCGGGACCGGTCGCAGTGGGACGACGAAATCGAGGGCTGGAAGCTGGAGTGGCAGAACTTCATCAAGCCCGAGCTGGCCTCCGACGCGGTACCGATCGATCCGCGGCGAGTCGTCGGCGAGCTGCGGCACGCGGCACCGGAGAACACGCTGATGATCACCGACACCGGCAACCACCAGACATGGATGGAGCAGTACTGGGAGGTCTACGAGCCGCGCTCGGTGTTCACGCCCGGCGGCTTCGCCGGCATGGGGTTCGGCACGTGCGGCGTCCTCGGCCTCAAGCTCGCCAAGCCGGAGCGGCCCGCGATCTGCATCACCAGCGACGGCAGCTTCATGATGTTCCCCGGGGCGGTCGCGACCGCCGTCGAGCACGACATCCCCGTCGTCTGGGTGATCTTCAACAACTATACGATCGGAGTCATCCGCGACCTCCAGCGGTTCTACATGGACAACCGCGAGATCGGGACGAGCTTCATGAAGCACTCGACCGGCGAGCTCTGGAACCCGGACTTCGCTGCGATGGCCGAGGCGATGGGCGCCGGAGCGATCGCCGTCGACCAGCCGGGCGACCTCGGCGACGCCTTCGACACGGCTCTGAAGTCGAACCGCCCCTATGTCGTTGACGTGAAGGTCAACCGCGACACGGCCGTGCCTCTGATCGGCACGTGGCAGTTCCCGCCGATCGTCCAGGCCGAGCCGACCTTCGGCAAGCGGCTCGTCCGCACATGATCGGTTGAGCGGGCTCAACTACTTCCCGTTCACCGCAATCGTCGAGCAGGAGCGCCTCAGGCGGGCGCTCCTGCTCAACGCCGTCAATCCGGCCGTCGGCGGCGTCCTCGTCAAAGGCCCGAGCGGAACGGGCAAGTCGACCGCCGTGCGCGGCCTCGCCGAGCTCCTACCGGAGATCGACGTCGTCGCCGACTGCGCGTTCTCGTGCGATCCCGCATCGCCTTGCGTCGCATGCCGCGAGCGGGACGGCGAGCTGCCGCTGGCTCGCCGCCGACGGAGAATCGTCGACCTGCCGCTCAACGCGACCGAGGATCGCGTCGCCGGCTCAGTCGACATCGCGCGGGCGCTGAAAGAGGGCGAGCGGGCGCTCGAGCCGGGGCTCCTTGCGGAGGCGAACCGCGGCATCTTGTACGTCGACGAGATCAACCTGCTCGACGACCACTTGACGGACATCCTGCTCGACGCGGCCGCGCTCGGAGTCAACATCGTCGAGCGCGAGGGCGTCTCGATCTCCCATCCCGCCCGCTTCCTGCTCGTTGGGACGATGAACGAAGAGGAAGGCGAACTACGGCCCCAGATCGCCGACCGGATCGGCCTCCAGGTCGAGGTCGAGGCCGTCTCCGACCCGGAGGCACGGGCCGAGATCATGCGCCGCCGCGAGGCGTTCACGGCAGACCCCGAGGCGCTGCTGGCGCAGTATCGCCCGGCGCAGGCAGAGCTCGCGGACGAGGTCGCGCGGGCGGAACAGCTGCTCGCTGACGTCCGGGTGCCGAACCCGCTCTACGCCGCCGTCGGGCGACTCGTTGTCAAGGCAGGCATCGCGAGCCACCGCGCCGACGTCACGATCGTCGAATGCTCTAAGACACTCGCCTCCCTCGCCGGCCGGATGGAGGTCGAGCCCTTAGACGTCCTCGAGGCGGCGGACCTCGCGCTCGGCCATCGGCTTCCGTTCGACCCCTTTGCGCCGCCGGCAAAGCTCGAGCCGCATGAGCTGAGGCGCCTCCTCGACGAGGCTCTCGAGGAGGAGGTGGTTCCAAAAAAAGCTCGCGGGGCGACGGGGTAGGGCTCGAGGTCGCGCTCGAGCTCGAGGGCGCGCTGCCGATCGCAGCGCTGGAGCTCGACGCCGCCGCCGTCTTCCGTCGGGTGCCGCGCCAGGACGCGCTCGAGCGGGCGCGGGTCGGGCGGCGGGCACGCTCGCTCGTCAGCACGCGGAAGGGCAAGTACGAGAGCCACCGGCTTGCTCGGCCCGAGAACACGGACATCGCCTTCGACGCGACCATCCGCGCGGCGGCCAGCCGGCGCCGTCGCGTCGTCGAGCCGGAGGACCTCCGGCGCAAGGTCCGAGGGCACCGCTCGCCGTTCGTGGTCTGCTTTGTGCTCGACAACAGCTGGTCGATCCACGCCGAGCGGATGGTCGAAAAGGCGAAAGGGATCGTCTTCCGGCTGCTCGAGGACGCAACCGGCCGAGGCGATCGCGTCGCGCTCGTCGCCTTCCGCGGCGGCCTTCCCGAGGCGACGGTCGCGCTGCCGCCGACCTCCAGCGTCGCGCTCGCCTACCGCCGCCTGAAGGCCGTGCCGCTCAGCGGCCAGACCCCGCTCGCGGACGCGCTCCGGCGCGGAAGGATCCTGTTGCGCCAAGAGCTCAGCAAGCATCCAAACGCCGTGCCGCTGCTCGTCCTGGTCACGGACGGCCTGCCGACGCGGCCGCTGCGGTCGGGCGGCGACCCGCTCGTCGACGCGCTGGCCCAGGCGCGGGCACTTGGGCGCGCCCGCGTCCTCACGGTGGTTGCGGATACCTCTCCGACCGGCTCGCCCGGCCACGCGGCGGATCTGGCGGCGGCCGCGGGCGGCCTCTGCCTGCCTGCCGCGCAGCTCTCGCCCGACGTCCTCCTCGAGACCCTGGAGCAGATCGCATGACGGACGAGCTCCGGGAGCTCAGGATCGAGTGGGCCGCGCTCGCCGTCACGCAGGGCGAAGTGCTGGACGCGTTCGCTACCTACTGCGAGGAGCTCGACGACGTGACCATCGTCGAGCGGGGGCCGGTATGGGTCCGGCTCGACTGGAAGGACCGCGAGCGCACCACCGTTGCGCTGAGCGAAGGGATCCCCGCCGCGGCGCCCGAGGAGCCGAAGCTCTTGATCACCGAGCTCTCGGAGCAGGTCATAACGCGCTTTCTCGACCACGAGGCGCTTCGCGCGCGTCTCGCGGTGTACGACCTCGTCCGCCTCGAGAAGATCAATGCCGCGGGCCTGAGCGTCTTCGTCTACTTCGAGTGGTTCCTGCGTGACCTCTACGGCGTCAAGCTGCTCCCCTCGCCGGCCTTCACGCAGGGCCTCGTCGAGCGCGGGATTATCTCGCTCGGAATGGGCTAGGCGCCTGCGCCGTAGGGATCGTTCTCGAGGCGGACCACGCCGGAGACGGCGAGCTCCCTGATCTCCTCCTCGGTGTAGCCCGTCTCGGCAAGCACCTCGGCGGAGTGCGCACCGAGTGGAGGAGGCGGCGCACGGTGGAGCAGGCGCTCTCCGTCGACCGAGAGCGGCGGCGCGATCGTGACGAGCTCCGGCACGGCGCCGTGGGGGAGAGGCTGGAGCAGGCCGAGCGCCCGGGTCTGCTCGTGCTCGGCCACCTGCGCAACGTCCTGGACGGGCGCGGCCGGCACGCCGCCGCGCTCGAGCCGTTGGAGCCAGGTCGCCGAGCTCTCGCTCGCAAGACGATCGCCGAGGAGGACGACGAGGTCGTCTCGATTTCGCACGCGGTCAGGGTTGGTCGCGAAGCGCTCGTCCGCGGCCAGCTCCGGCAGCCCGACGGCCTCGCAGAGAGCTCTGAACAGCCGATCGTTTCCGGCCGCGATCATCAGCTCGCCGTCGCGCGTGCGGAAGACCTGGTACGGCGCGATCAGCGCAAAGGCGGTTCCTTCGCCGTGGGCGACCACCCCGGACGCCAGGTAACCGATCAGCTGGTAGGGCACGAGGTTGACGGCGGTCTCGTAGAGCGAGACGTCGACGTCGCCGCCGCGGCCCGTCCGCTCGCGATCGGCGAGCGCCAGCATGATCCCGAGCGCGGCCCACATCGCCGTCCCCTGGTCGACGATCGACGTACCGACCCGAACCCCGGGCCGTCCGGGCTCTCCCGTCATGCTCACGATCCCGGCGGCCGCCTGCATCAGCGGCTCGTAGCCGGCCAGCTGGGAGAGCGGGCCGGCGCGTCCGAAGGCGCCGATCGAGCAGTAGACGAGCCGCGGGTTGAGCGTGCGGAGCTCCTCGGCACCGAGGCCGCGCCGATCCGCGAGGCCCGGCCGCATGCTCTGGACGAACACGTCGGCGCGCTCGACCAGCCGCAGCAACGCTTGCCGGCCGGCCGGCCGCTTGACGTCGAGCGCGAGCGAGCGCTTGTTCGCGTTCGCGGCGAGGAAGAGCACGCTCTCCCCGTCCCAGAAGGGCGGGCCCCAGGCGCGAGTGTCGTCACCGTACGCCGGGTGCTCGACCTTGATGACGTCCGCTCCGAGCGCGCCTAGGAGCTGCGTGCAGTAGGGCCCGGCGAACGAGACGGTGAGATCGAGTACCCGCACGCCTTCAAGCGCCTCGAGTCGCATCGCGGCATTATCTTCTCGCTATGGCGGGCGCTCCGGCAGTGGGTGGCCTGAGCACGCTCGACGCTGTCACCGTCGATGCGAACGGCACGCTCGTCCGGCTCCTCGACCCGATCGCGAGGCTCGACCGCGCCCTGCGTGTGCGAGGCGTCGAGCGGACGCGCGCAGAGATCGCACAGGCGTTCGCAGCCGAGGCTGCGTACTACGCGCCGCGGTCCCACCGAGGGCGCGACGAGAACAGCCTGACCGAGCTGCGACGAGACTGCGCCCGAGTGTTCCTCGAGGCGCTCGGAGTGAAGCTGGACGCGTCCGAGTTCGCGCCCGACTACGTCGGCGCGCTCGAGTTCGAGCTCATCCCGGAGGCAAAGGAGGCGCTCGAGCGAGTCGCAGCAACTGGCCTCCGCCTGGCCGTTGTGGCGAACTGGGATATGACACTCCCTGAGACGCTGAGGAGGCTCGGCGTCGACCATCTCTTCGTCTCGGTAGTTACCTCAGCCGAGGCTGGCGCGGCCAAGCCCGACCCTGCGATCTTCCGGCTCGCGCTCGAGCGGCTCGGCGTTCCCGCTGCGCGTGCTCTCCACGTGGGCGACGACCCGGTCGACGAGAACGGTGCGCGAGCAGCCGGGATGCACTTCGCGCCGGCGCCGCTCGCCGACGCGCTCCAGGCGCTGAGGTACCCCGGCTAAGAGCTTGGCTAAGGGCTGACGAGCCGCAAGGCGGCGCGCGCGTACCGACGCACAGCCGGCCGAGAGAGCGGGTGCGGGGGCAGCTCCACGACGAACGCGGTTGCCGAGGGGAAGCGGTGGTTCTGCCAGTCCGTCGCGCCTCCGCCGTAGCGGGGGAGGCGGAGCAGAGGGAGGTGCACGAGCGTCGCGTATCGTCGTTCGATCGCGAGGCTTCCTCCTGACTCGTCGACGAGAGCGAGAGGCTGATGGAACCAGATCGTGATCGTCGGCCGCACGCGAGCGATGAGTCGCGCGAGCGCTCGACTCTCAGGCTCCGAAAGCGCGTGCGGCCCCGAGTAGTGCGGGTCGCCCCGGAGTCCGTGTCGGTACCAGTGCCAAGGGAAGTTCCGATTCAGGTCGACGCCGTCGGCGTTCGTGCGGGTTCTCGCCGCGACGCCGTCCGGGTTCGCGTTCTCGACCACCCAGAGGTCCGCCTCAGGTGGCAGAAGGGCCGACTCCAGCAGCTCGGCGATCGGGATTCCCGCGGGCTCGTTGCCGTGGATGCAGCCGACCACGAGTATCTTGAGCGGCGCGTCCGGGTCGCCCCGCTCGACCACCGACAGCGGCCGCCCGCGAACGGAGCGGCCAAGCGATTCGGTGTGCACGAGCGAGGGATCCCGCGTCAGATCCCGATCGGAAGCCATCGCCGCCGTGATGCTGGATATGCAGGCAGTGACGACAACGACGACCGAGACGATCGAGGCGGGAACGCGGCTATTGCTCAAAGAACGAGTCGCTGACGGGCGGGCTGCGGAGGAAGGGGACACGAGACGAACGGCCGGCCGGTCAGCCGGCAGCCGAGCTTGAACGCCTCGCAGCCGGCGCAGAATCCAGTCGTCGCGGCAAGGAGGGCGAGCCCGGCGACGATTGCGCCGAGGACGGCTCCGACGACCGAAGCTCCGGCCGCGTACGCGATCGCAGCTGAGGCGAGGAAGACGGTCCCGACCGCGTTCGCGAACCGCGGCGGGCGCGCATCCTCGAGCGGGCCTTCGCCGAAGATCGGCTGGACGAGCTCGAAGTACGCGAGGCACGGAAGGCACCAGCGCCGGCCCAGCGTAAGGCCGAGAAGCAGCTGGGCCGCCAGCAAGGCGAGGAGCCACCACCAACCGGTCGCGACGGCCAGCGCCGCAAGCGACCCGATGACGGCTTGGTTGAAGCGCGGCCCGCGCGAGTCGATCACGTCGAGGTCGTGGTAGGGGTCGGCGCTCCTGGTCAGCTCACGCTTCACTCTGTGAAGTATTAGCAGCGCCGGAGCGGGCACTACATCCGAGCCGCGAGCGCAATCACATCCTCGACGAAGGTTCTCGTGTCAGGGGTGAACCGGTGGCGTCGGACGGCTGCCGGGCCTTCGTACCAGGCAGCAAGCGCGAGGCGCCGGTTGCCGAACTCGCGCAGCAGATGCCGAAGGTAGAGGATGCCGACGCGGATGTTGCCGTCCGGGCTACGCGCGACCAGGTGCCCGAGCAGGACTCCTTCGACGTAGGCCCAGGTGGCAGGCTCGACCTGAAAGATCCCCCATGCGCCTGTCCGCGACGTCAGGTTTGTCTGGAAGCCCGACTCCATCCAGGCAAGCGCCTTCGCCAGCTCGGCGTCGACGCCGTAACGGCGCGCCCATGAGTCGATGCTCGTACGCACCGAGACGTCTCGTACCACGCGCACCCGGTGGCGTTCCCGAAGGTCGCGGAGGGCTCGAAGGGTATGCGGCCCGGCGAGCCCGTCCTGCCGAAGCCTGTGCGCGTGCTGGAAGCCACGGAGCAGCGCGTCCGTCTGGCGACCGAACCTTCCCGTCACCGGGGCGTTCGAGAGGCCGCGTAGGCGGAGCAGGAATTGAAGCTCTGAGACATCCCATCCGACCATGCCGAGGCCGACGACGCGTCTGCCGAGCGCGGGCCGGCCGTAGCGTCCGAGCGCGCGGCGGGTCTGCCGCCCGGCGACGCCGTCGACCGTAATGCGCGCACGTCGCTGAAGTGCGACCGTCGCGCGGTGCGTCAGTGGACCTCTGATGCCGTCGATCGGTCCGCTGTAGAGGTGCGCGTGCCGGAGCGCCACCTGAAGAGCGGCGACCCGAGCGCTCGCTGCGCTTGCGACCGAGGTATCTCCCAGTGTCGCGAGCGCGGCGATCGCGACAAGAAGCAAGAAGCGGCGCATCGCCCGGGCACGGTTCCGACTCGGAGCGAAAACTCCTGCCTACGGGTCAAAAACGGCAGGAATCCGTGCCGGAGAAGCGAACGGCGTCGCGTGTTCGGCCGGCTTACGCGCTTCGGCGGCGTCGGCGGCAATCTCGAGCTCTATCTCCGGCTAGTGCGCGAGCGTGTGCTGCCGGTGGTGCGCACGCTGCCCGGCTTCAGCGGCTACCTCGCCCTGGTCGACGATGCCCGCGGCGAGGTGGTCGTGCTGACGCTCTGGACGAGCGAGCAAGAGATGTTGTCGAGTGAAGAGACGACGGTGCAGCTGCGACGCGAGGCGGCCGACAAGGTCGGAGCGACTGTGGTCTCGGTCGAGCGGTTCCGCGTCGTCATGCACGAGCTCGACGACTAGGCAGAGCCCGCGTGAGCGCGCCTTGTCTCGAGGTTCGTGCTGATCTGACCGAGGGCGCGACGAAGCTCCGTCTTCTGCTTCCCGCTCAGACCCGCGGTAGCCTCGGCTTCGAGCTTCTTGACGGCGGCCAGGAGCTGGCCGTGCAATCGAGTCCCGGCCGGAGTGAGCTCGATGCGGCGTACCCGCCGGTCTCCCGGATCGGCCTGCCTGAGGACGAGCCCCAGGGATTCCAGGCGGTCGATGTGGTGCGTGATGGTGGCGCCGTCGAGGTGGATCTGGGTGCCGAGCGCGCTCTGGCTGACGATGCCTTCGTCGCTCAGAGCGCTGAGGACGACCCACGTCCCGAGTGAGGCGCCCGCCTCCGCGAGCGTCTGCTCGAATGCCTCGCGGACGGCCTTGCCGGTGAACACGATCTGTCTGCCAAGGGGTTCCAAATTACTTCGACATCCAATGATTTGACATCGTAACATCGGTCCGCGTAGGGTGCCCGGATGCTCGAGCGCCTGGCTCATCTGATCGTTCGCCGTCGCAAGATCGTCCTCGCCGCGTGGGTCGTGCTGACGCTGTTCGGCGCGTTCTCCGCGCAGCAGGTGTCGAAGCGGTGGTTCGAGAGTTTCTCGATCCCGGGTTACTCGGCCTACGAGGCGAATCAGCGGACGCTGCACAGATTTGGCTCGGGTGAGCAGGCGCCGCTCGTCGCCGTCTTCCACTCGAACGGCGACGTCACGAAGGCGACGGGCATCAAGAAGGCGATCGCCGCGGCCGCGGCGGTGAATCGAGGGTCCCGCGTCTCCTCGTACTGGTCGACCGGCAGCCGCGCGTACGTCTCGCGCGACGGGCACACCGCGTTCGCGGAGATCTACCCGCCCGGGACGCCGCGCTTCAGCTCCAACACCCACATCAAGCAGGTGCGCGCGGAGTTGAAGAAGGCGAGCCCGCAGGGCGTGCAGTCCTATCTGACCGGCCGCGACCCGCTCCAGGAAGCGAGCTCGGGTAGCGGCGGCCCAAGCGTTCTGACGGAAGCCCTGATCGGCGGCGCGGGCGCCCTCGTGATCCTGTTCTTCGTGTTCGGGACGTTGCCGGCGGTCCTGATTCCGATCGCGGTCGCGATCGCGTCGATCCTCAACACGTTCACGCTGGTCTGGTTCCTGACGTACCTGACGAACGTCTCGATCATCGTCCAGTTCCTGATCGCTCTCGTCGGGCTCGGCGTCGCGATCGACTACGCGCTGCTGATGATCTTCCGCTTCCGCGACGAGCTGCGCGAGGGCGAGGATGTCGAGACCGCATTGGTCGAGACGATGACGCACGCCGGGCGCTCGGTGATCGTCTCCGGCACGACCGTCGCCGTGGGGTTGCTCTCGATGATCGTGCTGCCGCTGCCGTTCATCCGCTCGATCGGGATCGGCGGCATGCTGATCCCGGCCGTCTCGGTAATCGTCGCGATCACCCTTCTCCCCGCGCTCCTGGCCACACTCGGCACGCGAATCAACAGCGTGCGGCTTCTGCCGAAGCGGTTCGTCGATCGCGGCCACCCGGAGGACGGCTTGTGGGGGCGCTGGGCGGGGCTCGTCATGCGCCGGCCAGTCCCGATCGCCGCGGTCGGGCTCGCGATCGTCGGGCTGCTCGTCTACTCGGGATTCCAGTTGAACCCGAGCGAGGCGCAGGCGAAGGACCTGCCGGGCACGGGCGACGCGATCGCCGGCCGCGCTGCGCTCGCCTCCGCCGGCATCTCGCCCGGGGTGATGAAGCCGTTCGTCGTTCTCGTCGAGCATGGCGCGAGTCCCGGGCCGATCGCCGCCAAGCTTCGGGCGACTCCGGGCATTGCCGGCGCGAGCGCCCCCTCCGACTGGCGTCGGGGCGGCGACAGTCTCGTCGAGGCGTTCCCGAGCTCGGACGGCGCTTCGAAGCAGACGAGGCACACGATCTCGGTCGTACGCTCCGAATTGAAGGGGACGAACGCGACGCTGGGCGGGGTCGCCGCGGAAGACCGCGACTTCGTGCGCGCGGTCTACTCGAACTTCCCGTACGTCCTCGGCTTTGTGATCCTGCTGACGTTCCTGCTGCTCGCGCGCGCCTTCCGTTCGCTGCTGCTACCGCTGAAGGCCGTGATCCTCAATCTCGTCTCGCTCGGGGCGGCGTACGGGATCATCGTGTTCGTCTTCCAGCAGGGCCACGGGGCACACGCGATCTGGAACGTGAACGCGACCCAGTCGATCATCCCCTGGATCCCGCTGATGATCTTCGCCTTCCTGTTCGGCCTCTCGATGGATTACGAGGTCTTCATGCTCACGCGCATGCGCGAGGCCTACGACGAGACGGGCGACACGCACCACGCGGTCGCGCTCGGGCTCGCCCGCACCGGCAAGCTCGTCACCAGCGCTGCGCTCGTCCTGATGTTCGCGTTCTTCGTCCTCTCCTCGAGCCCTGGGGTCGACATCAAGCAGTTCGGGATCGGGCTCGCGGCCGGGATCATCTTCGACGCGACCGTGATCCGGGCGCTCCTCGTGCCGGCGCTGATGCGCTTGCTCGGACGCTGGAACTGGTGGCTACCGCGGCCCGCTGCGCGGGCGCTGTTCGTCCGCCGGCCGGAGCCGGCGACCGAAGCGGGCTAGGCTCGACTTCGAGATGACGGCCGTCGTTTACAAAGTGGCGGCCGTTCTCGCTGTTTTCCTCGTCGGTGCCGGGCCGATTTACCTCGGCCGATCCGAGGCCGGCCGGCCGATCGTGGCGGTCCGAGCGGGCAATACAAGCGGAACCCGGGTGCTCGTCTTCGGCTGTATCCACGGGACCGAGTGCGCAGGCATCGCGATCGCGCGAGCGCTCGAGCACGTTCGGACGAGCGGCGATCTGTGGATCGTTCCGAACCTGAACCCCGACGGCTACGCCCTCGGCGTCCGCCAGAACGCGCGCGGCGTCGACCTGAACGCGAACTGGTCCTCGGGCTGGCGCGGGGGTGGGCGTCCCTGGGACGTCTACTACCCCGGGCCGCATCCGTTCTCGGAACGCGAGACGCGGATCGCGCGGAACCTGATCCTGCGCATCAGGCCGCAAGTGACGATCTGGTACCACCAGCACATGAACCTGGTCTGGGCATGGGGGGCGAGCACCGGCGCCGGACGCATCTACGCGCGTGCGGCCGGGATGCGCTTCTACCATCACCACTGGCTTCACGGGACCGCGACGAACTGGCAGAACCACCACCTGCCAGGCTCGGCATCGTTCACCGTTGAGCTTCCGGCTGGAAGCCTTACGCCGAGCCAGGTGCGCCGCCAGGTCCGCGCGGTGCTGCGGCTCGCCGCGACCAGCCGCTAGCCATCAGGTGGATTCACGACCGGCTTCGGCGGCGAAGCCGTCTCAGGGGGTGCGTCTTGGGGACGCGGGCGAGGGTCTCGACCTCCTCGAGCGCGCGTCCCGCTCCCAGCGCGACGCAGGTGAGCGGTTCGTCGACTCGCTGCACGGGGAGGTGTGTCTCCGCGCGCAGCCTCTCGTCGATTCCGCGCAGGAGTGAGCCGCCCCCCGCGAGCGTGATCCCTCGTTCTGCGATGTCCGCCGCCAGCTCTGGCGGCGTCCGCTCGAGGACCTCTTTCACTGCGGTGAAGATCTGGGCGACCGGAGGCTCTACGGCCCGTCGCAGCTCCTCCGAGGTCACCCTCACCCGCCTGAGCAGACCCGTGAGCGTGTCGCGGCCGGCGACGTCGGTCTCCAGCTCCTCGGGGAGCTCCCAGGCGGATCCGATCTCGATCTTCGCGTCCTCCGCCGTCTGCTGCCCGATCTGGATGTTGTGCGTGCCGCGAACGTGGCGGACGATCGCGTCGTCCATCTCGTAGCCGCCGACGCGGATCGATTGCCAGACGACCATTCCGCCGAGCGCGATCACGGCGACCTCGGTCGTGCCGCCGCCGATGTCGACGATCATGCTCGCCGCCGCCTCGGCGATCGGCAACTCGGCGCCGATCGCCGCGGCGATCGGCTCCTCGATCAGGTAGACGGTGCGGGCTCCGGCTCCGAGCGTCGCCTCCTCGACGGCGGACCGCTCGATGCCGGTGATCCCGCTCGGGACGCAGAGGATGACGCGGGCGAACGAGAACCGGCTGTCGCTGGCGAGCTTGATGAAGTGGCGCAGCATCTGCTCCGTCACGTCGAAATCCGCGATCACGCCGTGGCGAAGCGGCCGAATCGCGCGGATCGTCGCCGGCGTGCGGCCGATCATTCGCTTCGCCTCGGACCCGACGGCGTGGATCGCCTCGGTTCGCTCGTCGATCGCGATCACCGAGGGCTCGAAGACGACGATCCCCTGACCGCGCGCGAACACGACGGTGTTCGCGGTACCCAGATCCACCGCCAGGTCGCGGCTCCCTCTCCACGAGTCGATCAGCCCCATCCTGTGGTCCAGCGTAGCCGCGCCGACGACCTCCACTCAGGGCGCGGTCGGCAGCGAGGCCTCATCCAGGCCCTTCCCACGCATGATCTGCTCGACGAGCATCCGGTCGGTCAGCCATTCCACGGGTGCGTGGTCGTCGGTCAGCGGGCTGCCGTCGGCCTGGACGGGTGTGAGCTCGCGTCGAAAGAGCGGAACGAGCGAGCGGAGGGGGCTTGGCACGCGGTCGGCGCGGCTTGCGAGGACCCCGTGCGAGAGCGGGCGCTCGAACGCGAAGAGCACGTCGTTGAAGCGCAGAGCCGGCCATCGCCACGCCTGCGGGAAGGCGCTGAGCAACGTCGTCCCGATCGCGCGCGAGAGCCGGTCGTCGCCCGGAACCTTGGCGACGTTCATCGCAAGCAGGCCGCCGGGCCGCAGGTGCTCTCGCGCGAGCGAGAAGAACTCCTTCGTCGCCAGATAGAACGGCACATACGGCTGTCGGTAGGCGTCGACCACGATCAGGTCGTACTTCCGGTGACTCCGCTCGAGGAAGGGCCTGCCGTCGTCCGTGTAGACGCGCAGGCGAGGGTTGGCCTGAAGGCCGAGATAGCGCCTGCCGGCCGCCGTGACCGCCGGATCGATCTCGACTCCGTCGATCCGAACGCCGGGGTAGAAGCGCCCGTAGGCGCGCGCGATCGTCCCGCCGGCGTTACCGATCACGAGCATGCTCTGTGGCGGCCGTGCGAGCAGCGGCGGGAGCAGGAGGAACAGGTCCCAGTACTCGCCGGTGAGCACCGTTCCCCGACGCCACATCGAGTGGTAGGCGACGCCTTCGTTCAGCTCGAGCACCCGTGTGCCGCCGCTCTGGCGGACGACCGCGACGTACTGGTAGGGCGACTCCCGCTCGTAGAGGAGGCCCGACGTTCCCTTGACCGCCCCGAGCGGGAGGAGTAGCAACGCCGACAGCACCACCGGAGCGGGCAGCGCCTTGCGTCCGAGCATCAGCGTCGACGCGACCGCGAGCAGCACGGCAGTGCCGACCATCGTCCTCGTCGTCCCGAACGCCTCGATGGTGACGAGGGCCGAGGCGAACGTCCCCAAGATGCTGCCGACCGTCGAGAGCGCGTACAGACGTCCGGCGACCTCGCCTGCGTGCTCGACATCGGTGAGCGCGAGCCGGACCGCGAACGGCGAGACGGTGCCGAGCAGCGTCACCGGAATCGCAAACAGCCCGAGCGCCGCGAGGAAGGAGCCGAGCACCGAGCCGATCGAGACGGATGCGAATCCGCGCACCGCGAGGTCGAGGATCGGGCGCGCCGCGAACGGCGTCACCGCGATGAACGCCCCCGCGGCGAGGACGATCGTGCCGAGCAGCGCCGGGTTCGGCCGCCGGTCGGCCAACCTCCCGCCGAACCAGTAGCCGACGGAGAGGTAGACGAGGATCAGTCCGATCACGTTCGCCCAGACGACCGTCGAGCTTCCGAAGTAGGGGGCGAGCAGCCGCGACGCTGCGATCTCGGTCGAGAGAGTGCCCGCCCCGGCGACGAAGACCAACGCTCCCAATCGCCACGGGGCGCGCAGCGTGTTCACGCAGCGGAGTTTGCCCGACGGGCGCGCCTGCCGGGCGCACTCAAGCAGAGGGGAATGCGTACCGGAGCGCCGACGTCAACTGTGCCTGCCAGAACCAGTTGCTGTGGACTCCGGGGATGAAATACGCGCGGTGGCTCAGACCGAGACGCGAGAGCAGTCGTGCAAACCGAACGGAGTCGCCGAGGCTGCCGCGATCCTGGGCGCCGCAGGAGAGGAAGAAACGTGTGCCGAGCCGTCGGAGGAGCTTTGCCTCCCGCTCCACGAGTACGGTCGGGTCGTGCGCGGCAAGGTTGGACACCGACGCGTGGCGTAGCCGGCCGTCGCGCGGCGCGTCGAAGTAGCCGCTCCACGCCTCGATCGTCCCGAACAGATCCGTGTGCCGAAGTCCGATGTCGACGGCGCCGTATCCGCCCGCAGACAGCCCGGCGATCGCGCGATCCTGTGCGAGCGGGCTGGTCGGGAGGTGTTCGTCGGCCCAGGGCACGACGTCGTCCACGACGAAGTTCTCCCACGGGCCGGTCCATTCACCCTGGTACCGGGGGGTCAAGCCCGCCACCGGCATGACGGCCAGGAACGGCTGGACGAGCCTGTCGGCGATCGCGCGGTCGGCGTAGAACGCGAACCGAAGCCCGTCCAAAAAGGAGTACGGGCTGCCGCGGAAGCCGTGCAGGAGGTAGATGGTCGGGTACGCGTTACCCCACGAGATGCCGGGAGGCAGATACACGAGGCTCTCTCGGCGGTCCCTTGGGTAGGCGCTGTTCTGGATCACGCCTTGCCAGATCGTTCCACCCGCCGGCCCGGTCTCGATCCAGGTGAAGGACGGGATCGCAAAGCGCGCGGAAGCAGGAGCCGAGCCCGCTATGCCGGACGCGGCAATCGCCACGACAACAAGGACTGCGGTGCGCGCGCTCATCTTCGGTGCACGATCACATGGTTGCGCGCGTTGCGTTAAGAGCCGGTAGAGCGCATGTTAAGGCTTGTTGCGCTTCGGGTTGCCCGACCGGCGCGCCGCGCGGCGCGCCGGTCAGACTGGCTCAGTGGACAGGATTCGGCTCCCGTTGCGGGCTGCCGATCGTCCTGCGCAGCCGGGCGAAGCCAAGCGAGAGAACCCCCGCCGCTGCGCCGATGCCTACGGCCGCACCGGCTCGCACGGCGTTCTCATCGGCCCAATGGATCCCGAGCCAGTTGGAGATCCCGGCCGCGTGGTCGAGCGAGAGACTGCCGGGGCCGATCGCGCTGACCACATAGACGGCGGTCAGCATCAGGAGCGGGAACTCGAAGCCGCCGGCGCTGTTCCAGATGCCGTTCCGCAAGTGGACGCTCAGGATCGCGACCGTCATCACGGCTGCCAGCAGCGCGGAGCCGAGCGCAGTAACGAGGCCCGAGGCGATCAGGAAGCCGCCTCCGAGCTCGCCGAGCCCTGCGAGGAGCGCAAGCGGCAGGCCGGGGCTCAGCCCCATCTGGTCGAAACCGGCCGCGACTCCGCCAAGGCCGTGCGCCGCGAGAAACTTCGGCGACAGCCGCGGCGGGACGAGTTTCTGCAGGCCGTGCCCCATGAAGAGCAGCCCTGGAACAAGCCGGAGTACGAGAAGAGCGATGTTCACGATGTCACCTCCTGTCCTATTGCGTCGTCCTCAGTCGAAGCTATACTTGAGTACGCAAGTAGTCTAGCGAATAAAACATGAGCAGTCAAGTATTGAGCACTCAAAGGCTTCCCGCCGTTGACGCGTGGGTCAGGCTGCTCCGCGGCCACGCCGCGCTGCGGCGGACGCTGAGCGCGCAGCTCCAAGCCGACCACGGGCTCACGATCAACGACTACGAGGCGCTGCTCGTGCTCTCGCGGGCGGATGAAGGGCGGATGCGGCGCATCGACCTCTCCGAGCAGCTGCTCTTGACTCCGTCTGGGGTGACGCGGCTACTCGACGGGCTCGAGCGGGCCGGATTCGTTGCCAAGGCTCGCTGCACGTCGGACGCACGCGTGACGTACGCCGTTCTCACGGAGGATGGCCGGACGTGCCTCGAGAGCGCCTCGAGTGGCCACCTCGAGCAGATCCGCGCGGTCTTCGCAGAGCGCTTCAGCGACGCCGAGCTGAAGACGCTGACCGAGCTCCTGGGCCGGTTGCCGGGTGCGGACGCAGGCGACGCCGGCGACTGCGGCTAGATCGGACCCGTGAAGCAGAGCGGCCGACCGTAGTCGGTCACACGCGGGCCGGCCGCGGATTCGGAAGTGGAGTCAGCGTTCGCTCGAGCTGCTCACGCAGCGGCTCGAACTGCGGCGGCAGCGAGAGCCGCTCGCCGAGGTGCTCCGCGGGCTCGTCGACGGCGAAGCCCGGACCGATGGTCGCGATCTCGAAGAGAACGCCGCTCGGCTCACGGAAATAGATCGAGCGGAAGTAGAACCGGTCGATCACCGGCGTAGGCTGCCCCCCGCCCTCGACGACACGTCGCCGCCAGTGCTCGTGCTCGTCGTAGAGCGAGGCCCAGGCGACGTGATGAACCGTGCCGGCTCCGGCGACTCCGCGTGCGTCGGCACGGTCGTAGGCGTACAGGGAGCCGCGCTGCGCGCCGCGCACGTCGAAGCTCTCGTTCTCCCGGGGCTCGAAGCCGAGCGATCCTTCCACGAAGGTCCGGCTCTGCTCGGGATCGAAGCTGAAGGCGCGGACGCTGTCGAACCCTTGGAGGGCGAGCTCACGCGGGATCTCCGGATGGTCGGCGACGAGCGGCGCGTCCTCCGTCTCGACTGCACGCAGCTCGAGGCCGAGCCCCTCGGGATCTGCGAAGCGCAGCGCTCCACCCTCGCGCTCGGTCGCGACGCCCTCCTTCTCCAGGCGGTCGGCCCAGAACTCGAGGGCCTCCTTCGAGCCGACGCGCCAGACGATCCTGTGGACCATGCCGGCGCCCGCGCGGCCGCGGGCCGCGTCTGGGTACTCGAAGAAGGTGAGGTCGGAGCCGGGGCTGCCGTCCTCGTCCGCGAAGAACAGGTGGTAGACGGTCGGGTCGTCCTGGTTGACCGTTTTCTTGACCAGGCGCAGGCCGAGCACGCCCGCGTAGAACTCGACGTTTCCCGGCGCGTCTGCCGTGATCGCGGTGATGTGGTGAATGCCCTCGAGCTTCATGCCGCGAGCCTAGCTTTCCGTCGAACCAGGCGGCATCACACGGCGGGTGCGGGAGCGATTTCCGCTCCGGCACGCAGCTGGCTCTCGAGGCGGCGGAGCGTGGGGAGGACGGCCACCGCGGGCAGGATCGGCAGCCAGAAGTTGACCAGCCGGTAGAGCACGACACCGAGCAGCGCCGGTGCAAGCGGAACTCCGACCATGTGCAGCGCGTAGGTCGTTGCCGCCTCGACGCCGCCGGTTCCACCGGCCGGGAGCGGCAAGATCGTGATCACGTAGCCGGTGGCATAGGCGAGCACCAGGCCTGCGATGCCGACGTGGCCGCCGAACGCCCGAAGACCTCCCCAGAGGCAGAGGACGTCGCCGGCCCAGTAGAGCGGATAGCCGACGACCCCCGCCGGGTAGCGCAGTGGGCGCGCCAGCACGTGGCGGACGTAGATGACGCCGCGGACGGCGTCGTACAGGCCTTCGCGGGCGAGGTAGCGGACGCAGTGCTCGAACACGCGCAGGCCGCACTGAGAATGGTCGTGGTCGGTCGGGGCCCCGGCGAAGCGCGAGCCGAAGCCGGGCCCGCTCAGCCACACCGCCAGCGCGACGCAGACGGAGACGACGGCGATCCACGGGATCGTGAACGCGAGCGGCGCGCCGTCTTCGACGCCGACGAGCAGCGCGATCGACGCAAGTGCGGCTCCGAGCCCGAGCACGCCGAACTTGAGCGTGTTCAACGCAAGCACCCGAACGACCGCGTCGTTCCGGCTCGCGCCTGCTCGCCGAAGCGCCCAGAAGTCGACCGCGGGGCCGCCGGCGGAGCTGAGTACGAAGGCGCCGAAGCTGGTCGCGACGACGCGCGTGATCAGGCCGTAGCCGAGCGTGGGCCCGTCGTCCACACGTGCGACATCGCGGTAGGCGAGGATGTAGCCGGCGTAGGCCAGCACCTCGCCCAGAGCGCACAGGGGCACCCAGCGCCAGTCAGCGCCCTTGACCGAGTCGGCGAGCTTCGTGTAGCTCGTCGCCTTCCCGATCAGGAGCACAGCGCCGACGCCGAGCAGGAGGGCGGCGACGAAGGTGCCGATCACCCGCCGGTTGCCGGTGAGGTGCCGGACGACGCTCACCCCGCCCAGACTACGCGCCTGCGCGGGGAGTCATTCGCCGGCGGCGCTCTAGGCCGACCCTACTTCTTCGGGTGCTTTTGCTTGTTGCAGCCCGGCGGGCCCGTATGGGTGTGGTTCTTGTCGCCGTTCCCGTTCCCGGGCCGTGTTTCCGGCTCACCGGGCTCGGCGGGCGTGGTCACCACGGGTGAGGGAGGAGGGGGCGGAGGCGGTGCAGACGGCGGGGACTTCTTACTTTCGCGATCGCGCTCGCCCGAGCCCGTGTGGGTGTGGTTCCGGTCGCCGTATCCGTGGCCGGGCCGTGTTTCCGGCTTGGCGGGTGCGGCCGGCGTGGTCACCACGGGCGGGGGAGGAGCAGGCGGAGGCGATGTAGCTGGCGGGGGCGGTGAGGCCGGAGGAGGCAAAGCCGGGGGCGAAGGAGTTGGCGAAGAAGGAGGAGGCGGTGGCGGGGGCTGCGGCTGCGGCTGTCCGGGCCCGGGCGACTTCGGTTTCGGCGACGGTGAAGGCGCCGGTGCTCCTACGGGGGCCGAGGGCGATGCTCCGTGGTTCCCGTTCCCGACGGACGTCAGGGTCGTGCCCGAGGACGTCGACCCGCGCGCAACCGGTACGTTCGTCGGTCGTTGCGCCTTCACACGAGCCGCGCCCCTTTGCGAGGGCTGAGCGCGAATCACGACCTTGGGAGTCGCCAGAAGGTGCTGAAGCCAGAGGTCGGCGCGTGTCACCGCGGGAGAAAGCAGACGGGCGCCTGGGACGGGAGCCTCGAATGCAGTCCGCCAGAGGTAGCCCGAGGCGATACCGGCGGCGACCAGCGAGGTAAGGCGAACGGTGCTGAGCGAAACTCGCACTGCTCAAAGTATGAGACGTGAACCTGACATCTGTCTTCTACGTTTGCGGAATCGGCTCAGGCGAAACACGGTTCTTGCCCTCGGCCTTGGCCCGGTAGAGCGCGGCGTCGGCCCGCTGCATCAGCTCGTCCCCGGTCTCGTTCGGCTCGAGCTGCGCCAATCCGAAGCTGGCGGTCTGCGCCAGTGGAGCGTCGCTGAACGTCGGTTGCAGCTTGTTCAACGCACGCCGCGTGCGCTCGGCGACCACCGCAGCGTCGGGAAGCTCTGTGTCCGGAAGCAGGACCGCGAACTCCTCGCCGCCCAGCCTTCCCGGCGTGTCGACGTCCCGCAGCTCGTCGCGGATCAACTGCGCGAAGGCTCGCAGAACCTCGTCTCCGGCCGGGTGGCCCCAGCGGTCGTTGACCTGCTTGAAGTCGTCGAGGTCGGCAAGCACGAGGCAGAGCGGGGCCCCTTGGGTCTCGCTGCGCTCGACCTCCGCATGCAGGGCTTCGATGAAGCGGCGCCGGTTCACGAGACCCGTAAGCTCGTCCGTGATCGCCTGGCGCTGGACGACGTGGTGGAGCCGCGCATTCTCGAGAGCGATTGCAGCCTGTGACGCAAGCCACTCAGCGAGCTCTTGCGTCTCCAGAGTGAAGCCCTCGTCCGGCGGGTAGAGCAGGAGCGTCGGAGCGACCGCCTCTCCCGAGCCGAGCTCCAGCGGGAGCGCTTCGTCGCTGCGCTTCACGTCGCCGATCCAGCCAAGCTCCTCGCCCCCTTCGACCAGTCGCCCGCCCCGGGCGCCGGTCGCCTCCGTCATCACCTCCAGGATAACGGGAAGAAGCGCCCTCGGGTTATGGGTTGCCGCTAGAGCGTTGCCGACGAGCGCCAGCGCTTCGCGAGGATCGCTTGCGCCCAGGCTCCGGTGGCGACGGCGGTCGCGACGGTCGAGGTCCAGCTCCTGCGGAGCCCTCGAGGCGCGCACGGTGGAGGCGAGCAACGCGGCCGTCACCATCGTCGCGACCGCCGCCAGGATGATGAAGAGCAGGCGGTGGCCGCCGGCGGCGCCGAGCGTAATCAGAAGAGCGTCGACGCCGAGCCTCGCTGCGCGCGCACTGCAGTGACGTCGGCACATCGAGTCAATAACGACCGCAGCACTGTCGCATCCCCTGCTGACCGAGTCTAGCCCCCCGCCTTGTACTCGCCGTGCTCGAGGCGCCTGCGTTAGCGTCCCACGGGGATGCCTCGCCAGGTCCGCCTCTTCCTGCTCAGCTTTCTGCTGCTCTTCGTCGAGCTCGTCCTGATTCGCTGGACGGCGGCGTTCGTCATCTACCTCTCGTACTTCACGAACTTCGTCCTGCTTGCGAGCTTTCTCGGGATCGGGATCGGCTTTCTCCGACCGCGACCGGCGCTGTTCCGGTTCGCGCCCGCGGTGCTCGGGTTGCTCGTCATTCTCGTCTACTTCTTCCCGACGCGCCTGAACCGCTCGGGCGGGACTTACATCTACTTCGGCGCCGCCACGCACACCGGCGGGATCCCGATCTGGGTCGCCCTGCCGCTCGTGTTCGTCGTCACAGCACTGGCGCTGACGACGATCGCGAGCGAGGCGGCGGCCGTCTTCCGGACGATGCCGGCGCTCCAGGCGTACCGGTACGACATCCTCGGCTCGATCGCGGGCGTCGTCGTCTTCGCGCTCGTCTCGCTGGCGGGCCTGCCCCCGTTCGCGTGGGGAGGGATCGTTGCGCTCGTCTTCGGCGTGCTCTACGGGCGTTCGCTGCGTTTGTTCCAAACGGCAGGGCTCGCGGCGATGCTCGTGGCCCTCGGTCTCGGGTCGTTCGCCGCAGATCTCACCTGGTCGCCGTATTACGCGGTCAAGGCGCAGCGCGACCCAATCGTTCACTCCGTCATCCATGTGTCCGTGAACGGAATCCCGCACCAGACGATCGAGCCTCTGTCGGCGCGGATCCGTGAGGGTGGGAGCTACTACCTCATTCCGTACCGGCGGATGCGCCGAAACCCCCTCCGCAATGTCCTGGTCGTCGGAGCAGGCAACGGGGTGGACGTCGCAATCGCGCTCCAACACGGCGCGCGTCGGGTCGACGCGGTCGAGATCGACCCGCGGCTGCTCGAGCTCGGCCGCACGCTGAACCCGAGCCGGCCGTACCGCGACCCGCGCGTCCACGCCTATGTCCAGGACGGTCGGGCCTTTCTCCAGCGAACTCATCGGCGCTACGACGTGATCCTGTTCGCGCTGCCCGATTCGCTGACGCTGATCGCGAACCAGTCCTCGCTGCGGCTCGAGAGCTACCTCTTCACGCTCGAGGCGATCAGGACAGCGCGGGCTCACCTGACCGATCAGGGCGTGTTCACGATGTACAACTTCTACCGCAAGCAGTGGCTCGTCGACCGTTTCGCCCGGACGCTCGACGAGGCGTTCGGGCACGCGCCTTGCGTCGACGAGCAGTTCGGGCGCGGCGCGGTGCTCGGCCCGGTCGCAGATCTGACGATCGGCCGATCCACGGCGAGCGTCGCCTGTCCGCATCCATGGACACGGCGGGCCGCTCCGCCGCCGGCCACCGACGACCACCCGTTCCCGTACCTGCGCAGCAACACGCTCCCGGGCTTCTACGTTCTCACGCTCGCGCTGATCCTGCTGCTCTCGGTTGTGGCCACGAGGGCCGTGGCCGGCCCGGTGCGCGTGATGGCGCCGTACCTCGACTTGTTCTTCATGGGAGCCGCCTTCCTGCTGCTCGAGACGAAGAGCGTCGTTCAGTTCGCACTCCTCTTCGGGACGACGTGGATCGTGAACGCCTTCGTCTTTGCGGGCGTGCTCGTCGCGGTGCTGGCCGCGGTCGAGACGGCCCGGCTCATGCGGCGAGCCCCGCCGCTGCTCCTCTACGCGCTTCTCCTCGGCGCGCTCGGGCTCGCGTGGTCGGTGCAGCCCGAGTCGCTGCTCGGGCTCGGTTTCTGGCCCAGGCTCGCGGCTGCGGTCGCGCTCGCGTTCGTGCCGATCTTCCTCGCGAACCTGATCTTCGCGCAGCGATTCGCGGAGGTGGAAGCCCCGGCGACCGCCTTCGGCGCGAACCTGATCGGCGCCATGGTCGGGGGGCTGCTCGAGTACAGCTCGCTGATCGTCGGCTACCGCGCGCTGATTCCGCTCGTGGGCGTGCTGTACGGGCTCGCTCTCGTTGCCGGCAGGAGACACCTGCGCGCGCCCGTCCGCGCACCCGCGAGGGCGGCGGCTACCTCTTGACGAGCAGCACCCGCGCCGCGCCCTGGTAACCGGCTTTCCGCACGGTGAGGAGGACGCGGCCCATTCGGGTCGGCCGCAGCTTGAAGGTCACCGAGCCGTACCTGTTCGTCGTGGTGGTCCGCGTCTTCACGCCCGAGCCGCCGATGCGAACGGCCGCGCCGGCCAGCGATAGGCCGGACGGTTTCGAGACGTACACAGTCACGGTCGCCCAGCGACGGCGGCGGAGCTTGCCAGTGACGCGGAGCTTCAGCTGCGGCAGCAGGCTGATCGACTGAGCCGGGCTGAAGTCGCCGACGTTGCTGTCGGCGTCCACGCCGGCCACGCGCCAGAAGAGCGCGCCGCCGTTCAGGTAGCCGATGTCCAGGAGCCTTGGCGCGTAGCTCGTGTTGTCGGTGGTGACGTTCTCGATCGTGGTCGAGAAGTCCGGCCGCGACGAGATCTGCACCTTGTAGTTCTTGATCCCGAACTTCGAGTTCCAGGAGAGAAGCACGTGATCGGGATTGCTGTCCGTGTGGAGGCCGCCGGGCTCGCCGATCGTCCTGGTGAAGGCGGTCGATGCCGACCACGGCCCGGGGGTAGACCCGAAGCTTTGCTTCGGGAACTCGGCCCGGACGCGCCAGTGCCATACGCCGGTGCCCGTCATCTTGATGAACGAGCCGACCGGCGCCCTCATGCCGTCGAATTCCCGCGTCTGACCGTTGGGCTGGTCGATCGCGATGTCGTAGCTCGAGGCGCCCTGGATCGGGCTCCACGACCAGACCGGAAGCGCGTCGCCGGAGGTCGGGTTGTTCGGGCTCGGCACCGGCGTCGCAAGCTTCTTCTGGAACGTGCCCGTATCGGACCAAGTCAATCCGATCCCGTTCTCGTCGCTTGCGCGGACGCGCCAGTAGAGGACGGTGTCTGCTGGATACGTGCTGTTGCTGGAGTACGAAGTCGCGTCGGTCGTGACGTCATCGATCGGATTACCGAACGTTGGATCCTGGGCGACCTGAAGCTCGTACTTTCGCGCGCCCGTGGCCGCGGACCAGCGGAAGGTCGGCTGGTCGAGGAACGCCGTGCCGTTCGCCGGCGAGATCAGCAACGGCGGGGTGGACTGCTTCTGGAAGTTCCCCAGGGCGGCGGCAAGGCTGAACGTCTTCACCCCGGTGCCGTCCGGATTGGGGGAGGGAAGGACGATCCAGTAGTAGCTCGTCGTCTCGTCAGCGTAGGTCGTCGGAGTGAGGGAGTTTCGAGGCGCGTACGCCGGAATCTGCGTGAACCCCTCGTCGACGATGTTGCTGAAGTGGTCGTCCTTGGCGATCGCGACGAAATAACTCCCGGCGCCGGCCATCGCCTTCCACGTGATCAGCGGCGTCATCCCGACCGAGGAACCGGTGACGGGCGTGAGGTAGTCGGAGGCGCAGAGGTAACCGCTGAGGCAGCCCGGGGAACTGCCCGACGGATAGCCGGTCCAGGTGAAGGCCGGCCCGTTCGGGGTGTTCCAGTCGGTCTTGCCGTCCGGCCCCAGGTACGTGGGGTCGCCGTAGACCTCCGTGAAGCCGGCGCGGTCGCTTCTGGCGCGAACGCGGAAGCAGTAGGTGCCCGGCACGAGCGTCGGGAAGGTGTCCTCCGCCACCGAGGTGAAGGACGGGAACGGGTTCGGCTGCGGGATGGTGAAGGCACGCTGCGAGAGCGGCGTCCAGGCAGTGACGGACGTGGTCGCGGTCAGTACCGGCGAGCTGAAGTCGCAGGGATCCAGGGGGTCCCCGGTGGCGGTGCCGATCTCGACGAGATAGCTCGACGCGCCGGGTACGGGATTCCACGAGACGACCGGCGTGGTCGTCTGGAAGCCGTTGCTCAGGTCGTGGTCTACATCGGCTGTGATCGTGTCGTCGGTGACGTTGTCGCGCATGTGCAGGTTCGTGACCGCAGTCGGCGCGGGAGGGGGGCTCGCCGATGCCTTGTCGAACGCCTTGTTGAACGAGGGCCCGTAGTTCCAGACGCCGGCGTTGCCGTCGGGATCGAGCGCCCGGACGCGCCAGTAGTAGACGTTGTCCTGGAAGAGCACGGTGGGAGAGAGCGAGGTCGCGATCGTCGTACCGCTGCAACAGACCTTCGAGCCGGGAGCGAAATAGGAGGTCGAGTTGATCTCGACTTCGTACCGCACGGCGCCGGGAACCGGATCCCACGAGAACTGCGGGTCGTAGACCTCGCCCGCGGGGTTTAGGTCGGTGACGCGCGCGGTCGTCGTCGACGGCCAGGACCAGTTGAACGAAGCGACCGGCGACGGTGCGCCGCGGTTCCCCTCAGCATCGACGGGCGTGACGCTCCAGTAATACGAGCCGGGCGCGAGCGCTGCGGTGATCGCCGCGTTCGTCGCGGCGACGCTCGGCGGCCCGCTCGGGTTGTCCTGGTTCTGGTACTTGAGGACGAGCGAGCCGAGCGTCGGATCACTCGCGACCGAGACGAAATATTGCGCCGCCCCCGCGACCGGAGACCAGGAGAGGACGACCGGGTTCGACGGGTAGGTGAGCGACGAGCCGCCGGGAGGTGACTGGATTGCACCGGCCGCGGACCAGCGCTTCACTACCTCGCGGCCGACAGACCACGCCGAGACGCCGCCGTTTGCGTCGACGGCGCGGACGCGCCACCAGTACGTGCCGTTCGGGACTGTCTTCTGGAGCGTCGCGCGCGTGTTGCGCGTCGTGAACTGATCCTCGCCCTGGCCGAGCACGGGCGAGTTGAAGCCGGCGTCGGCTGCGAACTGGAACTCGTAGTGGTCGGCATTCGCGACGGGCGACCACGCGAACCCCGGCAGCGACTCGACGACTGCCCCGCCGGCTGGAGTGAGGGGACTCGGCGTGGAGAGGGCGGCCGTGTGCGCGGAGCCCACGAAGAGGAGGGAGAGCGCGGCGAGTGCGGGGACGAGGGTTCTGATTCGGGCGGCCATGTCCGTGGGACGGGAGTGGCCGCAAGAACCCCCGTGCATGCTCCTTTCGATCGCGAGCTTCGCGCTCAGCATCGGCGGTCACTACATGCCGCGCATCCCTCGGCTGGGGGGGATTCGCAAAGCGTGAGTAGATTCCCCGGCATGCAGACGACCCTGCCGTGGGCGTGGTATGCGGACGCCGAGATTCTCCGGCGCGAGCAGGAGCTGATCTTCCGTGGCGCGTGGCAGTACGTCGGGCATGTGGGCGAGCTCGAGGAGCCCGGCCGCTACTTCGCGCGGCAGGTCGGCGGAATGCCGCTCGTTCTCGTGCGCGACCGCGAGGGCGAGCTCCGCGCCCTCGTCAACGTCTGCCGCCACCGCGGCGCGCCCGTGGCCAAGGGTGACGGGAAGCGGGAGACGCTCCAGTGCGGTTACCACGCCTGGACGTACGGGCTGGACGGGTCACTGCTCGCCGCGCCGCGATCGGAGCGCGAGCCCGGGTTCGAGGCCGGAGAGCTGTCTTTGCTGCCCGCACAGGCCGGGTTGTGGGGGCCGTTCGTGTTCGCGAACCCCGATCCGGACGCGCCGTCTCTGGAGCAAACGCTGCGGAACCTCCCCGAGCTCGTGGCATCGGTCGGCGTCGACGTCGACGGGCTCGAGTTCCACAAGCGGAGCGAGTGGTCGGTCGAGGCGAACTGGAAGCTCGTCTGCGAGAACTTCCTCGAGTGCTACCACTGCGCCGTCGCGCATCCGGGGTTCAGCGCGCTCGTCGATGTCTCACCTGACTCGTACCGTCTCGAGCTGGGGGAGACCTTCTCGTCGCAATTCGGCGAACTGCGCGAGACGTGGACAAGCAACTACGACCCGAGCGGCGAGGTATCGCGCAGTCAGTTCCACTTCCTCTGGCCGAATACCGGCATCAACATCTTTCCCGGACGGGCAAACCTCTCGATCGGGCCGATGCTGCCCGCGGGGCCCGGGCGGACAGACCGGCTGCTCGACTACTTCTTCGCGCCGGAAGCCGACCAGGAGTGGGCGCGCGAGCTGCTCGTCTTCGACGACGAGATCGGACGGCAGGACTCGGCGCTCGTCGAGGACGTCCAGCGCGGTGTCGCCGCGGGGATGGTCGAGCGAGGCCGACTGCTGGAGCAGAGCGAGCAGCTCGTCGTCGACTTCCAGCGCCGGATCGCACAAGCGCTCGCCTAGCTCTAGGCTCGCCTCCTTGGTGCCCGCTGCGTCCGCCGCCGCCGGCGGGCATCGCGGCGGATCTGCTGCCCGTACTCGACCTGCGCCTGCTGGTTGACCCGCCGCTCGAGGTGTGCGAGCTCGCGCTGGAGCTTTTGGTAGCTCTCGAAGCGCTCGCGCGGGAGGGCCCGGCCGGAGATTGCCGCCTGCACGGCGCAACCGGGCTCCCGCTCGTGTGCGCAGTCGGAGAAGCGGCAACCTGCCGCGAGAGCGGCGACGTCTTCGAATGTCTGCTCGACCCCGTCCGACGCGTCCCAGAGCTGCAGCTCGCGCAGACCTGGGGTGTCCAGCACGAGCCCGCCGTCGGGAAGGAGGACTAGCTCGCGATGCGTGGTCGTGTGGCGGCCGCGGCCGTCGGTACGGATCTCCTGAGTCGCGAGCAGCTCCCGGCCGGCGAGCCGGTTGACGAGCGTCGACTTGCCGACGCCGGACGATCCGAGCAGCGCGACGGTTTGTCCCGGCGCGAAGTACGGCCGGAGCCCCTCGACCCCCTCGCCCGTGACGGCGCTGAGGGCATGGACGGGCACGCCGAACGCGACGCTCTCCGTCTCGGCGACGGCGCCCCCGACATCGGCGCAGAGGTCGGTCTTCGTAAGCACGATCACGGGCTGGGCGCCGCTCTCCCAAGCCGTCGCGAGGTAGCGCTCGAGCCGGCGCAGCTTGAAGTCCCGGTCGGTGAGCGCGATCACGACGAAGACGGTGTCGGCGTTGACTGCCAGCACCTGCTCGGCCGTCTCCAACGGCTCCCGGCGGGTAAAGGCGCTCCGGCGGGGCAGCACCGCTGCGATCGTCGCAGGCGGGCGCACAGCGACCCAATCGCCGACGGCGGGCAGCTCGCCTAGATGGCGAAGCCGTCCGGCGAGCTCCGCCCAGACCTCGCCCTCTTCGGTGTAGACGACGTACGCGCTGCGATGTTCGACTGCGACGCGTCCCGGGACCAGGTCCCCGGACCGGTCCCATTCTGCTTCGCGCTCCTCGGTCCAGCCGAGGCGCGCCAGGGTGAACTCGGACAAGCTGATCTCCTTTGCGGTTGAAGGAAAGTCGGCGCCTTAGCGGACGCGCGGGCAAAGCCCGCACGTCCTCTTCTGGTCGGCGCCGACCAGTCGGCGCCTTCGGCCCGCGCGGGAGCTAGGTCAGCTGATGCCGCGGCGACCGAAGGTGGAAAAGCGCTCTCTTTGCATTGCGCACCTCCTTGGTCGCCGCCGGAACCAGCCCAGGTTAGGTCAACGGCCCGGCGGGCGCAAGACCGCGAACGGATCCGTGATCTCGAGCCGCCGTGAGCGGAAACGGAAGAGCGCCGCGGGACGGCCGCCCGAGCGGCCGGGCTCGCGCCGCTTGCCCGTGGGCTCGAGCACCCCGCGGCGGATGAGCACGCGCTGGAGGTTCGTCGCTGAGACGTCGTGGCCGAGCGCCGCGACATAGAGCTCGCGGAGCTCGGAGATAGTGAACTCCGGCGGCGCGAGCGCGAAGCCGACGTTCGTGTAGGAAAGCTTCGCGCGCAGTCGCTCGCGCCCCGCGAGCGTGATCTCGCGGTGGTCGTAGGCCAGCTCCGGCAGGCGCGAGACCGAGTGCCAGCGCGTGTCGCCGGGCAGCTCCGGATCGACGTCGCGGGGAACGAGGCCGAGGTACGCCGTCGCGAGCTGCCACGCGCGCGGGTTCCGGTCGGGGTCGCTGCGCGTCTCGAGCTGCTCGAGGTGAGAGAGCTCACGGACGTCGACCTTGACCGCGAGGTGACGCCTGATCGACTGCTCGAGCGATTCGCCTGCCTCGAGGTAGCCGCCGGGCAGGGACCATGCGCCGAGAAACGGCTCGCGTGCCCGCTGCCAGAGAAGAGCCTGGAGCTTTCGGTCGCGAACCTGGAGCACGACGGCGAGCGAGACATGCGTTGGGTTGGTAGACTTGCGCAAGGTTTTAGCCTCTAAGTCGAAAACTTACCGGAGACAGCGAGATGACGGTCGTATCGAAGGCGGTGCCGCAGGTCGCGAGGCCGCGTGACGTCGAAGAGGTCCTGCGCGAGGGCGGATTCTCGCGCTTCCACCGCAAGGCGGTGCTGGTCACGGGCTTCGCGTGGACGTTCGTGGCGATGGAGATCCTGCTCGTGGGCTTTCTCGCGCCCACCTTCACGGCGATCTGGCACCTGAGCGGCGCCCTCCAGGGGCTCGTCAACAGCGCCGCGCTCGCGGGCTCTCTCGTCGGCAGCCTCGTCCTCGGCCGGACGGCCGACCGGATCGGCCGCCGGAAGATCTTCCAGTTCTCGATCCTCTGGTACGCGGTCTTCACCGCGGCGACAGCGCTCTCCTGGGGGCCGTGGTCGGTCATGACGCTGCGCTTCCTCGCAGGGCTTGGCCTCGGCGGAATGCTCGTCGTCGACCCGTCGATGCTCGCCGAGTACCTGCCGCCACAGCGTCGCGGCCGTCTCCTCGTCCTGCTCGACTTCTTCTGGCCGGTCGGGCTCCTGCTCGCGACCGGGCTCTCGTACCTCTTCCTCGTACAGGTCGGCGGCGGCTGGAGCTGGCGCTGGCTCTTTCTCGCGGCTTCGTTCCCCGCGTTCATGGCTTTCGTCGTGCGGCTGTCGCTGCCGGAGAGCCCCTATTACCTGGCCCGTCAAGGGCGCACGGAGGAGGCGGCCGCCGTGCTCGGCGAGATCACCGGCAGCCCGGTCGAGGCGGAGACGTTCGTTGCACCGGAGGAGCCGCGCTCGTCTGCGCGCGAGCTAGTCGAGCCGGGACTGCGACGGACGTCTGCGGTGATGATCGCCGTCTGGATCGCGCTGAACATCTCCTACTACGGCCTCTTCCTCTGGCTGCCGTTCGTGGTCGCATTCGACAAATTCCACATGGACGTCTACGTCCTCCTCGCCCTCTCTGCGCTTTCGCAGTTCCCCGGCTACGCGGCCGCGATCTGGCTCGTGGAGCGGATCGGGCGCAAGCCGACACTCGCCTCCTTCCTGCTCCTCGGCGGGCTCTCCGCGTACGCCTTTGCCGTCGCCGGCTCGCCCGAGGCGCATCTCGCGGCGCTCTTCTTCACGGGCTTTTTCAACCTCGGCGCGTGGGGCGCCGTCTACCCCTACACGTCCGAGCTCTTCCCCACGCGCTTGCGCTCGAGCGCGTTCGGGCTGCTCGAGGGAGTGGGGAAGGCGGCTGCGATCGCGGGGCCGTACATCTTCGGCCACCTGAAGGACGCCACCGGGGGGACGACCTGGTCACTCACGTTCGTCGCCCTCGTGATGGCAGCCGGCGGGCTCGTCGCCGCAACGTTCGGACGGGAGACCCGGGGGCAAAAGCTGCTCTAGATGCGACGCTTTTAGGCCGACGCCACCTCATACAATTCAGGCGTGAGGCCTATCTTCGTCGTCGGCCGCTTAGCGAAGCGAGTGGGGCGCCTGGCGAAGCGAGTGGGGCGCTTGGCAAAGCGAGCCGCGCGTTTCCTCAGACCCTCCCAGGTTTGACGCGCCTCGGTCGCGGCGACAGATCCGGCATGCAGGAGCCAGGGCTCGACCGGCACGAGTGGGAGACCGAGTTCACGTCGCTCGAGGAGGATCTGCACGAGTCGCCTGACCAGGCGTTGCCCGAGCTGGCGGACCTCGTCGAGCGGATGCTGATCGCTCGGGGCTTCGACCTCGGGGAGCCGGTTACGTTCGAAGGCGACGATCGTGACGTCGTCGCCGACTACCTCGCTGCGCGCGACATCGCGAATCTGACCGAGAGGGGCGATGCCGACCCCGGAGACGTCGCCCAGGCGATCCAGAACCTCCGCGAGGTGTACGACTTCCTGCTCGCCGAGCGCCGAGCGCCCTAGCCCCCGGCTATTGCGCCGACGATCCGCACCGTCTCCTCGGCGAGCGGCGCATCGAGCCCGCCGCGGTCTCGCACGTCGACGCCATCGACGTAGACGTTGACGAGCCGACGCAGGTCGCCGCGCTCGTCGAAGAGCAGGTTCGCGATCGGCAGCGCCCGCAGCGCCTCGGCGACGGTCGGCGCGTCCGTTTCGAAGCGGTTCCGGCCCCCGGCCTCGGCGGCGAGCATCGACGGAAGCAGCACTAGGGCGATTCGGCCACCTCCACTGAGAGCACCGGTGGGAGATGCGATGCCGCCTCGAGCCATTCGCCCCCCTCGTCCGGAGAGACGAAGACCGAGCCGCTCTGCGTCCCGAAATAGACACCGGCCGGGTCGAGCCGGTCGGATGCCGCTCCCTCCCGCATCACTGCGCCCCAACCGGGATTCGGAAGGCCGTGCGAGCACTCCTCCCAGCTCGCGCCGCCGTCTTTCGTTCGGTACACACCGACGCGCCCGTTCGTCGTCACGCGGTTCTCGGCGCCCACCTCGGGCACGACGAAGGCCGTGTCGGGCTCACGCGGGTGCAGTGCGATCGGAAAGCCGAAGCCGCTCGGCAGGCCGTTGCCCTCGAGGCGCTCCCAGCTCTCACCGCGGTCGTCCGAGCGGTAGACGCCGCAGTGGTTCTGCTGCCAGAGGCGCTCGGGTCGCTCGGGGTGGAGGAGCAGCTTGTGCACGCACTGGCCCACCTCGGCATACGGGTCAGGGAGGAACTCGGCCGCGACGCCCTGGTTGATCGGCGTCCAGCTCTCGCCGCCGTCGTCGCTTCGGAAGCCGCCCGCGGCGGAGATCGCGATGTAGACGCGGTTCGGGTCGCTCGGGTCGAGCTGGACGGAGTGGCAGCACATGCCTCCCGCGCCCGGCTGCCAGCGCTCACGCGTCGGGTGCTCGAGAATCCCCTGGACCGGTTCCCACACATCGCCTCCGTCCTCCGAGCGGAAGAGGACGCCGGGGGCGCCACCGAGCCAGAGAGTGTTCGGCTCGCGCTCTCGTCCCGGCTCGATGTGCCAGGTCTTCTCGAGCGCAAGCCCGCTCTCCTCGGGAAGGCCCAGCTGCTCCGCCCGCTGCCAGCTCTGACCCAGATCGCTCGAGCGGTGAACAGTGGCCCCGTAGACGAGGCTGTTCGTGCAGGCGTAGAGGACGCCGTTGCGACGATCGAGCGTCGCGTGGAAGATCTCCCAGCCCGTGAGCGTCGGGCCCTCGAGCTCCCATCTCCGCCTCGCCTCGTCGCTCCGCAGAAGGAACAGGCCTTTGCGGGTCCCGGCGAGTAGGAGCACGCCCATCGGGGGAAGACGGTACCGCGTCGGCACGTTGAGCAGAAAACCAAGGAGGTGTGATGGCGAACCTGACCGAGAAACAGAGCGAGTTCCTCGACAACCCGTTCGTGGGCACGGTGACGACCCTGAGGAGTGACGGCTCGCCGCACTCGACCGTCGTCTGGGTCGATCGCGAGAACAGCTATCCGTCCTTCAACACGGCGCGCGGCCGGGCGAAGGAGCGGCATCTCGAACGCGACCCGCGCATCTCTTTGCTCGTGGTCGATCCACGAGACCCCTACCGGTGGGTGGCCTTGAGCGGAGAAGCCGAGCTCGTCGACGAGGGCGCGGACGAGCAGATCGACAAGCTCGCGAAGAAGTACCTCGGCAAGGACGAGTACCCCTGGCGCAGCCCTGAAGAGCGGCGCGTCAAGGTGCGGATCCGGCCCGAGAAGGTGGACTCGTCGGGTCTCGACTAGCGAGAATCGGCCCGTGCAGAAGGGCTCTGCCCCCCGTCTGCTCCGGGAGACGTGCCGTCAGCTGGTCGAGGAGCTCGACGCGGCGGGCTGTGCCATCTCACGGCTGATCGGTGAGCTGCTGGTGGAGCTCGCCGAATACACGCGCACAGGCCAGACGCTCGTCCTCGGCCACGGCTACCTCCTGAGCGACTACCCGCTGACCCGCGAGGTGTTCGAGCTGAGGCGGGCCCGCATCGTCTCGCTCGCCGAGGAAGCTCCCGATCCGAGCGAGGCCCGCGTGCTCGAGGAGCTCGGCCTCGAGACGGTGATGATGCTGCCCCTCGAGGTCGACGGACGCTCATGGGCGCTCGTCGAGATCTACCACGAGGCCGGCAGCAGCTTCGCCGACGGTGACGTCAGCCGCGCCGAGGAGGTCGTCGCCGAGGCAGGGAGGAGGCTCGAGGGGCTCGAGCGCAGCTAGGAGCTCGCAATGATCCTGGCTCGGGGTGTGGTTCCCGGCTAGGCGTCTGCACGGATGCGGACGCGCGGGTCGAGTGAGCCGTGTACGAGGTCGGCGATCAGGTTCAAGACGACGATGATCGCGGCGATGGTGAAGAAGATCGCCGCGATCAGCGGCAAGTCGTAGCCGATGTGGTCGCCGGCGAGCAGGCTCACGACGAGCTTCCCGAGTCCATTGAAGTTGTAGACGTACTCGATGTAGATGGAGGCCATGAGCGCGCCGCCGATGTCGAGCGCGACCATCGCCGCCAAGGGCAATAGCGCTAGCCGGAGCACGTGTGAGCGGAGGAGGCGCAACTCGGATGCTCCCTTTGCGCGCGCTGCAGCGACGTGCGGCTGCTGAAACGTCTCGAGAATGCGCCCACGGATCAGGCGGACGTAGATGGGCAGGAAGAAGAGCGCGAACGTGAACCAGGGCAAGACGAGGTGGTGGGCCCAGCCAAGGGGACCGACACAGGCTTTGAACGTCTGTCCCGAAGGCGGCAGCAGCCCGTTCAGGCTGGGGGGATAGAGGACGGCGGCCTGGCCGTGGAGCGGGCAGTAGTCATAGGCCGGGGCGAGGTGAAGATGCTCGGCGAAGGTGCGCCGGAGCAGGAAACCGATGATGAAGGGATGGAAGGCGATGCCGAAGATCGAGACGAGCAGGATCGTACGGTCGATCAGCGTCTGCGCGCGCGTCGCCGAGACGACGGCGAGTGGAATCGCTAAGAGCAGGAGCACGAACACTCCGCCGAGGACAATCGAGGCGGTCTGGGGCAGCGCCGCCCTGAGCGCGGTGTCGATCTCCACCCCTCGCCAGGAGTTGCCGAAGCTCCCGTGGCGGATCAGGCGCCAAACGAACTTGCCGTACTGGACGTAGATGGGCCGGTCGACGCCGAGGCGGTGATCCTCGGCCTTCAGCTGTGCCGGTGTCGCGGCTCCTGAACCGAAGCAGTTCAAGACCACGCAGGCGGGATCGAACGGAACAACGCGGTCGATCAGGAACGTCACCATCGTGATGGCGCACAGAACCACCAGGCCGGAGAGCAAGCGCCGGATGATGTAGCCCCACATCAGCTGCCGTAGGGGTCGAGAGCGCTGCGGAGTCCTTCGGCGAAAAGGGCGAAGGCGAAGACGGTGGCAAACAGCGCAGCCGTCGGCCAAAACGTCGTCCAGAACGAGGTCTGGTATGTGGTTGGGCCGCCGGGGATGAGCAGGGTTCCCCAGTTCGTCGCGATCAGGTTGCCCCAGCTGGCGTTCGGGACCGGGATCCCGAGGTTGAAAACCGAGAGTGCCGCCTCGAGCATGATCGTCGCGGCGACGATCAACGACCCGTAGACGATGATCGTGTCGACGAGGTGCGGCAGGATGTGCTTCCGCACGATGTAGATGTTCCGGGCGCCGATCATCCGCGCCGCCTCGATGAACTGCTGCTCGCGGAGCGACAGCACGTGTGCCCTGACAACGCGGGCGAGGTAGAACCAGTTGAAGACGCCGATCACGAGGATCAGTCCCAGCGCCCCCGGGACGAACACTCCGCGGAGCGTCACGGTGTTGACTCGGATGCTGATCGTCGTCAGCCCGATCGCGATGAACAAGAAGAGGATCGGGAAGCCCATCGCGAACTCGGACAGGCGCGACAGAACTACGTCGATCGAGCCGCCGTAGAAGCCGGCAATCGCGCCCAGCGTCGTACCGATCAGGATGGCGAGCGCTGTGGCCCCAAGCGCGACCTCGAGCGACGTTCTACCGCCGGCAAGGAGACGGAGGAACTCGTCGCGGCCGAGCGGGCCGTCGCCGCCGAGGATGAAGAGCGTCCGCGGCGTCTTCGCAGTCACCGGTTCTCCTGCAGGCAACGTCGGCACGTGTGTCCATGGCCCGACCGGCTTGCCGTTGGCGTTCGCGCCGAACGAGAAGATGTCGTCGGGCCCGTGGCCGAGAAGGTGCTCCGCAATCGGTTCGGCGATGAAGCAGGCGATGACGAGAAGGAGGATGAAAGTCCCGCTGACAACGGCGACGCGGTTCCGGCGCAGGCGCCGCCACATGTGCGCGTAGCCGCCCCTCCCGGGTGCGAGCTCGGGCAAGCCCTTCTCCTTGGCCGCTGAGGCGGGCGCCGCCACGCGCTTTCTCATCGACGCTCCAACGTCGACTCTAATATGGCTCGGGACGCCAAATGCGTTCCGGCGTCTCCGCCTCCTCGACCCTGCCCAGCAGCGGCGTGCGAGCCATGACTCCTCCCGGCCCTCGCTCTGCACACGAACCATCCAATATTCGGCTGGCAAACTCAACACCGTGCCGTTGACGATCTGCGACGTCGGCCCGCGCGACGGGCTCCAGAACGAGCCGGAGACGCTGGAGCCTGCTGTGCGGGCCGAGCTCGTGAACCGGCTCGCCGCCGCGGGCCTTCCGCGCGTCGAGGCGGTGAGCTTCGTCCGCGACGAGCGCATCCCGCAAATGGCGGGCGCCGAGGAGGTCGTCGCGGGCATCGAGCGGCGTGACGGCACCGAGTACGCCGGCCTCGTCCTGAACGAGCAGGGTTGGAAGCGGCTTCGCGAGACCTCCCTCGACCGCGTCAACTGCGCGCTCGGCGCGACGGAAGAGTTCAACCGCCGCAACGGGAACGCCTCGCTCGAGGAGGCGACCGCGCGCGTCGAGGCGATCCTCGCCGCCGCCGACCGGCCGGGGACCGTGACGATCAGCGTGGCGTTCGGCTGTCCCTACGAGGGCAGGGTCGACCCGGGGACCGTGGCCCAGCTCGCAGCGCGGTTCGACGGCAAGGAGATCGTTCTCGCCGACACGATCGGGGTCGCGACGCCGCGGGCCGTGCGCGCCCTCGTCGAGCGGACGAGCGCGGCCGGCTTCCACGGCCACAACACGCGCTCGACGGGCTACGCGAACGCGCTCGCAGCGTTGGATGCGGGCGCGACGGTCCTCGATGCTTCCGTCGGCGGCCTCGGCGGCTGTCCCTACGCGCCTCGCGCGACCGGGAACATCGCCACCGAGGATCTCGTCTACCTGCTCGAGGGCGAGGGGATCGAGACGGGGGTCGACCTCGACGCGCTGATCGCGATCTCGGAGTGGCTCGAAGGCGTGTTGGGCCGACGGCTCGAGGGCCAGGTTTACCGCGCCGGCCCGTTTCCTGCCGGCGCGAGCGAGTAGAGATCGGTTGCTCCCACGAAAGGCCCGGGCATGTTCTCGCGCTCCAGCGCCTCGCCGAGCTTGAGCGCCACGCGCACCGATGCGTCGTTTCCCTGCTGGATCAGGGAGATCAGGCGAGGAAGACCGAGGCCGTCGAGAGCCCAGTCGCGGACCGTCACCGCCGCCTCGGTCGCGAAGCCCTGCCCCCAGTACGCCCGCCCGAACGTCCAGCCGATCTCGTGCTCGACCCGACCGCGTGGAGCACGCGCGAGCGCGTGCGTCCAGCTGTCGCCGTCCCAGATCAGGATCCCCACCCGGCCTATCGGCCGCTCGTCCTCCTTTTGTACGACGACGAAGAGGCCACAGCCGTGCCGGTCCCAGTGCTCGCCCATCCGTCGCAGGATCTCCCCGGTCTCCCGTCGCGTCCGCGTCTTGCCACCGGTGTAGCGAACGACCTCGGGATCGGCGAAGAACGGGGCGAATGCATCGACATCTGTCGGCTCGGGCAGCCGAAGGAGGAGGCGCTCGGTTTCGAGCCGCATGCGCGCCATTATCGTGTCGTCGTGGGCGGGATCCCCGTCACCGGCGTGAACGAGCTCGTTCTCGAGGTGCTCGACCTCCAGCGGGCCGCGCGCTTCTACAGCGAGGTGCTCGGGCTGCCGGTCCTCCGGCGATCCGACGAGCGCGTTTGGCTGATGGCCGGCGACCAGACCCGGATCGGGCTCTGGACTCCGCAGGTCGGGATCGCCGACGGGCGCGGCGGCGTCCATGTCCACTATGCGATGCACATCGATCCGAGCGACTACGACTCCGCGGTCGCGCGCCTGCGGGAGCACGGCTGCGAGCCGCACGAGGAGCACTTCGAGGACAACGAGACCCGCGCGGCGTATGTCACAGATCCGGACGGAAACGTCGTGGAGCTCTGGACGTGGACTCCCTCTCGATGAACCGCCTCGCGCACGAGACCAGCCCCTACCTCCTGCAGCACGCCGACAACCCCGTCGACTGGTACCCGTGGGGCGAGGAGGCTCTCGAGCACGCCCGGGCCGAGGGCCGGCCGATCTTGCTCTCCGTCGGCTACGCCGCCTGCCACTGGTGCCACGTGATGGAGGACGAGTCGTTCGAGGACGCGGAGACGGCGCGGTTGATGAACGAGCGCTTCGTCTGCGTCAAGGTCGACCGCGAGGAGCGGCCCGACGTCGACTCGCTCTACATGGATGCGGTCGTCGCGCTGACCGGATCCGGGGGCTGGCCGATGACCGTCTTCCTCACGCCCGAGGGCGAGCCGTACCTCGGTGGCACCTACTTCCCGCCCGAGCCGCGCCACGGGATGCCGAGCTTCCGTCAGGTGCTCGTCGCGGCTTCGGACGCCTATCGGAACCGGCCGGCCGACGTCGCGCGCCAGGCGGATGCGCTGCTCGAATACCTCCGCGAGTCGGCCGCGATCCACGCGTCGCGCGAGCCGCTGACCGAGTCGCTGCTCGTGGAGGCCGTACGCGCTTTCAGGCAGCAGTTCGATCCGCAGTGGGGCGGCTTCGGTCGTGCGCCCAAGTTCCCGCCGGCCTCAGCGCTCGAGTTTCTGCTGCGGCGAAGCGAGACGGAAATGGTGGAGCGGACGCTCGAGGGGATGGCTGCCGGTGGGATGTACGACCTCGTCGGCGGCGGCTTCCACCGCTACTCGGTCGACGAGCGCTGGCTCGTCCCGCACTTCGAGAAGATGCTCTACGACAACGCGCTGCTCGTCCCGGTCTATCTCCACGGTTGGCTCGTGCTGGGAAAGGAGCGCTACCGGGATGTCGCCGAGGAGACGCTCGAGTACATGTTGCGCGAGCTGCGCCTGCCCGAGGGCGGTTTCGCCTCGGCGCAAGACGCGGACACCGACGGGGTCGAGGGGCTGACGTACACGTGGAGTCCCGAGGAGGACGTGCCAGGGGAGCTGCTCGAGCCGTTCGAGCAGGGGCGGTTCGTGATCCGTGGCGAGCTCGACCTCACGCTGCGGGAGCGGCTCCTCGAGCAGCGGGCGCGGCGGCCCCAGCCGCTGCGCGACGACAAGGCGGTCGCCGCCTGGAACGGGCTCGCGCTCGCGGCGCTCGCGGAGGGCGGACGCCGGCTCGACCGGACCGACCTCCTCGACGCGGCAAGGGCGACAGCCGAGTTCTTGCTCGGCCCGCTCTCGAACGACGGGCGGCTTCATCGCACTTGGCGAGCCGGGGAGGCGAGGGGCACGGGTTACCTCGAGGACTACGCCGATGTTGCGAACGGCCTCTACGAGCTGCACGTGGCGACCGGCGAGCTGCGCTGGCTCGAAGAGGGGCGGCGGCTCGCGCTGCTCGCGGTCGAGCTCTTCGCAGACAAGGAGCGCGGCGGTTTCTTTATGACGCCCTCCGATGGTGAGCGGCTCGTCGCCCGAAAGAAGGAGCTGGACGACCACCCGGTTCCCTCCGGCAACTCGATGCTCGCCTTCGTCCTGCTCCGGCTTGCCCGGATCTGGGGCGACGACGAGCTCGAGCGCCGCGCGGTCTCCGTCTTCCGCCTGATCCGTGACGCGATTCCGCGTGCGCCGCAGGCCTTCGCGCACTCGCTCTGCGCGCTCGACCTCTACCTGGCGCCGCCCCGAGAGCTCGCAATCGTCGGCTCGCCGGCCGACGAGGTCGCCCGCGCGGCGCTCGCGCCGTTCGACCCCAACGCCGTCGTCGCCTTCGGCCCCGCCGACACAGTGCCCCTGCTCGAGGGCAAGGACTTCGTGGACGGCAGGCCCGCCGTCTACATCTGCGAGCGCTTCGCCTGCAAGGCGCCGGTCACGGAGGCGGACGAGCTGCGCGCGGCTGTGTAGACGCTACGCCGGCGCGCCCGCTTGCGCAGGGATCGCACCGAGCTGCTCGAGCATCCCAGCCGTGTCGCTCACGCCCCAGTGGGCGACGGCCTTGCCGTCCCGGAACTGGACGATGTCGATTCCGCCGAACTCGACCTTCTTCCCGGTGGCCGGAATTCCCATGAACTCGCCTTCGTGCGTGCCTCGGATCGTGATCCGAGCGACGACCTTGTCGTCGTCGGCGAGCAGATCCTCGACCTCGAACCTGAGGTCCGGGAAGGCTTCCCGAAAAGTTCGGAAGAGCTGCTTCACGCCCTCCCGCGTGGGCTCGAGTCCCGGCGGAAGCTGCTCGTACTCGCGGAAGTCCTCAGTCAGGAGATCGTCGATCAGGTCGACGTTTCCTTTGTTGACGACATCGTCGTAGAAACGCCGCATCGCCACCTTGTTCTGCTCCGACACCGTGTCCTCCCTCGTCGTCTGACTGCGCGACTCTACGCGACTTTGAGGGCGGGCTCGTCACCGTCCGCTGAGCACGTAAGCTCCGGCGGGATGGAGCCGCTCGCCGCCGGGGACGCCCTCGCGCTCGTCGAACAGCGGTGGCCGGAGCTCGCGCGGGAGGCATGCCGTCTGCGTGACGCCGGGCACGGGACGCTCGTCACCTATTCGCCGAAGGTCTTCATCCCGCTGACCAAGCTCTGCCGCGACGTCTGCCACTACTGCACGTTCGCGCGGCCCCCTCGTCGTGGCGAGCGCGCGTACATGAGCGAGGACGAGGTGCTCGCGGTCGCGCGGGCGGGGGCGGCCGCCGGTTGCCGCGAGGCGCTCTTCACGCTCGGAGACAAGCCCGAGCTCCGCTATCGGGCCGCACGGGACGAGCTGACGGCGCTCGGCTGTGAGACGACGCTGGAATACCTCGCCCGGTGCGCGGAGCTCGTGCTTCACGAGACAGGGCTGCTGCCACACATGAACCCGGGGGTGATGTCCCTTGAAGACATCGCGGCCCTGCGTGAAGTGTCCGCTTCGCAAGGATTGATGCTGGAGACGGCGTCGGCGCGCCTCTCGCAGCGTGGGGGACCCCACTTCGGCTCGCCCGACAAGCTGCCCGAGCGGCGCCTGGAAACGGTCGCCGCCGCGGGCGAGGCGGCGGTGCCGTTCACGACCGGGATCCTGATCGGGATCGGCGAGGCGCGCGCGGAGCGAATCGAGGCGCTGCTCGCGATCCGCGACCTCCACGACCGCTTCGGCCACGTCCAGGAGGTGATCGTCCAGAACTTCCGAGCCAAGCCGGGAACGAAGATGGCCGCGTTCCCGGAGCCGCCGCTCGAGGAGCTCCTATGGACGTGTGCCGCCGCGCGGCTCGTGCTCGGTTCCGCGATGAACATCCAGGCGCCGCCGAACCTGAGCTACGACGACTTCCCGCACCTGCTCGACGCCGGGATCAACGACTGGGGCGGCGTCTCGCCCGTGACGGTCGACCACGTCAACCCCGAGGCGCCGTGGCCCGAGGTCGAGCGGTTGCGTGCTGCAACGGAGGCTCATGAGCTCCGGCTCGCCCCGCGCCTGCCGGTCTACCCGGAGTACATCGATGCCCGGTGGATCGACCGGTCGGTGCTGCCGCACGTGCTGCGGCGGGCAGATGCGGACGGTCTCGGCCGCGAGGACGCCTGGGCGGCGGGCGCGGCCGTGCCCATTCCGGACATCTGGGACGGCGTACCCAGCCTCCTCCCCACGGCGAGCGTATCGCCGAAAACCGCACGCGTGGGAGACGGAGCCGTGCCGAAACCGTCACGACGAGTTGCCGAGGCGCTCGCCAAGGTGCGTGACGAGGTCGCGCTCGAGGAGCACGACGCGACGGCGCTCCTCTCCGCCCGCGGCGCCGACTTCCACGCGGTCTGCCGCGCTGCCGACCGCCTCCGCCGCGAGGTCTGCGGCGACACGGTCAGCTACGTCGTCACCCGGAACATCAACTACACGAACGTCTGCTACTTCCGCTGCGGCTTCTGCGCTTTCTCGAAAGGGAAGCTGGCGGCCAATCTGCGCGGCCGGCCATACCTGGTCCCGCTGGACGAGATCGTCCGGCGCTGCGAGGAGGCCTGGGAGCGGGGGGCGGTCGAAGTCTGTCTCCAGGGCGGCATCCACCCCGGATTCACGGGCGACTTCTACGTCGAGGTCTGCGAGGCGGTCAAGCGGGCGCTGCCGGACCTGCACGTGCACGCATTCTCGGCGCTCGAGGTCTGGCAGGGCGCGGCCACGCTCGGGGTGCCGCTGGGCGACTACCTCGAGCGCCTGCGTGAGGCGGGCCTCGCGTCGCTGCCCGGCACCGCGGCCGAAATCCTCGACGACGAGATCCGCGCCCTCATTTGCCCGGACAAGGTGACGACCGCGCAGTGGCTGCACGTCCACGACGTCGCTCACCGCGTGGGCCTCCGCTCGACGGGGACGATCATGTTCGGCCACGTCGACGCGCCGCGGCACTGGGCACGTCACCTTCTGCGCGTTCGCGATCAGCAGCGGCGCAGCGGCGGCTTCACAGAGCTCGTCCCGCTGCCGTTCGTGCACATGGAGGCCCCGATCTACCTCAAGGGTCTCGCGCGACCGGGGCCGACGTTCCGGGAGGCGCTGCTAGTGCACGCGGCGGCGCGCCTCGTCCTCCACCCGTGGGTCACGAACATACAGGCCTCCTGGGTGAAGCTCGGGGTCGGCGGGGCGCAGGCGACTCTGCGTGCGGGCGCGAACGACCTCGGCGGGACGCTGATGAACGAGTCGATCTCGCGCGCCGCCGGCGCGGATCACGGGCAGGAGCTGTCGCCGGAGAGGATGGAGGCGGCGATTAGCGCCCTCGGTCGCACTCCGCGGCAGCGGACGACGCTCTATGCGGATGCGCCCGAGGAGCGGCGTGCCGCCTCGTTCGGCGCGCCGCCGCTCAGCGAGCCGGTCAACCCGAGCGTCAACGACGCGAGGCTGGTCGCACCGTCGCGGCTCGTCCGTCCCGGACTCGCCGCCTAGTCACGCCTCGTAGCGGAGCAGGTCCTCGACCGTCTCCCGCCGCCTGATCACACGCGCCTCGCCGCCCCCGACGAGGACGGCGGCCGGCCGTGGCACGCCGTTGTAGCTCGAGCTCATCGCAAGGGTGTAGGCGCCGGTCGCCGGGACCGCGAGTAGATCGCCGCGGCGAGGTTCTGGCAGGTCGACGCCGTCGATCAGGACGTCGCCCGCCTCGCAGTGCTTGCCGCAGACGGCGTAGGAGCCCGCCGGCCGCTCGTCCGCTCGGTTTGCGAGCAGCGCCGAGAGCCGGGCGCCGTAGAGCTGCGGCCGGGGGTTGTCCGACATCCCTCCGTCGATCGCGACGTACGTCCTCGCCTCGCTCGCCCGCTTGATCGTGCCGACGCGGTAGAGCGTACAGGCGGCCGGCCCGACGATCGAGCGGCCGGGCTCGAGCACGATCTTCGGCCGCGGCAGCTCCTGGAGCGCGAGGGCCTGCTCGACCCGGTCGAGCAAAACCGAGACGAACTGCTCGATCGCCGGCGGCTGGTCCTCCTCGACGTAGCGAATTCCGAGCCCGCCGCCGAGGTCGAGCACCGCCGGAGTCCAGCCGAGCTCGGTTCGGCACTCGGCGGCGAAGGCGGCGAGCCAGTCCACCGTCATCAGGGCCGCTTGGAGCCCGAGCAGCTGCGAGCCGACGTGCACGTGCAGCCCCTCGACGTCGAGGCCGGCGTCGCCGGCCCGGCCGATCGCGTCGAGCGCCTGGTCGCGCGGCAGGCCGAATTTCGAGCCGTAATGCGCGGTGCGGATCGCCTCGTGCGTCTCCGCCTCGATCCCGGGCGTGACACGGACGAGCACCCGCTGGACGCCTGCTGAAAGGGCGCGCTCGATCTCATCCTGTGCGTCGAGGACGACGAGCCATGCGCGAGCGTCGGCGGCATGCTCGAGCTCCTCGTCGCTCTTGTTGTTCCCGTGGACGACCAGCCGTTCCGGCGGCACGCCCGCCGCGAGCGCAAACTCCAGCTCGCCGAGCGTGGAGACGTCGGCGCCGAGCCCCTCCGCGACGAGCAGGCGCAGGACCGCGAGGTTCGCAAAGGCCTTCATTCCGTAGACGACCACCGCCTCCGGCGCCGCCTCTCTGTACACGCGCGCGCGAGAGCGCAGAGTCTGCTCGCAGTAGACGACGAGCGGCGTCCCGAACCGCTCGGCCAGCTCGGGCGCGGTGACCCCGCCGACGAGGAGCTGGCCGCCCTCGACCGCGGCGGTGTCTGGAAACAGGTCGAGCAAGCCGGTCACGCTCACGACGCCGACGCTAGCGCTTGGTATCGTTCGACGCGATGGAGCAGCTGCTCGAGTAGCGCAGGAAGCGAACGCGGCGGCGTCGCGGCAGCTTCCCACGGCCTCTCGATTCGAGAGGCTTTTTTGTCTTCGGAGGTCGGATGGACCGGTACGAACCCCAGCAGATCGAGGCGAAGTGGCAAAGGGTCTGGGAGGACGAGCGGGTCTTCTACACCCCCAACCCCGCGCTCGGCGCGCTGCCCGAGCGCCCGAAGTTCTACATGCTCGAGATGCTGCCCTATCCGTCCGGGACGCTCCACATGGGGCACGTCCTCAACTACACGCTCGGTGACGTCCTGACCCACTTCCGTCGCCGAAACGGCTTCGACGTCCTGCGGCCGATGGGCTTCGACTCGTTCGGGCTGCCGGCAGAGAACGCTGCCATCCGCGAGGGTGGTCATCCGCGCGAGATCACCGAGCGCAACATCGACCACATCCGCGGGGAGATGCGGCGGCTCGGCTGGGCGATCGACTGGGACCGCGAGACGTCTGCGCACGAGCCCGAGTACTACCACTGGACGCAATGGCTGTTCCTGAAGTTCTACGAGGCGGGCCTCGCCTACCGGAAGGAGGCTCCGGTCAACTGGTGCCCGAACGACCAGACCGTGCTGGCGAACGAGCAGGTAATCGACGGCCGCTGCGAGCGCTGTGGCGCCCAGGTCGAGGCCAAGCTGATGGAGCAATGGTTTTTCAAGATCACCGCCTACGCGGATGCGCTCCTTGACGACCACGCGCTGATCGACTGGCCAGAGCGGACGATTACGATCCAGCGCAATTGGATCGGCCGCTCCGAGGGCGCCGAGGTGCTGTTCCGCGTCGAGGAGCTCGACCTGGACATCCCCGTCTTCACAACCCGTCCCGACACGCTGTTCGGCGCCACGTTCTTCGTCCTCGCGCCGGAGCATCCACTGGTGCCCAAGATGGTCGAGGGAACGCCTCACGAGCAGGAGACCCTGGAGTACGCCCGCCATGCAGTCGTCGCCCGCGGGGCCGACCGTCTCGATCCCGAACGTGAGAAGACCGGGGTCTTCACCGGCCGCTTCGCAACGAATCCGGTGAACGAGGCACGGATCCCGATCTGGGTCGCCGACTACGTGCTGATGGAGTACGGCACGGGCGCGATCATGGCCGTCCCCGCACACGACGAGCGCGATCTCGAGTTCGCGGAGCGCTTCGACCTCCCGGTCAAGCAGGTGATCGACGAGGACGGCGTCATGGTCGACTCGGCGCAGTTCACCGGCATGACGGCGGAGGAGGGCAAGCGCGCGATCGTCAAGTGGCTGCGCGAGCGGGGCCGAGCCGCTCCGGCTGTCAGCTTCCGCCTGCGCGACTGGTCGTTCTCGCGGCAGCGCTATTGGGGCTGCCCGATCCCGATCGTCTACTGCGAGGAATGCGGCGCCGTGCCCGTGCCGGAGGAGGACTTGCCTGTGCTGCTGCCGGAGGTCGAGGACTACCGGCCGCGGGGGAAGCCGCCGCTCGCGTCGAACGAGGAGTGGCTGCACGTCGAGTGCCCCCGCTGCGGCGGCGAGGCCGTCCGCGAGGCCGACACGATGGACACTTTCGTCGATTCAGCGTGGTACTTCCTGCGCTACTGCGACCCGCACGACGACCAAGCGCCATTCGAGCGCCGCCTCGTCGACTACTGGATGCCGGTCGACCAGTACATCGGCGGGATCGACCACGCGACCGGGCATCTGCTCTACTCCCGCTTCTTCGTCAAGGCGATGAACGAGTTCGGCATGCTCGGCTTCCGCGAGCCGTTCCAGCGCCTCTTCCACCAGGGCTGGGTCCGTCAGGGCGGGACGAAGATGTCGAAGTCGAAGGGGAACGTGACCGGGCCGGATCAGCTGGTCGAGCTGTACGGAGCAGATGCGGTCCGGCTCTACATCCTCTTCATGGGGCCGGCCGACCAGGACATGGAGTGGACCGAGGAAGGCGTCGAAGGCATCTCGCGCTTCCTCCGCCGGCTGTGGCGGATCGTGAACGAGGCCGCGGAGGCGCCGGCTGCATCCGCAGACGGGCCGCTCGTGCGCACGGCGCACCAGACGATCGCGAAGGTCACCGACGACATCGGCCGCCGCTTCCAGTTCAACACGCCGATCGCGGCCGTGATGGAGCTCGTGAACGAGCTCGGACGAGCGCCGGGCGCGCCGGGGGCTCGCTTCGCGGCCGAGACCGCCGTCTCGCTGATCCAGCCGTACGCGCCGCACGTCGCCGAAGAGCTGTGGCAGCGGCTCGGCCACGAGCGGCTGTGGGAGCAGCCGTGGCCGGTCGCCGACGCGGCGCTGCTCGAGCGAGAGACGTTCGAGCTGGTGATCCAGGTCAACGGCAAGGTGCGCGACCGCATGGAGGTCGCGGTCGACAGCTCGGAGGACGAGTTGATCGAACGTGCAAAGGCCTCGCCGCGCGTCCAGACACACCTGGACGGCAAGGAGATCCGGCAGGCGATCGTCGTCCCCCGCAAGCTCGTCAACCT
>JBARRS010000199.1:0-2476 GCA_049644345.1 Gaiellaceae bacterium
CTTCTCGAGGTTCGCCTCTTTGTCGTCCCGGCTCGTCAGCTGGACGCAGGCGACGCGAAGCAGCTCTGACACGGTCAGAGGATAGCTTTGAGCCGTGGAGGCGAGCTCCGAGCCTTTCGGTCGCGCGCGGGCGTTCCACGCGCTGCGGCACCGCGATTTCCGCTTGCTCTGGAGCGGTCAGGCCGTCTCGTTGATCGGCGACGCGGCGTTCCTGACAGCGCTCGCCTGGAAGACGTTCACGCTCGCCGGGTCCGGGAAGCTCGGCGTCGTCCTCTCGGGTGAGGGCACCGCTCTGCTGGCGACGCTGCTGATCGGGGGAGCGGTAGCCGACCGCTACGAGCGGCGGACGATGATAATCGTCTCCGACGTCTGGCGCTGCGCCGCGGTCGCCGCGATCGCAGGACTCGACGCCGCCGGCCACCTGGGCTTCTGGACGCTGCTGGCGCTCGCCGCGGTTGTGGGGCTCGGCGACGGCTTCTTCTATCCGGCGGTCGGCGGAATCGTCCCGCTCGTCGTCGAGCCACCGGCGCTCCCGTCGGCGAACAGCCTGATGGGAGTCGCCCGGTGGGGCGCCCTCCTGATCGGCCCGTCGCTCGCCGCCGGCGTCTACCACTCCGCCGGCTCGGCCTCGGTCTTCGCGCTCGAGGCGGGCTCGTTCCTCGTCTCGGCCGGGCTGATGCTGCGCGCGCGCCCACGGCCGATCGACACGCCGACGGGCGAAGGGACGCTGCGCGAGATCGCCGAGGGCGCGCGTTACGTCGCGAGGATCCCGTGGTTGTGGGTGACGATCTCGCTCTTCGGCCTCGTGCTGATGCTCCAGTTCGCACCGCAGCAGGTGCTGCTGCCGAAGCTCGTCAAAGAGCATTTCCATCGCGGCGTCGGCGCGTACGGGCTGCTGACGACTCTGCTGGGCCTGGGCACGGTCATCGGAACGCTCCTCTTCGGTCAGCTGCAGCCGCGGCGGAAGCGCGGCGTCGTCTCGTACTGGATCTGGTTCCTCAACAGCATCGCGATCGCCGGCGTCGTGCTTTCGCCCTGGTACTCAGTCGCCGGCGTGTTTGCTGTCTGCCGCGGGATCCTGATCGGCTTCGGCGTCGCGGTCTGGGAGACGATGCTGATGGAGCTCGTGCCGCAGCATCTGCTCTCGCGGGTGATCAGCCTCGACTTCTTCGGCAGCTTCGGGTTGATGCCAATCGGGCTCGCGGTTTCCGCGGCGATCGCGAACGTCGCTGCTCCGGGGACGCTGATCGCCGGCGGAGCGTTCATCTCGGCGGCTATGTTCCTCGTCGTGCTCACTCGCCCATGGCTGCGAGACGTAGATTGAGCCCCGTCTACTGGAGACAGCGCTACGCAGGCCGTGGGTCGCGCCACCGAGCGTGGGTGCGCCAGGAGGCGAGGCGTGAAGAGGCGCTGCGGCGGGCGCCTCGGCGCTCGGTCTGGACGTCGGTCCGGGCGTTTTTCGTTAGGTTTGCGCCGTGGCGCAAGGGTGGCAGGTAGCGGCGATCAAGGAGATCCCGCCGGTCAAGGACGACTGGCCGGCGACGTGGAAGTCGATCCGCCACTACTTCGGAATCACTGCGTTCGGGATCAACGCGGTCACGAAGGACGAGGGCAACGTCCTCATCCCCGAGCACGACGAGAGCGCTTCAAACCAGCAGGAGGTCTATTTCGTCCACGAGGGCGAGGTAAAGGCGACCCTCGACGGCGAGGAGGTCAGGGTCCCGGCCGGCTCGGCGGTCGCGCTCGAGCCCAGCGTGAAGCGGAAGTTCGAAGCAGTCGCCTCCCCGACGACGCTCCTATGCATCGGCTCCCCGATCGGCGCGGCTTACGAGGTTGCCGCCTGGGAAAAGTAGAACGGGGAACCGTTTGAGGTTCCCCGGCGCTCAGTCGGGGTGCCCAGATTTGAACTGGGGACCTCTCCGACCCGAACGGAGCGCGCTACCAGGCTGCGCCACACCCCGAGCGAGTTGAAAGGTTAGCCAAGGAAGGATTCGATCGCGTCGAGGCAGGCTTCGGGACGCTCGCCGATCAGCAGGTGGCCGCAATCGGCGATCGTCCGCAGTGGCGCGCGCAGGCGGCGCGCGTACTCGAACGCGTCCTCCATGGGCAGCTGGTTGTCGCGGGCGCCCCAGAGGATGAGCACCGGGCAGCGGACGAGCTCGAGCTCCTCGCGCGGGTCTTCCACCACGAGCGCCTTCGCCGCGCTGAGGGTGTCGGTGTGCAACGCGGGCCCGACGAGGAAACCATCGACCGCCGCGTCGGAGAGCGCCAGCGGGTCGGCAGCGCCCCAGTGGCCGAACGTCAGCATGCGGAGGAGGGGCGAGCGCGCAACCCGAGCGCGGTGCGGCGCGATGTAGCGGGCAGGCCGGACCAGCGAGACCATCGTCACCGCCAGCCGCAACCGCTTCGTCGCCGAGCGGATCCCTGCAGAGCCTGCGAGGACGAGCGCTCGGACGTCGTCCGGGCGGCGGATCGC
>JBARRS010000200.1:0-3259 GCA_049644345.1 Gaiellaceae bacterium
AGGAGAGCCTGGTCGCGCGCGCCCACGAGCGGCTGGTGAAGGAGCTCCTGCCGGTGCTCGACGACTTGGAGCGTGTCATGGATGCTGCGGTACGTCACTCCAGGGGCGATAGCCAGAAGCTCGAGGAGGGCGTCAAGCTCGTTCACCGCTCGCTCGAGGACGTGCTGCGCAAGGAGGGCGTCCAGGAGGTCGAGACGGACGGGCGGTTCGATCCGCACGTGCACGAGGCGCTCCTCTCGCAGCCGGCCGAGGCGGAGGAGGGCTCGATCATCGAGGTGCTCCAGAAGGGCTACCGCCTCGGCGACCGCGTGTTGCGGCCGGCGAGGGTGGTGGTGGCCGGGGCGAAGGAGGCGGCGCCTGGTGGCGACGGCGAGTAAGAGCCCTTATGAGGTTCTAGGCCTTTCGAAGTCGGCCTCGCCGGACGAGATCAAGAAGGCGTACCGAAAGCTCGCGCGCCAGCATCACCCGGACCGGAATCCCGGCGACAAAGAGGCCGAGGCGCGCTTCAAGGAGGTGCAGGCCGCCTACGACGTCCTCTCCGACCCGGAGAAGCGCAAGCAGTACGACGCGTTCGGGTCCGGCGACGGCCGCGCGGGCGGCGGCTTCCAGGGCGGCAACTTCAGCTTCGATTTCGGCGACCTCGGCGACGTCTTCGGCGACATCTTCGCCGGGTTCGGGGGCCGTGGACCGCGTGGCGCCCGGCAAGACCGGGGCCGACGCGGCTCGGACGTCGAGGTCGAAGTCAAGCTCTCGTTCGAGGACTCGCTGCGCGGGATCGAGACGCGAATCCCTGTCGAGCTCGAGACGACCTGCCGCGAGTGCGGCGGTTCGGGGGCGGCGCCCGGGACGGCGCCGATCATCTGTCCCGAGTGCCACGGCCGGGGGGTCAAGGCGGAGAGCCAGGGCCTGTTCGCGCTGTCGCAGCCGTGCCCGCGCTGTCGCGGCAACGGCACCGTGATCGAGCAGCCCTGCCCGCGCTGCCACGGCTCCGGCCGCGAGCGGCGGACGAGGCGCTACACGGTGAAGATCCCGTCCGGCGTTCGCGACGGGACGCGCATCCGCCTCAAGGGCAAGGGCGAGGCCGGCTACGGCGGCGGCGAGGCGGGCGATCTCTACGTCGTCACGCGGGTCGAGCCGTCGCGCATCTACGAGCGCCGCGGCGACGACCTCGTCGTCGACGTACCTGTCACCTACACCGAGGCAGCACTCGGCGCCGAGGTGCAAGTGCCCACGCCCGAGGGGCAGGTGACACTGAAGGTGCCTGCCGGATCACAGGACGGGCGGCAGCTGCGGATTCGCGGGAAGGGCGCGCCGAAGCTGAAGGGCGGCGGCAAGGGCGACGTGATCGCAAGGCTGCGAATCGCGGTGCCGAAGAAGCCGAGCAAGCGCGAGCGCGAGCTGCTGGAGGAGCTCGCCAAGGCCAACCGCGAGAACCCGAGGGAGGCGCTCTTCTCGTGATGGACGACCGGCCCCTCTACATGATCAGCGTCGCCGCCGAGATCGTCGGCATGCATCCGCAAACGCTGCGGGTGTACGAGCAGAAGGGGCTCGTCAGGCCGCAGCGGACGCGTGGGAACACGCGCCTCTATTCGGAGGCCGACCTCGAGCGGCTGCGGATGATTCAACAGCTGACGACGCAGCTCGGGCTCAACCTCGCCGGCGTCGAGACCGTGCTCCGGCTCGAGGACGAGCTACGACGCCTGCGGGAGCGGCTCGACCAGACGGAACGGCGCATGCGCGAGGAGATCGAGCAGGTGCGCAAGCAGTACCGGCGCGACCTCGTGCTGTACGAGCAGCCGCGCTTCCCCGTTCGGGCGAGGAGATAAATGAGCTGGGAAGAGAGATCATGGACTTCGACAAGCTGACACTCAAGAGCCAGGAGGCGGTTGCGGCTGCGCAGGAGCTTGCGCGCCGAAACGCCAACCCCGAGCTCTACCCCGAGCACCTGCTGCTCGCGCTGCTCGACCAGGAGCTGCCCCAGCAGCTCGTGCCCGACCCGGCTGAGCTGCGCGTGCAGGCCGAGGCGACCCTCCGCACGAGGCCCTCCGTCGAGGGCACCCAACAGCAGCCGCAGGCCTCGGCCGCGTTCTCGCGGGTCCTCGACCGGGCTTTCGAGGAAGCGCGGCGGATGGAGGACGACTACGTCTCGACCGAGCATTTGCTCCTCGCCCTCGAGGTCGTTCCACGCGATCAGCTCGAGGCCAAGATCAAGCAGGTGCGCGGTGGTCAGCGCGTCACGAGCCAGGACCCGGAGGGGACGTATCGGGCGCTCGAGAAGTTCGGGCGCGACCTGACCGCGCTCGCCGAGGCGGGGAAGCTCGACCCGGTCATCGGCCGGGACGAGGAGATCCGCCGGGTCATCCAGGTGCTCTCGCGCCGGACGAAGAACAACCCTGTCCTGATCGGGGACCCCGGCGTCGGAAAGACCGCGATCGTCGAGGGGCTCGCGCAGCGGATCGTCGCCGGCGACGTGCCCGAGGGGCTCAAGGGCAAGCGCGTCTGGGCACTCGACATCGGCGCCCTGCTCGCCGGCTCGAAGTACCGCGGCGAGTTCGAGGAGAGGCTGAAGGCCGTCCTGAACGAGATCAAGAACGCCGAAGGCCAGATCGTCCTCTTCATCGACGAGCTGCACACGATCGTCGGCGCCGGCGCGGCCGAAGGCGCTGTCGACGCCGGCAATTTGATGAAGCCGATGCTGGCCCGCGGCGAGCTGCGCGCGATCGGCGCGACGACGCTCGACGAGTACCGAAAGCACATCGAGAAGGATGCGGCGCTCGAGCGGCGTTTCCAGCCATTTTCGTCGGCGAGCCGTCGGTCGCGGACACGATCGCCATCCTGCGTGGGCTCAAGGAGCGCTACGAGGCGCATCACGGGGTCCGCATCCGCGACGCCGCACTCGTCGCGGCGGCGGTGCTCTCCGACCGGTACATCTCGGACCGGTTCCTGCCGGACAAGGCAATCGATCTCGTCGACGAGGCGGCGTCGCGCCTGCGGATGGAGATCGACTCCCAGCCGCTGGAGCTCGACGAGGCCGACCGCGCCGTGCGCCAGCTCGAGATCGAGCTCGCGGCGATGGCGAACGAGTCCAAGGACGTGCGCGAGCCGGTCGAGCGCGAGCTCGCCGAGGCGCGTGAGCGCCTGAACGAGCTGAGCGCGCGCTGGCAGACCGAGAAGGAGGCGCTCCAACGAGTCTCGGAGATCACGAAGCGGATCGACGAGCTGAAGATGGAAGCCGAGCGCGCCGAGCGGCAGGGCGACC
>JBARRS010000201.1:0-3331 GCA_049644345.1 Gaiellaceae bacterium
GACCCGCTCCGGCCACTCGACTCCGATCCCGATCCGCTCGACCGCGTCCGCCGGCAGGCTCCAGGCCGGCAGGAGCGGCGCTTCTTCCTCGATCAGCTCCGGTTCGTCAGGCATGCGCGGATCCTAGGCTGGTGCGAGCTCGGCGAGGAAGGTGCGCGCGCGTTCCATCGCCGGGACGACGCCCTTCTGCTCGTAGCGGGTCAGCGCCCGCTCGGCAGACTCGCGGCTTTCAGTCGCTCGGCCGACGCGGCGGAGCACCTCGGCGAGGACCATCAGGATGTCGCCACAGATGACGTTCCCTTCCGCCCGCTCGACGAGCAGAGCTGCCTGGCGTGCGGCCCGCTCGGCCTCATCGAGGTCGCCGCGGCCGACAGCGATCTCCGCGCTGACCGAGGAAATCAATGAGACTTGGAGGACGTCCTCGCGCTCGGTCAGTGCTTCGCTGTCGCGGTTCGCCTGGTCCGCCTCGTCGTAGCGCCCTTGCCGGCAGAGCGCTTGTGCGAGCAGCACCAGAACGGCCGAGCGGTACCCCTTCAAGCCCACGAGTTCGGCCGCGGCCTCGCGAAGGACGGGCTCCGCTTCCTCGGGCGTTCCTTCGAGCAGCTTGAGGATCCCGTGCGCGATCGCCGTGCCGCCGTGGAGCGTCCGCAGACCCAATTCCGCGTAGAGCATCCGCGCGTCCGCGACGCGGTTGAGGCCCTCGTCACCCCCTCCGAGCGTCTCGATCGCGCCCGTCCACATCAGCGCGTGCGCACGGCGGAGCGGCGTCGGCGCGGCCTCGGTGATCTGCTCGCAGATCGCGAGTCCTTCGGCGACGGGCGTGTCATCGAAAAAGGCAGCCAGCCCGATCCAAAACAGCGCCTCGGTCTCGAGTTTCGCGTTTCCAGCGCGGCGGGCGTGCACGAGCGCCTTCCGCATCGCGGCGCCAATTCCCGGGGTGTCTCCGACCACGTTCCGCTCGTGGGAGGCGAGCCGCCACGCGCGCGCGAGCCCGTCGTCGTCGCCAAGCTCCGTGAGCGCCACGACGGCCTCGTCGACGAGCGCTTTGACCGCTGGGGCCGGCAGCAAGACCATGAGTCCCTCAACCCACCCGCGTGCGACTCGTGACCGCCACTCGAGTTTGAGGTCCCCCGCGGCGGCGGCGTCTGCGCTGAGCCCGTCGAGCAGCTTCCGAGCTTGCTCGAGGTTGCCGAGCTCGACGAGCGTGTCTCCGAGCGCGAGCCGAAGTTCACGATTGCGCGGGCTTTCGTCGGGGAGAAGGTTAATCGCCCGCTCGAGCAGGTTCGAGGCCGCCGGGAGGTCGGCGCGCGCGAGCGCGCGTTCGCCGGCCGAGCCGAGGTACTCGCCCGCGCGTCGGCCCAGCTCTTGCGTCCTCTGGTCGACCGGCCCGAGCTCCGTGCGATACCGCCGGGCCTGCTCGAGGTGGTAGCCGAGTATCTCGTCGTACTGGACCCCGCGTTCGTCGACCTTCTGCTCGAGCCAGTCGGCGAACCGCTCGTGCAGCTCGGCCCGGAGCTCTTTCGGCATTCCGCCGTAGGCGGCGTCGCGAATCAGGATGTGGCCAAAGCGGAACGCGTCGTCGCCCGGAAACTCGGAGCGGTCGGGGCGGATGAACTCTTTCCGCGCGAGCGTCATCAGATGGGCTCCCACCGCGGAGCGAATGTGCGGTGGCGCGAGGTCGCCGACCGCACCGCGGTGGAAGAGGCGGCCCTCGACGGACGCCCGCTCGATCACAGCACGCTCGTCCGGTTCGAGGTGGTCGATCCGGGCAGCGAGCAAAGCCTGGATCGTCGGCGGCACCGCGACGTGGCCGTTCCCGTTTTCGGCGCGCATAGCCAGCATCTGCTCGACGAAGAGCGGATTGCCCTCGGCCGCTTCGAGGATCCTGCTTCGCAGCTCATCGTCCAGCGCCGTCTCCGCTAGCAGCTGGTCGACAAGCGACCCGGAATCGGTCTCGGAGAGCGGCTCGAGCCAGACCGTGGTCGCGCTGGGTCGCGGAGCCGTCCACGACGGTCGGTTCTCGAGCAGGTCGGGCCGGGCGACCGCGAGCATCAGGATAGGGGCGTCGCTCGAGAAGCCGAGGACGTATTCGACGAGGTCGAGGAACGTCGGCTGCGCCCATTCGAGGTCGTCGAGCACGACGACGAGCGGGCGCTTGCGACAGACGGCTTCGAGCAGCTTTCGGACCGCCCAGAAGGTCTCTTCGGGTGCACCCGCCGCCTCGCCCTGCCCGACGACGGCGGCGATCCGCTCGGCGACGAGCTCGCGGTCCTCGTCAACCAGGGCCGCGACGGAGGACACGTCGTCGCCGGCGATCTGCTTGACGATCTCGACCAACGGCCAGTACGTGATCCCCTCGCCGTAGGGGAGGCACCGGCCTACGACGAAGCGGGCATCCTCCCGGGCGGCGACGAGCTCGCGCACCAGGCGCGACTTGCCGATGCCCGGCGGGCCGAGCACGGTGACGAGGCGGCATGAGCGGTCGGCGATGCAGCGGTCGAGCTCGCCCCGAAGGAGCTCGAGCTCGCCTTGGCGGCCCACGAAGGGGACATCCAGCCGGCGCGCGAAAGCAGGCGCATCGGCCAACACCTCGCGCAGCCGGTATGCGGGCACCAGCTCGGCCTTCCCTTTGAGCTGCAAAGGGTCGAGCTGCTCCACGCGGACTGCGTCGCGGACGAGCCGATACGTGTCGACACCGATCAGGATCTCGGCGGGCGCGGCGTTCTGCTCGAGCCGCGCGGCGACGTTGACCGGGTCGCCCGTGACCAGGCGCTGACCCGTGGCGTGGTCGCCGGCGACGACCTCGCCGGTGTTGACGCCGGTGCGATTTTCGAGCCGCACGCCGTGGTCGTGCTCGAGCTCCTCGTTGAGCTCTGCGAGGTGGTCACGCATCTCGGCGGCGGCGCGGACGGCCCGGAGCGCGTCGTCCTCATGCAGGCGTGGGATGCCGAAGACGGCCATGATCGCGTCGCCGCTGAACTTCTCGACCGTGCCGCCGTGCCGTTCGACGATCGCGCTCATCGCATCGAAGTAGCGTGACATCACGCGGCGGAGCGACTCCGGATCGAGGCTTTCGCCCACCGCGGTCGAACCGACGACGTCGGAGAACACGACCGTGACCGTCTTGCGGACCTCGGACGGGCGCTCGGCCCCTTCGAGCGGTGCTCCGCAGGCCGAACAAAAACGGGCGTCGTCCGCGTTCTCCCGTCCACAAGAGACGCAGACGACCACGGTCAGCGCGCGGCGAGTGCGCGCTCGGCCGCGTTCGACGCTAGGCGCGCCGCACGCACGGCGCGACCGGCGCGCTCATCGCCGGGGAGCGAGAGCAGAT
>JBARRS010000202.1:0-19737 GCA_049644345.1 Gaiellaceae bacterium
ATGGCTGAGTGCGATGCCGTCTGCGAGCACGCACACCTGCCGCTCCAGGCCGGCTCGAGCCGCGTGCTCAAGCGAATGCGGCGCACGTACGACCGGGCGCGCTACCTCGCGCTGGTCGAGCGGATGCGCGCGGCGATTCCGGATCTCGCGCTGACCACGGATCTGATCGTCGGCTTCCCGGGCGAGACCGAGGCAGATTTCATCGAGACGGTCGAGGTCGTCGAGGAGGTCGGCTTCGACGGCGCGTTCACATTCGTGTTCTCGCCGCGCCGTGGCACGGAGGCCGCTGAGCTCCCCGACCAGGTTTCGGAGCGGGTCAAGCACCAGCGGATCGAGCGGTTGATCGAGGTCGTGCAGCGGGTCGCGGAGCGGCGGAACCTGGAACGGATCGGCAGAGTGGAGGAGGTCCTCGTCGAGGGGCCGAGCCGGACCGAGCCGTCCCTCCTCCGCGGCCGAACGCGGCGGAACACCACCGCGAACTTCGCCGGCGAGGCGCAGCCCGGCGAGCTGGTCGACGTCCGGATCGACGGCGCCACCTCGACGACGCTGCGTGGGAAGCAGTTCGTCTCCGCGGCCGCCTAGGCCTCGGTGCCGCTCGTCCTCGCGATTTTCGGCCCGACTGCGTCGGGCAAGAGCGATGTGGCGGAGGCGTTGGCGGAGCGCATTCCGGCAGAGCTCGTCTCCGCCGACGCGATGCAGGTCTACCGGGGCCTGCCGCTCCTGACGAACCAATCGCCCACTCCGGCGCATCTCGTCGGGATCTGGGAGCTGGGTCACGAGTCCTCGGTGGGGGAGTACCAGCGACTCGCGCACGAGAGCATCGACGAGATCCTCGGTCGTGACCGGACTCCTGTAGTGGTCGGCGGAACGGGTCTCTACCTCCGTGCCGCGCTCGGGCGCCTCGAGCTTCCACCTGCGCCGGACCCCGGTCGGCGCGAGCACTGGGAGCGCGTCTACGACCGGCTCGGGGCCGAGCGTGCTCACGAGCTGCTGACCGACCACGATCCGGACTCGGCGGCTCGGGTACACGCCAACGATCGCCGCCGAGTCGTGCGCGCGCTCGAGCTGGCAGAGGCGGGCCTCTCGCTCCGGCCCGAACGTGACCGGCTCTGGAGCGAGGAGATGCGCCACCCGACGCTCGTCTTCGGTCTGGACCTGCCGAAGGACGTGCTCGAGCGCCGGATCGAGGAGCGCACGCGCCGCATGTTCGAGCTAGGAGTCGAAGATGAGGTGAGGACGGCCCTGCGGGGGCCGATCTCCGCCACTGCGCGCCACATTCACGGCCTCCGCGAGGTGGCGGAACTGCCGCCGGACGAGGCGTTGCGTGCGCTCGTCGTCCGGACGCGCCGCTATGCGGCATACCAGCGCAAGTGGATGCGCCGGATGCCCGGCCTCGCTAGCGTTCGGGCGGATCGCCCGCCAGGCGAGACCGCCGATGAGATCCTCGAAATGGCACGCGCTCGGGAACGTCTACCTGCTGGTCGAGGGCGCTGAGCTGACGCCGGAGGAGGTGGGGCGCGCGGTCGGGGACGCCGACGGGGTCGTGGAGGTCGTCGAGGCCGGTCCTGACTGGGCGGAGGTACGGATCTGGAATCCCGACGGCTCGGAGCCGGAGATGTCCGGCAACGGCACCCGGATCGCGGCGGCGTGGCTCATCGAGCAGACCGGGGCCCGCGACGTGCGGATCCGAGTCGGTCCGCGCGAGGTCGCTGCCAGTGCGCTCGCGGACGGCCTGATCGAGCAGGATCTCGGCGCGGTCGAGGTGGGAGCCTCCGAGCGGGTCGAAGGGCTCGAGCTGACGCCCGTCTCGGTCGGAAACCCGCACGCCGTCGTCCGCGGCAGGCCGGAGGAGATCACTCGCATCGGGCCGATGCTCGAGGCGCACCCGCGCTTTCCAAGGGGAACGAACGTCCAGGTCGTTCACGTCGACGCGCCCGGTGAGGTAAGCGCGCGGGTCTGGGAGCGTGGGGTGGGGGAGACTTCGTCCTCGGGCACGAGCGCCGTCGCGGTCGCCGCCGCGACGCACGGAGACGGCGAGGTCGTCGTCGTGCACTTCCCCGGCGGCGACCTGCGCGTCCGCTTGGAGCACGGCCGCGCGTACCTCACGGGCCCGGCCGAAGAGCTCGAATAGCCACCCTTCCTTCACATTCACGCCGGCTTCAACCCGCTAGCGTGAGCTCCCCGTGGGTGGGTGGGGGTTTGGGATGGGACCGCTCGGGACCGCGCTACGCCCCGATCCCATGCTCCCGCAGCGCGTCGTTCAGGCTCGTCCTCAGGTCAGTCGACTCGCGGCGCTGCCCGACGATGAGGGCGCACGCGAGCTGATACGTGCCGGCCGGGAACTCCTTCGGCCGCGTGCCCGGCACCACGACGGCCCGCGGAGGCACCCAGCCACGGTGCTCGACCGGCTCCTCCCCGGTGACGTCGATCACCGGTACCGAGGCTGTGAGCGAGACGTTGGGCGCCAGGACGGCCTGCTCGCCGACGACCACGCCCTCGGTGAGGATGCAGCGCGAGCCGATGAACGCACCGTCCTCGACGATCACCGGCCGCTTGCCCGGCGGCTCGAGCACGCCGCCGATCCCGACTCCGCCCGCGAGGTGGACGTCGGCTCCGATCTGCGCACCCGATCCGACGGTGGCCCAGGTATCGACCATCGTGTTCGGGCCGACCCAGGCGCCGATGTTGACGTAGCTCGGCATCAGGATCACCCCCGGGGAGAGGTAGGCGCCGTATCTGGCCGTCGCGGGCGGGACGACACGCACTCCAAGCTGCTCGTAGCCCCGCTTCAGCGGGATTCGGTCGTGGTACTCGAACGGGCCGACCTCTTGTGGCTCCAACTCCCGCAGGCGGAAGTACTCGACGATCGCCCGCTGCGCCTCCTCGTTCACCCGCCACTCGCCGTCGACCTTCTCCGCGACGCGCGTCTCGCCGCGGTCGAGCGCGGCGATCAGCTCCTCGACCTGCTCCGGCGTCACAGCGCCTCGTCGAGGATCGACGCAGCCCGCTTGCACTCCTCGATCGTCGGGACGAGCGCCATACGCCAGTAGCCCCCGCCGCTCGGCCCGAAGAACGTTCCGGGCGAGACGATCAGCCCATGCTCGAGCAGTCGCTCGGAGAGCTCATCGGCCGTCTCGCCGGCAGGCGCCTCGAGCCAGAGATACATCGTCGCCGGCCCTCCGGCCGAGCGGACGCCTTTGCGCTCGAGCACGTCGAGCAGCACTCCGCGCTTCTCCCGGTAGACCTCGCGTGTCCGCTCGACGTGCTGCTCGTCACCCCAGGCGGCGACGGACGCGCGCTGGACGAACTCCTGAGGCGCCGTCCCGACGCTCGGCCGGTACTGCTTGAGCGCGGCGATGAGCTCGGCGCTGCCCGCCACGAATCCGGACCGATAGCCCGTCATCGAAGAGCGCTTGCTGAGCGTGTTGAACACGGCCACGTGGTCGAGCCCAGCTTCGAGCGCGGAGTGGGGTGGCCCCTCGAACCAGAGCTCGGTGTACGCCTCGTCCGACGCGAGCAGGAAGTCGTGCTCGCGCGCGAGCTCCGCCGCGCGCACGAAGAGCTCGAGCGGTGCGACCGCGCCGGTCGGGTTGTTGGGGTAGTTGAGCCAGAGGATCGCGGTCCGCCGCCAGGTCTCGTCGCCCACGACGTCGAGATCGGGCAGGAACCCGTGCTCCTCGAGCAGGGGAAGCGCCTGGACCTCCGCGCCGGCGAAGCGGGCGCCCCGGTCGTAGACGGGATACCCCGGCTCGGTGATCAGCACCAGCCGGCGCTCGCTGTGCGGGTCGACGACGAGCTGTGCGAGGGTGAAGATCGCTTCCTTGCTGCCGTAGGTCGGGATCACCTCGGTCTCGGGATCGAGCGAGACGCCGAAGCGACGGCCGCACCAGCCGGCGAGGGCGGCTCGCAGCTCTGGCAGGCCCTCCGCGAGCGGATAGCTCGAGGTCTCCTCGAGGCCGTCGACGAGAGCCTGCCGGACGAGCTCGGGGGTCGGCTCGCGGGGGTCGCCCTTGCCGAAGTCGATCAGCTCGACGCCTTCGGCCGCGAGCCGCCGCTTGGCTTGGTCGAGCCGGACGAACGGATAGACGCCGGTGCCGGCGAGGACGGGGGAGAGCTGCACGCTTAGACGCTACCGCCGAGGAAGCGCCGCAGCGCGTCGAACGTACGGGTGAGCTCTCGAACCTCGACGCGCTCGTCGCGCCGGTGGGCGTACCCGGTCGCACCCGGCCCGAGGTTGACGGCGTCGATCCCAGCTGCGGCAAATTGCGCCACGGGCGTCCAGGCCTGCTTCGGTTCGACCTCGAACCCTCCGGCCTCGCGTAGCGCCCGTACGAGCGGCAGCTCGACCGCCACCGGCGCGCCGGGCGAGTTCGAGAGCACCTCGAGCTCGCCGCCCGGAAGGAGCTCGCGCAGGCGCTGTTCGGCCTGCTCGGCCGAGCGGTGTGGTGCGTAGCGAAAGTTGAGCCGGCAGGAAGCGTGGTCGGGAACGACGTTGTCGGCGATTCCGCCCTCGATTGCGACGACGCTCAGCACCTCGCGGAAGACCAGCCCCTCGACCTCGACGTCGACGGGCTCCATGCTCGCCACAGGCGTCAGCGCGCGAATCGCCTCGTGGATCGCATTGTGGCCCGTCCAGGGGCGCGCAGAGTGGGCGCTCGTACCGTACAACACAAGCCGGGCGACGAGGTTGCCGAGACAGCCGGCCTGAATGGTGTTGTCGGTGGGCTCGAGCATGATCGCGAGCTTCGCCTCTCGGGCCGCCCGGCAGGCCTCGAGGAAGGACGGCAGCGGGCTCTCCTCGGCCGGCCCTTCTTCCCGCGTGAAGAAGAGATAGCCGGCACCGACCCCGGCGCGGGCGAGCTCGATCATCACGGCGAGGCCGCCCTTCATGTCGCTCGCGCCGAGGCCGACGACGAACCCGCCCTCGAGGCGCCCGGGCAGATTGTCCTGAGCCGGAACGGTGTCGAGATGCCCCGCGAGGAGCACACGCGGCTCTCCCGGCGTGCGGAAGAAGAGGACGTCCCCGTCATCCCACTCTGGCTCGAGCGTCATCGCGTCGCGGACATAGCGGGCGATCTCGGCCTCGGAGCCGGTGGCGGAGGAAATATCGACGAGCGCCAGCGTCCTGGCCGCGAGCACGGAATCCAGATTCATTCGGGGCATAATTGCCTGCGTGACGAATCGCCAACCGGATCCCGCGCCGGGAGCCGAGCCCGAGCGTGGGTTCGTCGTCGCCGTACTGGCGCCCGGCGTCGATCCCGAGCGCGAACTGGCAGAGCTCAGCGAGCTCGCGCGCACGGCCGGCGTCGAGCCGGCCGGGGAGCTCGTCCAGCATCGCCCGCAGCCGGATCGCCGCACCTATGTCGGCAAAGGCAAGCTCGCGGAGCTCAGACAGGCCTTCTCACGGGCCGGCGCCGAGGCGCTGCTCGTGGACGACGAGCTTTCGCCGACGCAGCAGCGCCAGCTCGAGGACGCGCTCCAGGCCCGGGTCGTCGATCGCACCCAGCTGATCCTCGACATCTTCGCCCAGCACGCCGTCACCGCTGAGGGAAAGCTTCAGGTCGAGCTCGCGCAGCTCGAGTACAACCTGCCGCGCATGCGGGGGTTGTGGCAGCATCTCGAGCGGCTCGGAGGCGGCGTCGGGACGCGGGGCCCCGGCGAGAGTCAGCTCGAGACGGACCGACGGCTCGCACGGCGTCGGATCGGTCTCCTGCGCGAGCGGTTGCGGGAGCTTGGGCGCCAGCGCGAGACGAGGCGGAAGTCCCGTCGTCGCGCGGAGACGCCGACGATCGCGCTCGCCGGGTACACGAATGTGGGCAAGTCGACGCTCTTGAACGCGCTCACGGAGGCGTCCGTGCCGGTGCGTGACCGCCTCTTCGAGACTCTCGATCCGACGACCCGCGGCTTCGACGTCGACGGCCGCCGCTACCTGCTGACGGACACGGTGGGCTTCATCCGCCGCCTGCCGCATCAGCTTGTCGAGGGTTTTGCGGCGACCCTCGAAGAGACGCTCGTCGCCGACCTCGTACTCCACGTTCTCGACGCGTCTGCCGCCCCCGAGGAGCTCGACGAACAGCGCCACGCCGTCGACGCGGTGCTCGCCGAGATCGGCGCGTCGTCGATTCCTGTAGTCCTCGTCCTCAACAAGATCGATGCTGTCGATCCGCTGCGCAGGCGGAGACTCGCGAACCGGTTCCCCGATGCGCTCCACGTCTCGGCGCTGACCGGTGAGGGGCTCGACGAGCTTCGACACCGCATGGCGGCGCAGTTCGCGGAGCGGTTCGAGGCCGTCGAGCTCCTGCTTCCGTACGAGGACGGCCGTAAGCTCGCCGAGCTCTACGCGCTCGGCGCGCCGATCGAGCGGCGGGACGACCGGCCGGACGGGATCTTCGTGCGGGCGCACCTGCCTCGGCGCGAGCTGAGGCGCTTCGCTCCCTATCTCGTTGCCGAGGCGCAGGAGCCGCCTGCGCGCGCACGCCTGCGTTGATCGAGCTGGCCGTCCGCCGCCTACGGGTCGACGCGGTGCTGCCGGCTCGCGCCTACACGGGCGACGCGGGCCTCGACCTCTCCGCCTGCGACCGGTTCGAGCTCGCCCCGGGCGAGCGGGCCGTCGTGCCCACCGGAGTTGCAGTCGCGATTCCAGAGGGCTTCGCAGGCTTCGTCCAGCCCCGTTCCGGCCTTGCTGCGGAGCACGGGATCTCCGTCGTCAACGCTCCCGGCTTGATCGACACGGGCTACAGGGGCGAGCTGCGGGTCGTGCTGCTGAACACGGATTCGAGCGCGACCTTCGTCGTCGAGCCGGGCATGCGGATCGCCCAGCTCGTGGTCCTGCCTGTCCCGGAGGTCGAGCTCGTCGAGCTGGAGGAGCTGCCCGCGAGCGAGCGGGGCGTGCGCGGCTTCGGCTCCTCGCGCGTGTGACCGTGGAGCCGCGGATCCGTGTCTCCGCGATTCTCCGCTGGCACGGGCGCATGCTGCTCTGCCGGCACGAGAAGGACGAGAAGCATTACTGGCTGCTTCCCGGCGGCGGCGTCGATTCGGGCGAGAGCCTCGTGGACGCCCTCCACCGCGAGCTCGCCGAGGAGATCGGGATCGAGGACGAGATGCCGGTCGAGGGGCCGGTCGCGATCGTCGACTCGATCTCGCCCGTTCGGAGCTTCGCGCAGAAGCACGTCGTCCACATCATCTTCGCCGGCGACCTCGGGGGCCGCTCACTGGAGGCCGTGACGTCGCAGGACGCCGCAGTGCACGGCCACCGGCTGTTTGCGATCGACGAGCTCGACGACGTCGTGCTCCATCCGCCGATCCAGCGCTTTCTCCAGCGCTGGCGTCCTGGCGATCCCGCCGTGTACCTGGGCGCCCTCTGGGCGCGCTAGAAGCGCCCGCCGCGGGCACGGGCCCGAGCCGCCGACACCGCATGAGCGCGGGCCTCGAGCTCGTCCTCGAGCGGCTCGAGCTCGGGCGGCTCGCCGAGGCGGCGAGCGAGTGCCTGGACGAGCAGCCAGTCGGCCAGCCACGGGTTGCGCGGCAGCAGCGGGCCGTGGAGGTAGGTCCCGATCGCGCGGCCCACGTGGCATCCCTCGAAGCCGCTCTCGCCGTCGTTTCCGAAGCCGGCGATCACGCGTCCGAGCGGCTGGGCGTCCTCCTCGAGCACCGTTCGGCCGGCGTGATTCTCGAAGCCGGCCAGCGTGCGGCGATCGCCCGGCTCGAGCTCGCACTCGAGCAGGACGTCCCCGATCATCCGTTTGTCGCCGGCAATCGTGTGCAGCGGGAAGACCCCGGCACCCGTCAGCTCGTCGCCCGATCGGTCGCGATAGAAACGTCCGAGCAGCTGGTATCCGCCGCAGACGGCGAGGAGCGCCGCGCCTTGGGCCAGCGCCTGGCGCAGCGCCTCGCCCTTCGCCGCCAGGTCGGGCGCGATCAACGCCTGCTCCCGGTCCTGGCCACCACCGACGTAGTAGAGGTCGTACTCGCCGGCGCCGACCGCGTCTCCAGGCTCGATCGGGCGCACCTCGAGCTGGATCTCCCGGCGACGCGCTCGTTCTGCGAGGACGGCGATGTTGCCCCGGTCGGCGTAGATGTTCAGGTAGTCCGGATAGAGATGGCCGATCAGAAGCTTCACGCGGCCCGCTCCCAGTACTGGCGGACGTGGCCGCGCCGGGCGACCAGATCGCGCAACGCAAGCATCGCCGTGTAGGTCGGTAGCGCCACGAGCTCGCCGCCGGCGGGAGTCAGCTGAAGCGCACGGTCGAGCGCCTGCTCCAGGTCGGGGATGACCTCGATCGCCCGTCGCTCGAGCCCGCCGTACTTGAAGCGAAGGGCGAGCTCGGCCGCGCGCTCACCGCCGGCCACGAGCTTCTCGAGCCCGGCGAGCAGCGGTTCGAAGTCGACGTCCCAGATCCAGGAAACGTCGCGGCCGTCGGCGATCTCGTCGTTCAGGCAGACGAGCGCGAGACGGGGAGCACCTCCCGCCAGGAGCGTCCGGATCGCCTCGTTGGCGCCTGCCGGGTTCTTGATCAGGAGCATGAGCAGGGATTTCTCGCCGATCCGGATCCTTTCGAAGCGTCCGAAAGCGGCGCTGAAGCGCTCGAGCCCACCGCAGATTTCGTCAGTAGACGCGCCGAGCGAGCTTGCGAGCGCCGCCGCCGCCAGCGCGTTGTAGACGTTGTAGATCCCCGGCAGGGGGAGCCGGACGCGCCGCGACGTGTCCGCCGTCACCAGCTCGAACGAGACGCGGTCGCGGCCTTCGAGCTCGATCTCCCGCGCCCGGACGTCGAGCGGCGGCCGGTGATGCCCGCACGCCGGGCAACGGTAGTCACCGAGATGCCCGATGTAAGCCGCGGCGTACACGTACGGCGTTCCGCAGCGGACACACCACTTCGAGTCCGCGGCGTGCTGGAGCACCGGATACGCGTGACGAGGATCGTCGAGGCCGAAGACGACGGCGCCTGGACGCTCCCGAGCGAGCTCGCCGACCTGCGGATCGTCACCGTTGACGACGAGCGTCGCATCGGCCGGTAACTCGCGCGCTGTCCCGCGCCAGCGTTGCGCGAGCAGCTCGAGCTCGCCGTAGCGGTCGAGCTGGTCGCGGAAGAGGTTGCCTAGGCACACCGCACGAGGCCGTAACCGCCGCGAGACCTCGGGCAGCGCCGCCTCGTCCACCTCGAACAGCCCGAGCTCGGCTCCGGACTGCATGAGGAGCGTCGAGGCGATTCCAGAGACGAGGTTTGCGCCGGAGCTGTTGTGGGCGAGGCGGTAGCGCGACGAGAGGATCTCCGCGGCCATCGCGGTCGTAGTTGTCTTGCCGTTCGTCGCCGACACGAGCGCCGAGCCCTCCGGCAGCCGCCTCGCGAGCCGGTCGACGGCCCCCGGATCGAGCTTCCAGAGCAGCTTCCCGGGTACGGTCGTCCCGCCGCCGGTCCGGACCAGCCGCGACAGCCGGCCGACGGCCCTGGCGACGACGATCTCGGCGGAGAGCGGCGGGCGCAGCACTCGACCACCGTACCCATCCGGGGGAAGGGCGGTCACCCGAACGAGTGAACTTCGGCGGGCTGCAAGCGGGCCGTCCCCCGCCCGGGGGATGTGGCCAACTCCCGGCCCCGCCTACGTTGCGCTCGGTTTTACCGGCGGCGCGCAGAACGTTCGTGCCTCCACTGTGGTCACTGCGGCCCGCGCAAGCGGAGAAGGAGACGGGATGTCGAGGCATAAGGGAGGGACTCGCGGAGAGATCCGCACGAGCGCCCTCTGGGGAACGGGCAGTCGTGGAGGCGAGTCCCGCTCGAGCGCCCTCTGGGGCAAGGGCGGACGCGGCCTCGTGACCTCGCTTGCCGCCGTCTTCCTGCTCGGCGTTCCTCTGGTCGCGAGCGCAGACAACGGCTCCAGCAGCGGCGTCGGCGCGGACACGTACGTGACGCCCGGCCTGCTCTCGCTGGCGGACAAGCATCCAGGCACGAAGATCCCGGTCATCATCCAGAGCACGGCTGGCGTCTCCGGCGCCGAAAAGGCGGGGAAGGGCGCCGGCGGCTCGATCGGCAAGGAGCTGAAGCTCGTCGGGGCCGTCTCGGCGACGATCCCCGGCGCTCGGCTCCGCAACCTCGCCCGCCAGAACGGTCTGACGATCACCTCCGATGCGCCGGTGAAGGTGAGCGGCAGTTCGGCCTACTCCAGCAACCAGATCTGGCCGTACGAGGCCGGGCTTGCGAAGGGCTGGGACGCGGGCGGAACCGTGCCGGCGATCGCAATCGTCGACTCTGGCATCGACGCTAACCGTGCGGACTTCACCAACGGGACTCGCGTGCTCGCAAACGTGAACCTGACCACGCTGCCGAACAACACGACGCCCGGCGACGGCCGCGGCCACGGCACTTTCGTCGCGGGCATCGCCGCCGGCTCGGCTCCCGGGTATGCCGGCGCAGCGCCCAAGGCTCCGATCGTGATGCTCGACGTCATGGACGACAACGGCATGGCGAGGACGAGCGACGTGATCAGGGCGGCGCAGTGGATCCTGACGAACAAGGCCACCTACAACATCCGTGTCGCCAACTTCTCGCTCCACTCGGCGATGCCGAGCAACTTCACGCGTGATCCGCTCGACCAGGCCGCCGAGAAGCTCTGGTTTGCAGGCATCACCGTCGTTGCGGCCGCGGGCAATTACGGCACCGGCACCGGGCCGAGCCGCGTGCGCTACGCCCCCGGCAACGACCCCTTCGTGATCACGGTGGGCGCGGTCGACCTCAACAACACGATCGGTGTCGGCGACGATCAGACGGCGCCGTTCTCGGCCTACGGATACACGTACGACGGCTTCTGGAAGCCCGAGATCAGTGCCCCCGGCCGCTACATGGTCGGCCCGGTCCCGGCCACGTCGACGCTTGCGGTGCAGAAAGCGGCGAACGTGACGAGCCCCGGCTACATCCAGCTGTCGGGTACGTCGTTCTCGGCCCCGGCCGTCGCGGGCGCCGCGGCGCAGATCCTGGCGCAGCATCCGAGCTTCACGCCGGATCAGGTCAAGGGCGCGCTGATGGTGAGTGCGAAGAAGGCTCCGAACGCAGTGCCCTATTCGATGGGCGTCGGCGAGCTGAACGCAGACAAGGCGGTGAAGGTCAGCGCGCCGCCGAATCCGAACCTCGCGCTGGAGAGCTTCGTCGGCCCCGATCCGTCCGGCAGCCTGACCTTCGACGCAGCGGGCTGGACGGTTGCGGCGAAGGCCAGCGCCTCCTGGGACAGCGTCTCATGGACGGACGTCTCGTGGACCGATGCCGCCTGGGCTCAAGTCGCCTGGGACGACGTCTCCTGGGAAGACGCCGCCGTGAGCGACGTCTCCTGGGGCGACGTCTCCTGGTTGGATGTCTCCTGGGAGGACGCGGCCGAGGGCGACTCGACCTCCGCTGGCGGCTACCTGATGTCGCCGGACGACGCAGCGGCGATCGCCGCCGACCCGGAAATCGCCGTACCGGCAGACTCGCTGCCGTCGACCCTCACGGACACGAGCTCCTCAGCAGCCGCAGCGACGGTATCGACCTCGCTTCCCTAACGGACCGAGTGGAGTGCCGGGGCCGGTCCAGCGCCGGTCCCGGCGTCCCTCGTTCGGGGGATTCTCCTCCCCTCCCCAAAACGGGGGATGTCCCCCTCAGTGGTGCCCCGTAGCTTGCGGGAAGAAGCGCGCGACGTGGTGCGCCACGTCAAAGGCTTCTGTTCCTGCGGCCCGCGCAAGCGGAGATAGGAGACGTGAGGCGACGGATGTGGGCTGAGCGGCAAACCGGCAACTCATTTGCCACCGCCTTCCAAGACGGTGACGCAGCGGAGCCGGAGCCCGTCCTTCCGAGGTCATGAGCGCCGTCCCGACAACCTTCGTCGACGATGTCGGTGGTCCCGGCAACGACGGCACGAGGCTCGCACCTCGCGCGGCGGCCTACTTCTTCGTCGTCGCCGTGGCGACGACGTGTGTGGCGATTCCGCTCCTCACGCACCTGAAGACGACGATGAACGGTTGGCTCGCGTTCGGCGCGCTCGGCGCGAGCGCGGCCGTCGCCCAGCTGTTCGTGGTGCGCACGCCCAGAAACCAGTCGTACCACGCCACGATCGCCTTCCTGATCCCGGCCGCGATCCTGCTGCCACCGGAGCTCGTCGCGCTCGTCGCGGTCGCACAGCACATTCCGGAGTGGCTCAAGAGCCGCAACGCCTGGTACATCCAGACCTTCAACATCTGCAACTGGACGCTCTCGATGCTCGCGGCGTGGGGGAGCTTTCACGCGATCGACGGCGCACACGGCCTGATCGCCGACAGCAGCGTCCGCTTTGCTCTCGGAGGCTTCGCCGCCTCGGCGGCGCTCGTGGCCGTCAACCACATCGTGATCGCGCCGATGCTGCACCTTGCGCGCGGGCACTCGATCCGCGAGCTCGGCGTCTTCTCGTTCGAAAGCCTCTCGACCGATCTCGTCCTCGCGACACTCGGCGTGGGAATCGGCGCGTTCTGGAACGTGAATCCCTGGCTGATCCCCTTCGCGGTCACGCCGCTGCTGCTGATCCACAGATCGCTGTCGGTGCCGCAGCTCCAGCAAGAGGCGCGGGTCGATCCCAAGACCGGCCTCTTCAACGCGCGCTACTTCGCCGCGATGCTGACCGAGGAGCTCGAACGGGCAGCGCGCTTCGAGCGGCCCCTTTCGCTGATCATGGCCGACCTCGACCTGCTGCGAGACATCAACAACACGTACGGGCACCTCGCCGGCGACGCCGTCCTGCAGGGGATCGCCGAGGTCTTTCGCGGCCAGCTCCGCCACTACGACGTGCCTGCGCGCTTCGGCGGCGAGGAGTTCGCGATCCTGTTGCCCGAGACGCAGCCCGAGCAGGCGTTCGAGATCGCCGAGCGAATTCGCCGTGCGGTCGCCGACCGTCGTTTCGACGTCGAAACCTCGAGCGAACCGATTCGCGCCACCGTCTCGATCGGCGTCGCCGGCTTCCCGCGGGACGGTCTCGACTCGAACGAGCTGATCCACCAGGCCGACCTCGCCGTCTATCGGGCGAAGCTCCAGGGCCGCAACCGCGTCCTCGACGCGAGCAACGAGCCCTTGGTGCTGCCGGACAAACGCTCCGGACCGCTCGTCGCTGTCCCGGAAGACGGCGACCACGTCGTCCCGCTTCCAGCGCCGATGGAGATCATCCCGCTTCAAGAGCGACGGCATCCGAGACCGCACGCGGTGCACGGCCCACGCTTCTTCGCGCTCTCGAAGCGGCTCGCGGTCCTCGTCGGGCTCGTCGCCTTCGTCGGCGCGGCGACCGGTACGGCGGGGCTTGTCTTCGGCCAGTCGACCGACATTCTCGGACTGATCGCGATCATCGCGCTCGTCGGGGCCGGCCAGGCGCTCGCGCTCCAGGTCGACGACGGCACCATCTCCGTCAGCGCCGTCGGCGCGCTCGCCGGCGCGGCCATCTTCGGCCCGCGCGCCGCTCTGCCGCTGGCAGTCACCACGGCGGCGCTCGAGTGGAGCGCGCGACGCGCCGTGTTCCATCAGGCCCTCTTCAACATCGGCGCACTCTCGCTCGCCTCCCTCACGGCGGCCGAGGTCTTCAGCGCGCGCTACTTGTTCACCGGTGACCTGCGCACCCTCGCGACCGTCTCGGCCGGCGCAGCCGCCGGCCTCGCCTACTTCGCCGTCAACACGGGGCTGCTCAGCTTCGCGCTCGCCGTCGAGGGGCACGAGCGCTGGTGGCGTGCTTGGCACGAGCGCTTCGCCTGGCTGACGCCTCACTATCTCGTCTATGGCTTCATCGGCGGCGTGATCGCAGTCGGCTACGGGCCCCTGCACCTCTACGCGCTTGCGGTGTTCGCCGTCCCGCTGCTGTTGATGCGCAAGACGCAGGAGGCATATCTCCGGCACACCCAGCGCAGCGCGCAGAAGCTGCGCGAAGCGGCGGAGACGATCCAGACGCAGAACATCTCGCTCGAGCAGGCGAACCGGCTGCTCAAGGAGCGTTCGACCGCGGCGATGGAGTCGCTGTCGGCGACAGTCGACGCGCGTGACGCATACACAGCGGGTCACTCGCGCCGCGTCCAGCAGCTCGCCCTCGCGATCGGCCGCGAGCTCGATCTCTCACAGCCGGAGCTCGACCTGCTCGGGCACGCGGCCCTCTTCCACGACATCGGCAAGCTCGCCGTGCCCGATTCGATCCTGCTGAAGCCGGCCACACTGACGGACGACGAGTGGGGGCTGATGCAGCGTCACGCTGACGAGGGCGCGCGCATCATCGACCGGCTCGGGTTCTTGAACGACGCGGTGCCGGCGATCCGGCACCACCACGAGCGCTACGACGGCACCGGTTATCCGACCCGGCTCAAGGGTGAGGAGATCCCGCTGGGCGCACGGATCATCCACGTCGCCGACGCGCTCGACTCGATGCTGACGACCCGCATCTACCGCGCCGCGCGACCTGCGGCCGAGGCCCTCGAGGAGCTTCGATACGCCGCCGGTACGCAGTTCTGCCCGCGCGTCGTCGCGGCGCTCGAGCGGATCCTGCCGGTCGACGGGGTGAGCAACCCCGACGAGCGGCGCCCGCGCGTGCTCGCGGCCTCGTAGGGCGCGGCAAAAGCCCCCGTCGCGCTCGCCTCTCTTTGCAAGCGGCCGCAAATGATCTATTCTTACTTGCAGTGGCTCGCCGCAGGACGGTTTACCGGGCCCTCGAGCAGATCGACGAGGCGTCGCTCGCCTCTTTCCAGGCGGGTATTCGCAAGCGATACTCGGACAAGCAGATCCTGAACGAGCTCTCGGCGTGCGCAAAACGCCTCGGCCGCTCGCCGACGATGCGGGAGTTCGCGGGTGACCCGGAGACGACGGTGCACCCGCAGACGGTGATCGAGCACTTCGGCAGCTGGAACCGGGCCAAGCGGCTCGCCGGGCTCGTCCCTCGCCGCTTTGCGACGCGCGAGGAGCTGCTCTCGCTGCTGCGCGACCTTGGGGAGACGCTCGGGCGCACGCCGACGGCCAAGGACATCGACGCGAACCGCGGGCACATGCCGTCGAAGTCGCTCTACTGGCACACCTTCGGCTCGCTTGCGAACGCGTTGCGCGAGGCGGGCTTCGACGTGCCCCTGGGGGAGGAGCGGCTCGAGCGCGCACTCGACCAGGGCGTGGCGTTGGCGCGTGGGCTTCGGCGGCTGCCGAAATTCGCCGACTGGGCGACCGCGCGGCGAGACGATCCCGCGCTTCTGACCGAGTGGCAGATCTACCGCATGTTCGACGCACGCCGCGGTGCCTGGTCGACGTTCCAGTTCCTGATCCGGGAGCGCCTGCGCGAGCGCGGTGTGAACGTGGCGAGCGATGGGAGGCTGACGAGATGAGGCAAGAGCTCGAGCGGATCATCGAGCGCTACAACGACGCCTGGAACCGCCAGGACGTCGACGAGATCATGTCGATGCATGCGCCGGATATGGTCTTCGAGAACCACACCGCCGGCGAGCGCGCCGAGGGTGAGGCAGTTCGGGAGCACATCGCAGCGATCTTCCGAAACACGCCGAGCCTTCGCTTTACGAGCCGCCGCCTCTATGTCCGCGACGACCTCGCCGTCTCGGAGTGGACAGCACATGCCGAGCACGACGGGCGAGGGATCGAGTGGGACGGCGTCGACGTCTTCCCGTTCGACCAAGGGCTGATCAAGCGCAAGGACGTCTACTCGGCCTCCCACCGGCCGAGGACCGCTGGGGAGAGCTAGAGCGGACGCGCGGGCAAACCCCGCCCGTCCTCTTTTAGACGACGGCGAGCGCTGCGAGGCGCGCGAGACAGAAACTGGCCTCCTGCGGGGCCCGCACCGCGGGGAGGGGAGTCTCCTCGAACCTCCGGTCGGGCTCGAAGAGCTCACTCCGGAGCTCGCAGCCGCGCTGGAGGAAGACGAGCGTGCCCTCCGCGAGCTCCCGCTTGTGCAGCCGGAGCCTGAGGAACCGCTCTGCGACCTCGAGCGCAACTTCGGTCGAGGCGAAGAAGGTCATGCCCGGGCCGGCGCCGAGCCAGACCGGCCGCCCGACGCCTCGTGCGACGGCGAGCACCTCCGGGCTGCGCTCGTCGAGCCACGCAGCGGCCATCGAGCCGCGGAGGGCCTCGAGCGCGCTTGCGTCGCCGGGGGAGTGCGCTGCGAGCGCGAAGATCGCCTCGGAGTCGACGGTCATCCCCGACTCGGGGCGGGCGCAGTCGTGCTCGGCCAGCAGCTCGTCGTCGTTGAAGATGATTCCGTTGTGGATCCCGACGACGGGCCCGTGGCGGACGGGATGGTTGTTGGCGGAGATCGTCGGATGGCCCTTCGTGTAGTCGCGTACATGGACGAGCACGTCCGTCGCGCCGATCGGAATGTCGATCTGCTCCAGAAGCGCGCTCGCGGCGGAGCGCTGTTTGCGGATCTCGATCGGCTCGGCGCCGGTCCGGTGCGCATAACCCACAGCGTCGGCGCCGCGCTCGGCGATCCCGGCCAGTAGGGCCTGCGCCGCGAGCGTCCGGTCGATTTCACTGTCCGCCCTCAGGCTGTATCCGGCGATTCCGCACATGTCTTTGAAGTAAAGGGGCGCCCTCGGACACGCCCCATATGTCTCTGACTCCGCTTACGACCAGGAGTTAGCGACCCTGGATCCCCCGTACGAGTTTTCAAGTATCCCTCGAACGAGGCCGATAGATCGTGCGATGGAGCAGCGGCCGCTTCCAGATACGCCTACCGACCCGCCCGCGGAGCCGAAGCTCGAGCTGCTGCCGGCGGCGGAGCCTGCGGAGGCCGACCTCGACGAGGCCGGACCGACTCAGGACCCGCTCAAGCTCTACGTGCGCCAGATCGGCGACGGGCCGCTCTTGACGCGCGCCGAGGAGCGCGCGCTCGCACGCCTCAAGGACGAGGGCGACGAGGCCGCGAAACGCCGGTTGATCGTGTCGAACCTCCGCCTCGTCATGTCGATCACCCGCAACTACACGAAGGCCGGCGTCCCGCTGCTCGACCTGATCCAGGAAGGCAACCTCGGCCTGATCCGGGCGGTGGAGAAGTTCGACTACAAGATGGGCTACAAGCTCTCGACGTACGCGACCTGGTGGATCCGGCAGGCGATCACGCGCGCGCTCGCCGACCAGGGGCGCACGATTCGGCTCCCCGTCCACGTCGCCGAGCAGGTGCGCAAGGTGATGAAGGCACGGCGGGTGCTCGCGCAGAAGCTGAACCGCGAGCCGACGCTGCCCGAGGTAGCAAAGGAGAGCGGCTTCTCCGAGGAGCGCGTCCAGGAGCTTCTCGACCTGGTCGAGGATCCGGTCAGCCTCGAGACTCCGGTCGGCGACGGTGAAAGCCTCTACGGAGATCTGATCGAGGACACGAAGTCGGCACGCCCCGACGCGGCGACCGCCGAAGCGCTGCGCTCCAGCGAGCTCGCCGAGGCGCTGACTCATCTCAACCCGCGCATGCGTCACGTGCTCGCCCGCCGCTTCGGGCTCGACGGCCATCTGCCACAAACCCTCGAGGAGGTCGGCGAGGGTCTCGGGATCACCCGAGAACGTGTTCGCCAGCTGGAGTCCCGCGCGCTGCGCGAGCTGCGCATCGTCGCGCCCGGGCTGCAGCTCTACCTTCGCGCCGAGTAGGTAGCGTGGCGGGCGTGCGGCCCGCCTTCGTCGACTGTCACTCCCATGTGGTCCCGTCCGGGGACGACGGTGCGAAGACGATCGAGGAAGGGCTCGCGCTCTGCGGGAGCGCAGCCGAGCACGGGACGCGAATTCTGTACGCAACGCCGCATGTCTGGCCGCACCTGCCGCTGACGGCCGAGCGGGAGACGGCGGTCCGCGCTGCGTTCGAGCAGCTGCGGGAACGCGCGCCGCTCGAGCTTCGGCTCGGCTTCGAGCTGACGCCTGCGCCGGCTCTTCTGGAGGAGGATCTCCGCCGCTACGCGCTCGAGGGCATGGACGCAGTCCTGATCGAGCTCGAGTTCGTCGGCGGCGCGGAGCTCCTGCTCGCCTGCTGCGAGCGCGCCGCGCAAGGCGGCCTTGTCCCGGTGGTCGCGCATCCCGAGCGAACTGAGGCTCTACGGCGTCGCCCGGCCCTCGGGGCCGATCTCGCAACGCGCGGCTACCTGGTCCAGGTGAACGCCACGAGCCTGCTCGGGTACCACGGTGAGGAGGCGGAGGACCTCGGCTGGAGCCTGGTCGAGGACGGCGTCGTGGCGCTCGTCGCCTCCGATGGGCACCGCGCCGCGCGGCCGGCCCACCTCGACGACGCCTTCTCAGCGGTGTGGGAGCGAGTGGGGGAGAAGGCGGCGGCGCTGTTCGACGGCTCGGCGCTCGGCTTTGCGCCTAGCCCTCCTAGCCCGACTCCACCGCTTCCATCTCGCGCAGGCGAGCGAGCCGCTTGAGCGCGTCGTTCTCGATCTGACGCACGCGCTCGCGTGTGAGCCCGAGCCGCCTGCCGATCTCCTCGAGCGTCTTCGGGTCCGAGTCGTCGAGCCCGTATCGGTAGATGAGGACCGCGCGCTCGCGCTCGGAGAGGGCTGCGAGGGCCGCGGCGAGCGCCGCGTTGCGGAGCGAGTGCTCCACCCGCTCCTCGGGCAGCGGATCGTCGCCTGCGACAAAGTCGCCGAAGACGGCGTCCTCGTCCTCGCCGACCGGCTGATCGAGGCTGGTCGAAGTCCGGGCGGCCGCCCGTACCTCGACTGCCTGCTGGACCGGCATGTTCGCCTCCTCGGCGATCTCCTCGAGCGTCGGCTCCCGGCCGATTCGCGTCCAGAGCGTCCGTTCGGCGCGGTTCATCTTCTGCATCCGCTCGACGATGTGCACCGGCATTCGGATCGTCCGGGCCTTGTCGGCGAGCGCACGCGCGACCGCCTGCCGGATCCACCAGGTCGCGTAGGTCGAGAACTTGTAGCCGCGGCGCCAGTCGAACTTCTCGACAGCTCGGATCAGGCCGAGCGTCCCCTCCTGGATCAGGTCGAGGAAAGGAAGCCCCTGGTTACGGTAGTTCTTCGCGATCGAGACGACGAGGCGGAGGTTCGACTGGATCATCGTCTGTTTGGCCTCGCCCTCGCCGCGCTCGATCCGCTTCGCGAGCTCGACCTCCTGGGCGGCGTTCAACAATGGATGGCGGCCGGCCTCCCGCAAGAAGAGCTGAAGCGCGTCAGTGGTGGTCTCGGCGACCGCCGCCGGCGGCGGGGGTGGGGGCTCGCGCTCAGGCTCTCGTTCGGGCTCCACCACCTCGATCCCCCGCTGCTCGAGCTCGCGGTAGACGGCGTCGACTTCGAGCGGATCGAGCTCGTGCGTCTCCAGGAATTCCGACAGGTCGGCCTGCCGCACGGACCCAGACTGCTCGGCGGCCTCCACCACCTGTTGCAGCTCCGGAATCGCCAGCACGTGTTCGAGCTCTACCGTGATGCCTCCTGAGGCTCGCCTCTTCCACTGAACGGCTGAAGCCAAACTACCCGCATTCAACCGCGTGCACTAGAACAGACGTTATGTCAAGTTGGAAGGTCTTCGCTCGGAGGTCGGTTCTCTCCTCCCCTGCGGAGTAGGCTGACGCCGATGAGGAGGCTTGCGCTCGTCCTTGCCGTGGGGCTCGCCGTCACCGGCGGCGCGTCGGCCGAGCTCGTGGCGCCGAGGGTCCAGGACGGCAGTCTCACTCTGGCGCCGGGCGGCACGCCGCTCGTTGCCTATGTCAGCGGAAACAGCCTTCAGATCGCGACTCGGACCGCGCCGGGACGGTGGCGCACCGAACGCGCGGGATCGGTGGCGGCCGGCTCGAGCC
>JBARRS010000203.1:0-15477 GCA_049644345.1 Gaiellaceae bacterium
ACACTGGTCGCAGGTGCTGCACGCGTTCGGCGCACCGCGCAGTCACTCTCGGCGCTCGGCCGCATGGCCGACGGCGGTGACGGCCTGGGGCGGTGCGGCGAGAACCTCGAAGGCGAGGTGCACGCGCTGCGTTCCTGGTACGTCACCCTGGGCGACTCCCTCGTCCACGCAAGCGCGGTTCCCCCGCCGCATGTCCGAGACGTGGAAGGCAGGAGACTCCTGCAAGACTGCGTGCGCGACGCGGTGGCCGGCGGTGACGAGACGAGGCGCGGGCCGGCCCTCGTGCTGCTGTGGGCGAGCCAGCACCTCGACAACCTGTGGCGTTTGGAGGCGCACCTCGGCCGGCATGCGGCTGAGGCCTCACGCCGGCCGAGTGAGTTCTTTTCGCGCGTGCGCGACTAGCCGGGCCGCCCGTCGAGCCGGATCGTCCACGGCTCGATCGTGTCGACCCGGAGATGCGTCTCGCTCCATGGATCGCGCGCCAGCGTGGCGCGGACGGCGTCCTCCGACTCGGCCTCGACCACGTGCACCACGCGGTGCTCGTCGGCGAGTGGCCCGCCGAGGACTACGAAGCCCGCGTCCACGAGCCCGTCCATGAAGGCCGCGTGCGCGGGCCAGTCGGACTGCTCCTCCAGCGGCCGCGACGCCTCCCACTTAGGGCCGGAGCGGAGCAGCACGACGAGGAACGTCGCCACGCTCGTGTTCTACCAACAGCGGGGCGCACGATTCGCGCTGCCGCCCTGCAGCGATGAGATCCTCCCGGCCGACAGGTCTATTGAATGAAAATGACCGCGGCGGGGCGAAGGTCTCCGCCCAATGACGATGCGAGAGGAGGCCTATGCCAGGCCAGATCGTGCACATCGAGATCCCCGCAGACGACACGGCGAAAGGTCGCGAGTTCTGGGGCTCGCTGTTCGGGTGGCAGTTCGAAGCCTTTCCCGGCCCGTTCGAGTACTACATGACCCGGATCAGCGACCAGACAGGCGGGGCGATCACCAACATGGAACCCGGCAAGCGAGGGACGCGCGCCTACTTCGACGTGGACGACGTCAACGCCGGCGCCGCCCGCGTGAAAGAGCTCGGCGGCGAGGCGGACGAACCGCAACCGGTGCCGGGCATGGGCTGGTTCGCGACCTGCAGGGACACCCAGGGGAACGAGTTCGGCCTCTGGCAGAACGACCCGTCCGCGCAGGCACCGACCGGGTAAGCCTCATCAGCGACAGGCGGCGTCCCTCACCAGGGCGCCGCCGGCCGTTGTTCTTGTGCCCTCCAGCGATTTGGAACCGAAACCGTCAACGAGAAGGAGGATCAAGTGGGAAGGATTGTCGTCCCGGAGTTCGTCTCGCTGGACGGCGTGATGGAAGACCCTGGTGGAGCCGAGAACTTCAAGCATGGAGGTTGGACCTTCGAGATCGACCGCGGAGACGAGGGCGACAAGTTCAAGCTCGACGAAGCCCTCTCGTCCGAGGCCTTACTGCTGGGGCGCGTGACCTACGAGGGCTTTGCCGAGTCCTGGCCATCGAGGGAAGGCGAGTTTGCCGACAAGTTCAACACCATGCCCAAGTACGTGGTCTCCTCGACCCTCGAGAAGCCCGAGTGGAACAACTCGACCGTGCTGAACGGCGACGTCGCGGAGGAGGTCGCGAAGCTGAGGCAGGAGCAGGATGGCGACATCGTGGTCCACGGCAGCGCCCGGCTCGTGCAAACTCTGGTCCAGAACGACCTCGTCGACGAGCTGCGGCTGATGGTGTTCCCGGTCGTGTTGGGAAGCGGAAAGCGTCTCTTCGGCGAGACGAGTGACAAGAAGCCTCTCCGGCTGGTCGACTCGAAGGTGGTCGGCGGCGGTGTGGCGATCCTCATCTACCAGCCCGCGGGCGAGGAAGCAAAGGGGTCGGACCCGCTCTAGGCTCGTCCCCCACACGTGAGCGTCCGAACTGGTGTCGCACTGGTGCTCGCGCTCGTGTCGACGATCCTCACCAACGTCGCGTACCTGCGCGAGCACGACGCGGCAGCCGCTCTGCCGGTGCTGTCGATGCGCCGTCCCTTGCATTCGCTGCGCCTGCTCCTGAGCGACCGCAGCTGGATCACCGGCTTCGCGATGGAGACGGGCGGCTTCGCGATTTACGCAGCGGCGCTGGCCCTTGCGTCGATCTCGCTCGTGCAGAGCGTCGCCGCCGGCGGGATCGGGGTGCTCGCGTACGTATCGGCCCGGATGAGCGGTCGACACCTCGCCGGACGCGAGCTCGGCGGTGTGATTCTCTCTGTCCTCGGGCTGCTCGCGCTCGGGGTGTCGCTCGCCGGCGGCAGCGGCGGGGGCGGCAAGGCCTCGATGGGAGCAATCGCGCTCTGGCTCGGCGCGACGGCGGCCGCTGCGCTCGTCGTCCTTGCGGCAGCGAGGGGCAGGCTGATGGGTTCGGCTGTGGCCGAGGGCATCGCCGGCGGTCTGTTCTTCGCGATCGGCGACATCTCGACGAAGGTGGCCACAGAGGGAGGCTTGCGGTCCGCCTTCGTGCTCACGCTGATCCTCGGCTACACGCTCGGAACGTCGTTGCTACAGCTCGGCTACCAGCGCGGCGGGGCACTCACGGTCGCCGGGCTGGCGACGCTCCTGACGAACGCCCTGCCGATCGCGGCAGGGCCGGTCGTCTTCGCCGAGCCGGTTCCAGCCGGGGCGCTCGGCGGCCTGCGGATCATCGCCTTCACCGCCGTGATAGTCAGTGCGATCCTGCTCGCACGACCCGACCAGCAGGCCCCGGATCGTGCCCTGGCCCACCCCGCAGCACCTTAGAAGGATTCATCTGTTCTTCATGAGCTGCCGTGCATCATTGGGACGGTCGAACTCCTCTGCGATGAGTCGCATTCTGCTAGTCGAGGACGAGCGCGAGCTGGCTGCGGCCCTTGCCGCAGAGCTGCGCCATGCGGGTTATGAGGTTCGCGTCGAACACGACGGTCTGCCGGCGCTGGCCACGGCCCGCGCGTGGTCACCGGAGCTCGTGCTTCTGGATTTGCGCCTGCCCACACTGGACGGAATCGACGTCTGCAGACGAATTCGGACGGAGTCTGCCGTCCCGGTCGTGATGCTCACAGCAAGAGACAGCGTCAGCGACCGCGTCGCCGGCCTCGACGCAGGCGCGGACGACTATCTCGGCAAGCCCTTCTCGCTCGATGAGCTTCTCGCCCGGGTGCGCGCGGCGTTGCGACGAAACCAGCTGGTCATAGCCGGAACGCGGCTTCAGATGGGCGACCTGACCCTCGACACGCGGGCGCGGCAGGTGATGCGTGACGGGACGGAGATCGCGCTGACGGCGCGCGAGTTCGACCTGCTCGAGTTCCTCCTCCGCCACGCGGGGCAGGTGCTGACGCGACAACAGATCTTCTCCGAGGTCTGGGGTTACGACTTCCTCGGGGAGTCGAACGTCATCGACGTGTACATCCGCGCGCTGCGCAAGAAGATCGACGACGACTTCGAACCAAAGGTGATCCAGACCGTGCGCGGCGTTGGCTACACGCTGCGGATACCGGAATGAGGTGGTCTATCCGGGCGCGCTTCGCGCTCGCCACCTCGACGGCCGTGTTCGTCGTCGCGACGGGCGTCGCCTTCGCCGGATACGCCTCGCTTCGCCACTCGCTGCTCACTCAGGCCCGCCGTACGGCGGACGGCCAGGCCCGCCAGCTTGGGGCGAGCGTCGAACCGGCCGCGGGCGAGGCCGGCGCCGGCCAGGGGAATTTCGTCGACATCACCGACCCGAGCTTGACCAGCCAGCTCGTCCGGCCTGGCCAATGGGCGGCGACGGTGGACGCTCAGGGGCGCCTATTGCGGCGGTCGGCCGGCGGGCCCAAGCTGATCTCCACCGCGCTGATCGCCTCGTGCAGACTCAATGGCACCGCGCGGGCGACGCTTGCCCGACCCCCGGCGGAGGTGGCTTGCTCGCGCGTGGGCAAACCGGCTCGCGGATTCGTGCTCGCCGGCGCTCCCATCGCCGACACGCTCCGAACGCTCGCCGCCACCCGGCATGCGCTCATCGCAGCCGTCATCGCCGGCGCGATCGGGTCGTTCGCGCTCGCCTGGCTGCTGGCCGCTATCTCCCTGCGCCCGCTGCAAAAGATCGTCAGCGCCGCGCGCTCAATCCGCGAGGGCAGACTCGAGCAGCGCATCGGCTACCTGCACCGCGACGAGCTCGGCGACGTCGCGGCCGAGCTCGATCGCAGCTTCGCAGAGCTCGAATCGTCGCTGCACCGGCAGCAGCAGTTCGTCATGGACGCATCCCACGAGCTGAAGACGCCCCTCGCGGCCGCCCGCGCGAATGTGCAAGTGCTACGCCGATGGGCAGCGGAGGAACCCGGTGCTCGCGAGGAGGCGCTCGCAGCTCTCGAACGCTCCACGGCGCGGATGGCTCGCGTCGTGTCGGATCTTCTCCACCTCGCGCGCGGCGACGATCGCTCCTCGTACGCATCTGAGGTCGTCTCGCTCGATTCGGTATTGCTTGACGCGGCGCGTGATGCGCGGACGTTGCGCGCCGATGTCGGCATCACTCTCGAGCACCTGGACGAAGCGGCGGTGCGCGGCGACCGAGACCGAATCCTTCAGCTGATCGGCAACCTGCTCGACAACGCAGTCCGAGTGACGCCCCCTACCGGCACCGTCCGCGCCGCCCTGGTCAACGATGACGGCCATGCGCAGCTGACGGTCAGCGACGACGGTCCCGGCATCGACCCCTCTGAGCTGGCGCACATCTTCGACCGCTTCTGGCGTGGCTCGAACGGCGGCGGCGCCGGACTTGGACTCGCGATCGCACGGGCGATCGCCCATGCGCACGGCGGCGACATCCACGCCAGGAGCTCGCCCGGGGCGGGTACGACGTTCACGGTCGACTTCGCCCTGGCGGAGGTTTCATCCGATCCTCATCGAGCCCTCACGGCTGCCTCATCGACCAGCGCTACCGTCGCAGCGACCGACGAAATGGAGGACAGATCGTGAGACACAGAAACCTGTTCATCCTCGGGCTCGCAGCTGCCGTGGTGTCCGTGATCGCGGTCGGCGTCGCGCTCGCCGCGGGGCCGAACGGCGCCACGCAGACGTCCAAGGCGAGACACGGGGCGAAGCAAGCACGGGCATCGAAGCTCGCCCAGCGGTCGCGCGTGGTCTCGGCACACGCCCCGCGCGTCACAGCGCAAAGGCTGCAGGACACGCCGACGCCCTCGGATTCGGACAACATCCAAAGCGGCGACCAGACAGCTCCTGACCAGCCCTCCTCGTCCAGCGAATCGGAGTCGAGCCCCGAGTCCGAGTCGAGTACCGACAGCAGCGAGCAGGGTCAACCCGGCGAACCCGCGGTCGGCCACGAGGATGCGCCCGGCCAAAACGTCGATCATCAGTGCGACGGCAACTGCCAGGAGTAACGCCGGGACAAGCGTTCAGTAACTCTCGAGACCGAGCGGCGCCGACTCGACGTCGGCGCCGCTGGGCGCCGCTACTCGCCTGCTACGTCGCGGCGGAGGAAGACCAGATACGCGGTCGAGAGCGGCAGCAGGATGTAGAGCGCACAGACCCAGATCGCACGCATCACGGGAGCCCAGTCCGCAGGGACACGCAGGAATCCGTGCCATGCTTCGAACTGCGTCCCGAGCAAGTACGGCCGGAAGCTCTCGGTGCCGGGAAGCACGCCGAGCAGTTGCATGAGGAGCGCCCACATCAACGCGCCGACGACCGAGGCGGCGCTGTTTTGGGTGATCGTCGAGAGCATCAACCCGAAGGCGGCGATGCCGGCGAGCGGCAAGGCGTAGATCGCGAGGCTGGCGAGTAGCAGCGCGAAACCATGCCCCGCCGAGACCTTGGTGCCCGAGAGAGAGGTCAGTGGGTGAAAGCCCCACACGATGCTGCCCGCCACGAGGCCAACCAGGCCCATCGCGAAGACGACGGCGAGCGTATACGTGACGGAGGCGAGCACCTTGCCGGTGAAGACCTCACCCCGCCCCCGCGATCGCGTAAGGATCGTCTTCAGCGTCCCGTTGTGACTCTCGGCGGCGACGATGTCGCCGGCGACGAGGGCAGTGATCAGGGGGAAACCCCAGATCGACATGAAGAAGAGGACGACGAACGGGACGGCAATCCCGGTGTCTCGGATGTAGCGGCCTAGCGGTACGTCATTCGGGCCCCCTGATTGGAGCACGAGCACGACGACGAAGATGATCGGTACGAGAACGGCGGATCCGAGACCAAGGTATGTGCGTTTCTGGGCGAGCAGCTTCGTGATCTCCCAGCGGTAGACCCTGGCCAACGCGGTCATGACGCGACCGCCGCGCGGTCGTGGTCGCTCGACTCCCCGCCGGTGAGGCCGAGGAAGAGCTCCTCGAGACTTTGCGTCTCCGGCACGAGCGCGGTGACGCCGACCCGAGCCTGCCCGAGCGCGATCGAGAGCGCCGCGACCGCCTCTTCGTCGGCGCTGAAGCTGACCTCGTTGTCGTCGATAGTCACGCTTGCGATCCCAGGTTGGCTGAGGCTGACCATGCGGGCCCGTTCTGGCTCGGCGGTGCGGAGCACGTATCTGTTGGTCGTGCTGGCAAGCAGCTCGCGCAGCGGACCCTGGTAGACGATCCGGCCCTTGCGAATGATCGCGACCCGGTTGCAGAGCTCCTCGACCTCGTAGAGGAGATGACTGGAGAGCATGATCGTGATCCCCTCGCTCGCAAGACGGCGAACGAGATGGCGCATGTCGCGCATTCCGGCGGGGTCAAGGCCGGTGGTGGGCTCATCGAGCAGAAGCAGGCGCGGTTGCCGTAGCAGCGCGCCCGCGATGCCGAGACGTTGTCGCATGCCGTGCGAGTAGCCGCCCACCTTGTCCTTGGCCCGGTCGCGGAGCTCGACGAGCTCGAGCACCTCGTCGATCCGCGCACGGGACACGGGCTCGTCGAAATCGGCGAGCAGCTCGAGGTTGCGGCGTCCCGAGAGATAGGGGTAGAAGCGCGGCCCTTCGACGAAACCGGCAACGCCGTCGAGTGCCTTCACGCCCTCGGTGATCGGGTCTCGACCGAACAGGCGGGCCCAGCCCGCGGTTGGCCGGATCAGCCCGAGCAGGATCCGCAGTGAGGTCGTCTTGCCGGCACCGTTCGGGCCGAGGTAGCCGTAGACGTCACCGGGCTCGACCGCGAGAGCGACGTTCTCGACGGCGACGATGTCACCATACGTCTTGGTGAGCCCCTGCGTCTCGACCGGGAGCGGATCGCTCACCTGAGCTGACGGGCTGCCGATTCCGCGGCCGCCGCCGGCAGCGAGCCCGCGAGCACGTAGGCCGTACCGCCGTGTCGCCATTCGAGCACGGTGCCCAGCTGGGTCGCGAGCTCGTGGGCGCTGATCCCGTCCAGCGAAACGGTCGGGAGGCTCGAGGAGACGCCACCGTTCGGCCCCGTCGAGTCGGCCTTGCGCTCGACGACGAGGATCGCGCCCAGGCCTTGGCCGTAGATGACGAGCGCAGCCTTGGAGTCGGGACCACCGACGAGGCGCACATCCTTCCGCGGCAGGCCGACGAGGGTGTCGGGCGCCGTAACCGGAAAACCGGCCGCGGCCTGCACCTGGGCAAGTCCTGTGATCGCGGCGGTTCGTCCGCCGGCCGATTTGTCGCGGGCCGAGGAGCTGAGGTCGACGACTTTGGCGCCGGACGGCGGCCGCAAGTCGACGTTGCTCGCCGACACCGAGCCGTAGCTGATGTCGGTGACGGTCAGCTCGAGCACGGGTGCGCCGCTGCCCTGGGCGAAGATCGCGACGCGGAGCGGAACGCCGTGTTCCGCATCCCAGGCAAGCTTCGCGGACGCAAGCAGCCCGCCGTCGTGCTTGGGCGACAGCGAAACCCTGTACGCGGGGCGCCCGGCGATATCGGTCGGCTTAGCCGCCGAGACGTCGGCGTGCGCACCCAGCTCGCTCAGGAGCTTGTCGATCTCGGAGAGCGCGGGTGGCCCACCTGCGTCGCTCGAGCCGGAAGCGCCGCTCGCATGGGCGGGAAGGGCGGCTCGGTAGACCGTGTTCGAGGAAGCGTCGTAGACGCTGAGGGTCGACGCATTCCAGACGATCTGGACGTCGCCCACATCGGATTGCAGCTCGATCCGGCCGCGACCGTCATTCGCCAGCCAGAGACGTCCCGAAGCCCCCGACATCAGGGCTGAACCGGCGTTGCCGAGCAGCGCCCCGGAGGGGAACAGCTTGTTCGTGAACTTGACGCGTGCAGTGACTCCCTCTGGCGCGGGCCCGGCGAGCGCATCGTGAATCGCGCGGTCGAGCGGTTTCGGCGACGGCGTCGGCCCTCCGCCACCGGCGGCGATAGCGATCGCGGCGCCGCCGCCGCCGACAAGCGCGAACACGGCGACGACGAAGACGATCAGGCGGCTGGTTGGGAGCGTACGAAGCAGCCTCACGGCGATCCTTTCGACGGCGATTTCAGATCTGTTGTAGCTGAAGACTCTGAGAGATCTCTGAGAGCCTGCAGCTCGATCGTGAAGCGCGCCCCATCGACGTAGACGCGACCCCCGTGGCGCTCCGCAATCGCCTTGACGATCGCGAGCCCGAGGCCAGAACCGGACATGTCCGACCGCCCCCGCCAGAAGCGCTCGAACGCCCGCGCGGCCTCGTACGGCTGCAAGCCTCGACCTTGATCGCTCACGCTCAGGGTCGCCCGCTCTTCGGCCTGTGCGGCCTCGACGGTGATTCGCCCGCCGGGCGGTCCGTAACGTCGCGCATTCTCCACGAGATTCGCCAGAGCGCGCTCGAGCGCAGCTCTGTCGCCGCGGACGCGCACGGGCTCGGGTGCGATCACCTCGACGCCTTCGCTCTCGCCGGCGTCGCGGGCGATTTCATCCAGCCTCACCACGTCGTGCGCCGACTCACGAGCCTCTTCGCGCGAGAGAGTGAGCAAGTCGTCGGCGAGTGTGGCGAGTCGCCGCGCATCTGCCTCGAGATCGGCAACGAGCTGCGTGCTTGCGCCGTGTCTCGCCAGGTAGGAGACGTTACCGAGCAGCGCCGTGAGAGGCGTGCGTAGCTCGTGAGATGCATCGGCGAGAAAGCGCCGCTCGGCTTCGCGTGCGCGCTCGAGGCCCGCCAGCATCGCGTTCAAGGTCTGTGCCAACCGGCCGACCTCGTCGTCGGAGACCGGCTCGGGCAAACGCCGCGACGGATCGCCGGTTCGCTCGATCTCTGCTGCGGCGCGCGCCAGTCGGGCAAGCGGCGACAGCGCCCGTCGCGTCAGCGCCGTCAATGCGCCCGCGGCAAGCCCTGCGGCGGCGAGCGCGGCGATCAGAACGAAGAGGTGCACGCTTGCGAGGGTCGAGGACAGATCGTGGGTCGAGGCTGCTACGGCGACCGCGCCCCCCGCGGCAGGCCCGCCGGTCTCTGCGAGCGGCGCCAGGTAGAGGCGCAGGTCATCCGAGCCCAGCTCGGCGTTTGCATAGGAGCCACGGCCGCGCGCGATGACCTTGCGCAGAGTGGTCTGAACGGGCAGGACGCGGCCACCGAGAGCGAGCGAGCGCGCGATGATCCGGCCCCGTCGATCGACGACCTCGACGCTCAACTGCTGGCCGCCGAGCGGCGCGTCCAGCGATCCGGGCGACGTGAGCAGCGAGGGCGCCGACGCGCTCAGCTGTGCGATCTCAACGGCGCGCTCGCGCAGGGACCGATCGAGCGAACGGTGCAGATGACGACCGACCAGAACGTCCACGGCCACACCGACGACGACGAGCGCTAGGAGGACCGCGACCGAGCCGGCGACTATCGAGCGGACGCCTAGCGAGCGCGGCACTTACCGATCGAGCACGAAACCGACGCCACGTACCGTCTGGATCAGGTCCGGCTCGCCGAGCTTGCGACGCAAGTAAGAGACATAGCGGTCGACGACGTTCAGGCTTGCCGCCGCCGCGCTACCCCAGACGCGCTCCAACGCGAGCTCGCGGCTCACCACGCGGCGAGGGTTGCGCAAGAGCAGCTCGAGCAGGTCCGCCTCGCGCGCACTCAATGAAATCTCGGTCTCGCCCCTTCGTGCATGCCGGGCGCCCACATCGAAGACGAGATCGCCGAACGCCAGATGCTCGCGCGGCTCCTCGCCGCGCCGCAGGAGTGCACGCACACGAGCGAGGAGCTCCTCGGGGGCGAACGGCTTGACGAGATAATCGTCGGCCCCCGCGTCGAGGCCCGCGACCCGATCCGGGACGGCGTCCCGCGCCGTCAGGATCAACACCGGCAGGGCGAGTCCTTTAGTGCGGAGCCTGCGGCAAACGGCGAGCCCGTCCAAGTCGGGGAGGCCGACGTCGAGCACCAGCAGATCCGGTGTCGCCCGTTCGATTTCCGCCAGCGCCGCGCCGCCGTCGGCTGCCCCGGTCACTTCGTATCCTTCCGCCGAGAGGGTTCGCTCGAGCATTCGGCGGATCGGCCCGTCGTCGTCGACGACCAGAACGGCAGTGCTCATAGCTGCAGCGTAGGCAAGCCGACCCCGGTCGGCGTCCAGGATGCTGGATCAGTGCGGCTGCGGCACGATGCGAATGTAGGGTCGCGGCGATTTCCAGCCGTCGGGATACGTCTCCTTGGCTTCGTCGTCGGAGACCGAACCGGCGATGATCACGTCCTCGCCCTGCTGCCAGTTCACCGGTGTCGCGACCTTGTGCTTGGCGGTCAGCTGCAACGAGTCGATCACACGCAACACCTCGTCGAAGTTGCGCCCCGTCGTCATCGGATAGACGAGGACGAGCTTGATCTTCTTGTCCGGGCCGATCACGAAGACGTTGCGAACCGTCTGGTTGTCGGCCGGCGTGCGCTCGGTCGGATCACCCGACGTGTCGGCCGGAAGCATTCCGTACTGCTTCGAGACGTTGAAGTCGGCGTCGCCGATCATCGGATAGTTCGGTGCATGCCCTTGCGTCTCCTCGATGTCACTGGACCACTTCGCGTGGTTGTCGACCGGATCGACGGAAAGACCGATGATCTTCACGTTCCTGCGATCGAACTCAGGCTTGATCTTCGCCATGTAGCCGAGCTCGGTCGTGCAAACGGGAGTGAAGTCCCGAGGGTGAGAGAACAGCACGGCCCAGGAGTCCCCGACCCACTCATGGAAGCGGACGCGACCCTCCGTTGTCTCAGCCTCGAAATCCGGTGCCGTATCGCCAATCTGTAGAGCCATCTTCCTCCTCCTTTGAGAACTGACGCCTCGTCTCGCAAAGGTCCGTGTCCGTGTCTATCAGACGGAGCTAAGGGGCCGCGTTTTCCCTGGGCATTCGCTCCAGTTAGGCGATGAGTTTTGCCCGGTCGACCGGTCTCTACGTGGCGAACCGCGAAAGGAGCATCGCTGTCGCTGGGACTGCCTCCGGCCCCGAGGACGACTGAGTTGGTCATCGGCGGCTCGATCACCTGCGCCGATGTGCCGGGGCTGTGTGAGAGCGTGCGGGTGTTGCTCGAGGGCGCCGACGCCGATCTGGTCGTCTGCGACGTGGATGCGGTCGTCAACGCGGACGCAGTCTTGGTCGATGCGTTGGCCCGGCTACAGCTCACCGCTCGACGGCTCGGACGCCGGATTTGGCTACGCCACGCCTCGTTGGAGCTCCAGGAGCTGCTCGCTCTCGTGGGGCTCGCCGACGTCGTGCCTCAGTGCCGGCTACTGCGGGGGCACAGCAGGCAGACCGAACAGCGGGAACAGCACCTCGGTGTCGAGGAAGGCGTTGAACCCGATGATCTCACCGCCTGAGACCTCGATTACCTGGAGAGCCCACGGCTCGTAGCTGCCTCCCGGGCCGCTCGGCCGGTACTGCCCGAACGCAGGCAAACCGTTCGCCACGGTTGGAACGAGGCGCGAGCCGCGGCAGCCCGCCCCTGGCCCGAACCACCACCGAAGGATGTCGTCACGGCCGCGCAGCCACAGCTCGTAGGGCGGCATCGTCTGCGTGGCGTCCTCGTGGAGCAGGGAGGTAAGCGAGTCCATGTCGTAGCGCTCGAAGGCGTCGACGTAGCGCGCCAGAAGCGCGCGCTGCGACTCGTCCATCGGCGCAAAGGGGTCAGTTGAGGTGAGGTCGCTCGCGGAGAGCGCCGACCGGGCTCGCTGAAGCGCGCTGTTGACCGACACGACGCTGGTGTCGAGGAGCTCCGCGACCTCGCTTGCCTTCCAGCGCAGAACGTCGCGCAGGATCAGCACGGCCCGCTGCCTGGCCGGGAGATGCTGCAGCGCGGCCACGAAGGCAAGCCGGATCGTCTCGCGCTCTACGACCAGCTCGGCCGGATCACCATCCGTCGGTAGCGCACGACTGTCGGGGATTGGCTGGATCCACGTGGCCTCCGGCAGCGCGGCACCGATGGGAGCATCGGCCGTCTTCGCCGGCCCGAGATCCATGGGACGGGCGCGGCGCTCCCTGCCGCTCAGCATGTCGAGGCACACGTTGGTCGCGATGCGGTAGAGCCACGACCTCAGCGCCGCCCGGCCCTCGAAGCGATCGAAGCCCCGCCACGCCCGCACAAGCGTCTCCTGCACCGCGTCCTCAGCCTCGAACGCGGACCCCAGCATCCGGTAGCAGTAGCCCGTCAGCTCCACCCGATGCTGCTCGAGCAGCAGCTCGGGCTCGGCCGACTCGCGCGTCGTTACGTCTTCAACGGTGCCAAGTTTCGTCTCGAGATTTGTCATTCCGGCGGCTCCTATCGTCGTCGGGACCGATGAGTTTTGCGGCATGGTACGCACGGGCGACCGATGCGCGTGGGTAGCTGGACGGAATGCCGCCCGGCCGCGATGAGTTTTCAGCCGAGGCGGGGTCTTACGTCACGACCACTGACCGAAAGGAGGCGAGCCAGGATGAGCGAGCTCGGGCCCGAAGGGCGCGCGGAGATGACGACGGGAGGCCGGAGGCGCTGGTTTGCGCTGTACGTCCTCTGCCTCGGAAGCCTGATGATCGTTCTCGATGTGACGATCGTGAATGTCGCGCTGCCGTCGATCAGGGCGGATCTCGGCTTCTCCCAGACATCGCTCGCCTGGGTCGTCAACGCGTATTTGCTGACCTTCGGCGGCTTTCTCCTGCTCGGCGGCCGTCTCGGCGACCTCTTCGGCCATCGGCGGCTGTTCCTCTCGGGGATCACGCTCTTCACCCTCGCCTCGCTCGCCTGCGGCCTGGCCCACTCACAGAACCTGCTCGTGGGCGCGCGGACCGTCCAGGGGCTCGGCGGCGCAGTCGCCTCGGCCGTGTCGCTTTCGCTGATGATGAATTTGTTCACTGAGCCGGCCGAGCGGGCGAAGGCGATGGGCGTCTTCGGGTTCGTGGCCGCCGGCGGCGGCAGCATCGGCGTCCTGCTCGGCGGCGTCCTCACCAACTCGCTCGACTGGCATTGGATCTTCCTCGTCAACCTGCCGATCGGCGTTCTCGTCTACTTCCTCTCCCTGCGGCTGCTGCCGGCAGACCACGGCGCGGCCGCGAGCGGACGCCTCGACGTCGCCGGCGCGGTCACCGTGACCGCCTCGCTGATGCTCGCCGTCTACGCAATCGTCAACGGCAACCAGCAAGGCTGGGCGTCCACCCGGACAATTGGGCTGCTGGTCGCCGCAGGGGCGCTGCTGGCGCTCTTCCTGGGCATCGAGGCTCGGGTTCGCTCACCGCTGATGCCGCTCGGACTCTTCCGGCTGCGCAACGTCGCGACCGCGAACGTCGTCGGCGTTCTGTGGGCCGCCGCCATGTTCGCCTGGTTCTTCCTCTCGGCGCTCTACCTCCAGCAAGTTCTCGGCTACAGCCCGCTCAAGGTCGGTCTCTCCTTCCTGCCCGCCAACCTGATCATGGGAGCGTTTTCGCTCGGCCTCTCCGCGAAGCTCGTCATGCGGTTTGGCATCAGAGCCCCGCTGGCGATCGGGCTGCTGCTGGCCGCCGTCGGGCTCGTGCTCTTCGCGCGGGCGCCGGTGGACGGGAGCTTCGCCCTCGACGTGCTCCCGAGCATGATCCTGCTCGGCTTCGGCGCCGGAATGGCCTTCAACCCCGTGCTCCTCGCCGCGATGAGCGATGTCCAGCCGGAGGAATCCGGGCTCGCCTCAGGAGTGGTGAACACGTCATTCATGATGGGTGGCGCGCTCGGCCTCGCGGTCCTCGCCAGCATCGCCGCCTCCCGCACCGACAGCCTGCTGGCCTCCGGCGACGGCCGGATCGCCGCCCTCACCGGCGGCTACCACATCGCATTCATGGTCGGCGCCCTCTTCGCGGCCGGGGCGGCTTTGCTCGGCGGCGCGCTTCTTCGCACCCGAGTCGGTGAAGAAGCGCTTGGCGCTCCCGCGACCGCCGAGTCCTCTTAGGAAGTCTTGAGCGTAGGTTGTAGTCACGAGGCGCCGGCACGCCGGCGCGGGAAGGAGAGCGGATGGGACAGGCGGTAGTCCACTTCGAGATCATCGGGAAGGACGCCGAGAAACTCCGGAGCTACTACTCCGGGCTCTTCGGCTGGGAGTTCGATGCCGACAACCCGATGAACTACGGGATCGTTCAGCGCGACGCGAACGTCTCTGCCGAGGGCATCGGCATCGGCGGCGGCATCGGAACAGGGCCGGAGGGCTACGCCGGCCACGTCACGTTCTACGTCGAGGTGCCCGACGTGGAGGCCGCCCTCGCGAAGGCCGAAAGCCTCGGCGGGTCGCGGATGATGGGCCCTGAGAAGGTGATGGATACGGTCGAGATAGGCCTCTTCAACGACCCCGAGGGGCACGTGGTCGGCGTCGTCAAGTCCGCGTCGTAGCAGCGCCCTGCGTCCTGCAAGGGCCCCGCTTCAGGCGGGGCCCTGCTTGACGTCGACGATGCTGAAGGCCGATATCGGCTTGACGAACCCCTTGAGGGTGACCACGAGGATCTTCGGCCGGACGTCCAACTCAGCCGTCTCCCGTCACTGCGCAATAGCTTCGTACCTCGTCGGGGAACTCTCGAACGCTGATCGGCTTCTCCAGGTATCCGTCGAAGCCCTCGGCCATGAAACGCTCGCGGTCTCCCTTCATGGCGAAGGAGGTCAGAGCGACGACGGGGATCGCGGCGGTTCGCGTGTCTTCCTTCAGCTGGCGGGCGACGATCGTCCCGTCGATGTCCGGAAGACGGATGTCCATCAGGATCACATCGGGGAGGTGCTCGACGGCAAGGGAGATGCCCTCCCCGCCGGTGCCCGCCTCGAGCGTTCGAAATCCGGCAAAACGCAGGACGTCTCGAGCGAGCTTCACGTTCTTCTCGTTGTCGTCGACGATCAGGATGAGCTCGCCCGCCATCGACGTCATGCGGGCTGCTTGACGGGCAACGTGAAGCGGAAGGTGCTGCCTTCCCCTTGGACGCTCTCTGCCCACAGACGCCCTCCGTGAAGCTCGATGAACCTCCGTGAAAGCGGCAGCCCCAATCCTGTCCCCTCCTGGCGCTTGCCGGAATCCCCTCGAGCCTGCTGGAACTCCTCGAAGATCAGCTCGAGGTCCTCGGAGGCGATCCCTGACCCGGTGTCGGCGACCGCCACCTCCACCATGC
>JBARRS010000204.1:0-1911 GCA_049644345.1 Gaiellaceae bacterium
GCTCCTTCCGCTCGAGAGGTGCGAAAGACGGTGACCGTCCTCTTCTGCGACGTCACCGGCTCGACCGCGCTCGGCGAGCGAATCGATCCCGAGAGCCTTCGCCACGTGATGGCGCGCTACTTCGAGATGGCGAAGGCGGTCGTGGAGCGGCACGGCGGGACCGTCGAGAAGTTCGTCGGCGATGCGGTCATGGCTGTGTTCGGCATCCCGGTCGTTCATGAGGACGATGCGCTACGCGCCGTGCGCTCAGCGCAGGACCTGCGGGAGGCGCTCACGGGGCTGAACGCCGAGCTCGCCGACTCGTACGGGACGCGCCTCGAGCTGCGCACGGGCGTGAACACCGGCGAGGTCGTGACCGGCACGGAGGAGCGGCTCGCGACCGGCGACGCCGTCAACGTCGCGGCCCGCCTGGAGCAGGCTGCGCAGCCGGGCGAGGTGCTCCTCGGCGAGGAGACGCTCGCGCTCGTGCAGGACGCGGTTGAAGTCGAGCCGGTCCCGCCGCTCGACCTGAAGGGCAAGGCGGAGCCGGTGCGCGCTTTCCGTCTCCTCGCCGTCGGGGCCGACGCGCATGCGATCACGCGGAGGCACCGGGCCGAGATGGTGGGGCGGGGACGACAGCGAAAGCTGCTCGAGGACGCGTTCGCGAACGTCGCCGGCGAGCGCGCCTGCCATCTCTTCACCGTCCTCGGAACGGCAGGAGTCGGCAAGTCACGCCTCGTCGCGGAGTTCCTCGTCGAGGTCGAGGGCGCGACAGTCGTGCGCGGGCGCTGTCTCTCGTACGGCGAGGGGATCAGCTACTGGCCGGTGACCGAAGTCGCCAAACAGCTCGGCGCGGAGCCCTCGGAGGCTCCGGCGCTCTCCGCGATCCTCGGCGACGAGCCCGTGGGCAGCTCGCCGGAGGAGATCGCGTGGGCGTTTCGGAAGCTGCTCGAGGAGCGCGCCGCCGAGCGCCCGCTGGTCGTCGTCTTCGACGACGCGCACTGGGGTGAGAGCGTCTTCCTCGACCTCGTGGAGCACGTCGCAGACCTCAGCCGCGATGCGCCGATCCTACTGCTCTGCATCGCACGGCCGGAGTTGCTCGACCGCCGTCCGGCGTGGGGCGGCGGCAAGCTCAACGCGACGAACGTCCTGCTCGAGCCGTTGGCTCACGACGAGACAGAGGAGCTGATCGATCGGCTGCTTCCGCACGAGCGAATCGAGACGAGACTGCGCGAGCGGATCCTCGAGGCGGCCGGCGGGAACCCGCTCTTCGTCGAGGAGATGGTCGCAATGCTGGCCGAAGCCGAAGTGGGAGCCGGCAACGGAGCGGGCGATGTCGCGGTGCCGCCGACGATCCAGGCGCTTCTCGCCGCGCGGCTCGATCAGCTCGATGCTTCGGAGCGGTCGGTGCTGGAGCGCGGCTCCGTCGAAGGGCAGGTGTTTCATCGAAGCGCCGTCGTCGCCCTCGCGCCGGAGGAGCCGCAGGTCGACGGGCGGTTGATGACGCTCGTGCGCAAGGACCTAGTTCGTCCGGAGCGGTCGACGGTCGTGGGCGACGACGCGTTCCGGTTCCGCCACCTGCTGATCCGCGACGCCGCATACGACGCGCTCCCGAAGGCGACCCGAGCAGAGCTGCACGAGCGGTTCGCGATCTGGCTCGAGGAGCAGGCGCCCAACCTCGTCGAGTTGGACGAGATCGTCGGCTACCACCTCGAGCAGGCCTACAACTACCGCGCGGAGCTCGGGCCGCTGGACGATGCGGCGCTGGCGTTGGGTCCGCGGGCGGGGGAGCGTTTGCTCACCGCCGGTCGTCGCGCGCAAAGACGCGGCGACCTTCCGGCCGCGACGGGTCTTCTGGCTCGGTCAGGCGCATTGCTTCCGCCCGGTGCCGATCAGCGCGCGGCGCTGGTCGATCTTGCGACGGTCCTCGTT
>JBARRS010000205.1:0-6160 GCA_049644345.1 Gaiellaceae bacterium
GGATCGATGTGCGCGGGCAGCAAGGCCGGCTCGGGCGGGCGCGGCTCGGCCTTGATCGCCCAGTAGACGACCACGCACAGGTAGACGACAGGGATCTTGAGGATCACCAGCATGAAGATGACCTCGACCCACATCGTCCCGGACATCTCGAGCCGGAGTGTACGCGATCATGTGCACATGTCCGAGGTCGTTTCCGGGAGCTGCCTCTGCGGCGGCGTCCGCTTCGAGGTCGAGTTGCCGTTCCGCCGAGCGAACTACTGCCACTGCTCGCGCTGCCGCAAGCACTCCGGCGCAGGCGCACTCGCGCAGGCACGGGTCGCGCGCCATCGCTTCCGCCTGCTCAGGGGCGAAGAGCTCGTTCGGGTCTTTCGGCCCGAAGGCGGCAAGGCGAAGGCGTTCTGCACGACCTGTGGGTCGAGCCTCTTCGGAGGCGACTGGCCAGAGGGGGACGAGATCTCCGTGCGGCTCGGTTCTCTGGACGGCGATCCTGGAATCCGCCCGCAGTACCACGCGTTCGTCGACTCGCGGGCTCCGTGGGAGGACCTGCCCGAGGACCGCCTGCCGCGTTACCCCGAGGGCAAGCCGGACGGGTAGCCGAAGCCGCCGCCGCCGGGCGTCTCGACGCGGATGACATCGCCGGGCTCGAGCTCGCGCGTCTCCTTCGCGGGCAGTTCCTCGCCGTTGAGGAGGTCGCGGCCGGTGCGACCGGGCGACCCGCCACGAACCCCTTGCGGCGGGCGCCGGCGGCGCTCGGCGACGAGCGAGAGCCTGCAGCGTTCGAGCGCGCGCAACTCACGAATGACGCCCTCGCCGCCTCGGTGCAGGCCGTCACCGCCCGAGCCGAGCCGCAGTTCGTGCCTCTCGACGCGGAGCGGGTAGGCGAGCTCGAGCGCCTCCGCGGGGGTCGAGAGCGTGTTCGACATCGCGACGTGCACGCCGGAGGGCCCGTCGGCATCGGGACACGCGCCCTGACCGCCGCCGATTGTCTCGTAATACGTGAACCGATCGTTGCCGAACGTGACGTTGTTCATCGTCCCCTGTCCTTGCGCCGGGAGCTCGAGCGCCTGGCCGAGCGCGAGGAAGAGCACGTCGACGATCCGGCTCGAGGTCTCGACGTTGCCGGCGGCGACGGCGGCGGGCGGCAGGGCGTTGACGAGGCTGCCGGGCTCGGCCTCGACGCGAACGGGCGCGAACGCGCCGCCCGACGCCGGTATGTCCGGGTCGGTCGCGCAGCGGACGACGAAGTACGACGCGGAGCGGGTGACGGCGAGCGGACAGTTGAGATTGCCTTCGTGCCGGCCGGCGGTGCCGGCGAAGTCGATCACGATCTCGTCCCCGGCGATCGTGACGGCGGCGCGGAGCTCGAGGTCGCCCTCGGCAGCCTCGAGAACGTCGGCGGCCTCGTAACGGCCGTCCGGCAGGGCCGCGATCGCACTCCGGATCCGCCGCTCCGAGTAGTCGAAGAGCTCGCCCATCGCGGCGCGGACGCGGTCGGGGCCCCGGCGCTCGCAGAGCTCTACGAGGCGCCGGGACGCAAGCCGGTGTGCCGCGAGCTGCGCCCGGAGGTCGCCGCGGCGCTCGTCGGGGTTGCGCATGCGTGCGACGAGCTCCGTGAGCGTGTCGCCGTCGAGGCGCGTCGGCGGGATCACGACGCCCTCTTCCTCGAGGCGGCGGGAGCGCGCGGGCAGGCTCCCGGGCTCGATCGCGCCGACGTCGGCGTGATGTGCGCGCGTGGCGGCGAAGCCGAGTGGGACCCGCGAGACGAGCGTGATGTCCGGAAGGTGGGTACCGCCCGTGAACGGGTCGTTGAGGATGTAGACGTCGTCTGGGCCGGGGTCGTGCTCGCGAACCGCGGCGACGGCGTCCGGCATCGCGCCCAGGTGGACGGGGATGTGCTCGGCCTGCGCGACCATCCTGCCGGCCTCGTCGAAGAGCGCGGTCGAGCAGTCCCGGCGCTCCTTGATGTTCGTCGAGAAGGCGGAGCGGACGAGGACGGCGCCCATCTCCTCCGCGATCGAGCGGAGGGAGCTGCCGATCACCTGGAGCTCGATGTTCACAGCGGGGCTTCTTTCACACGTTTTTCACGATCGTGTCAGCGTCAGCGTGCTATCCCCATCCCTAACCCCCACCCACCCAGGGGGGAGCCAGCACGTGGCGCCGTCCAGCTCGACCACGGCCGGGCCTGACACGTGCAGCGGCTCGCCTGCCGGGAGCTCGACCGCCGGCCCGCTCCGTACCTCCGCGGTCCGGACCGCGACGAGCTCGACGGGCCGCTCCCGGTCGGCGTACCCGTAGCGCTCCTCGTGGGCCAGGTGGAACGCCTCCGCGACATCGCCTCCCAGAGTCACCGTCAGCTCGAACGACTGCCCCGCGTAGCGGAGGTCGGCCTCGCCGTCTCGCGGGAGCTCACCCACGTCGGCCAGGGGACGGACGTACGAGACGACGCGGTCACGCCGCTCGTCGCTTGCAACGAGGCCGAGCGCCGAGAGCACACCTGCGGCCGCGGGGACGAGCACCGTCTCGACGCCGAGCTCGTCCGCAAGCTCGCACGCGTGCAACGGCCCCGCTCCGCCGAAGGCGACGAGCGAGAGCTCGCGCGGATCGTGCCCACGCTCGACAGAGACAACCCGAAGCGCGCGAAGCATCTCGGCGTTCACCGCCTCGATCACCTCCGCCGGGTCGAGACCTGCGAGCGCACGCGCCGCCGCGTCGGGGTCGAGCTCGAGCCCTCCGGCGAGTCGCGCCGGGAGGCGTCCAAGCAGCAGGTTCGCGTCCGTCACCGTTGGGCGCGTCCCACCCCGGTCGTAGCACGCCGGACCAGGCTCGGCGCCTGCGCTCTCCGGCCCGACGCGAAGGGCGCCGCCGCTGTCGCGCCAGGCGATCGACCCGCCGCCCGCGCCGACTGCATGCACGTCGACCATCGGCATCCGCAGCGGCAGCCCGGCGACCTCGCGCTCGACCGAGCGCTCCGCCTCCCAGCCCGAGATCGGGCAGACGTCGGTCGAGGTTCCGCCCATGTCGAAAGCGAGCGCGTTCTCGGCGCCGGCCGACTTGGCGACGTGCGCCGCGCCGACGACGCCGGCTGCCGGGCCCGACACGAGCGCGAGCGCCGGGTGCGCGGCCGCCTCCGCGAGCGTGGCGACGCCGCCGGAAGAGCGCATCACGAGGGGCTCGGGCAGCCCCTCCTCGGCGGCGAGCCCGCGTAAGGACTCCAGATACCGCGCGACGACCGGCCCGAGATATGCGTCGATCGCGGTCGTCGACGCGCGCTCGTACTCGCGGAACTCGGGCGCGAGCTCGTGCGACGCCACGATCCGCGCTTTGGGAAGCCGGCGCCTCAGCTCCTCGGCGACGCGCCGCTCGTGAGCCGGGTCCCGGAATGAGAACAACAGGCAGACGGCGACGGCGTCTGCGTCGATCTCGGGCAGAGAGTCGAGCTCGAGCGGCCGAATCACTCCGTCCGGACCAATCCGCTCCTCAACGCCGAAGCAGCGCTCGAGTGGGACGAGCGGCTCTGGATGCCGGTCGCAGAGGCGATAGAGGTGGCGCCGGTTCTGTCGGCGCAGATGAAGCAGGTGCTCGAATCCGGCGGTTGCGACGAAGGCCGTGCGTGCGCCCTTCCGCTCCAACAGCGCGTTGGTGGCGACCGTGGTGCCGTGGGCGAAGCGCTCCACCCCGGACTCGGCGCCGACCGCGCGCACCGCGGCGAGCACCGACTCCTCCTGACGCGGCGCCGTCGACACCTTCGCGGTCGCGAGCTGTCCCTCGGCGAGCAGAACCGCGTCCGTGAACGTGCCGCCGACGTCGACGCCCAGGATCGCCACGGGGCGACTCTAGACCGGCAGTATTCCGGGATGGTGTGGCAGGCGGAGCTTCCGCTCGCCGGCGCCGTGGCTCTCCACCGCACCGAGCCAAGACCTGCTGCCTACGGCCGGCCTTCAATAAGTCGCGTGTGAGACAGAGCCAGAAGGCCAGCCCCGCGGGCTTGGGCTTCAGGCGCGGACGGACTTCGTCTTGAAGGTGGAGTCGCGACCCAGAGCCTTCCCGCCGCGACTGCGAGCGACGACGCGATAGTGGTAGGTGGTCCCCGGTCGCAAGCCGGTGACGCGCCAGGTAATCGTCTGTCGGCCGGCCGAGGCTTTGATCGTCCGTCGCGGAGTAGACGCGCCATACCGCTTCGACCTGCCGTACCTGACGAAGCACGTCGTATCGAGGCCACGCGGGTCGATGAGTGCCTTCAGCGTTGCACTGGTCGGCGCAACCGTCACGGCTGAATAGCGCACAGCGGGCAGCAGGATCACTCTGACCACGTTTCGAGCGGCGCCCGCCTGATCGTCCCGAATGCGGACGGGATCGGCGTTCCGATCCATTCGATTCTTCGCGAGTTCGACGCGGACGCTGTTTCGTCTCGCAGTCGCTCCGCGCCCGCCGGCCAGGCGGATCCCAACCGTGTTCCCATGGATCATGTTGTCTAAGATGTGAACAGCCGTGACGCCGTTTTGGGAGACGGATTCCCCGCATCCCGCGCCACCGATGATCTCGACGCCGTTCGTTCGCGCCCGGCCCGCTTTGGCTGTCAGCGTGTTTCGCTCGATCTTCAGATCGCGGATGGCGTTCCCACGAATCGTGTACCTATTGCCGTTGCAACCCGAGCCGCCGATTGCGAGCAGACCGGAGCGCAGATAGCCGGTAACGACGTTTCCGCGTACGAGGGTCCGCGAGATCTGGTTGTTCGGTACAAGGTCGAAGGCGTCGCCCTTGGCATGAGCGCCTTCCCCAGCGAGCAGACTGATGCCGATTGGCGCGTTCTCGAGCCGGTTGTTCGTGACGCTCACGCCGGTCATGACTCCCGAGCTCGACGCATCGCCTCCGACGAGGAGGATGCCCGCGTACGGGGGGAATTGCATCGGCGATGAGACCCACGCGCCGCTCGAGAACGCGACGTGGTTCGAATCAATCAGGACATCGGAGACGCGGGCTCCCGTCGTGGCTCTGGTGAAGAGGAACGCCGAGCTCCCGGACTCGACTTGAATGGCCGCGTCCGGGCCCGCCCGCCGGATCTCGTTGTTCGCAATGCGAACGTGCTCAACCGCGTTGTCTTTGTCTCCGCCGACTCCTGCCTCAACCCACACACCGGGCCCCTCTGCCAGCGTGTTCCTGCTGATCTCGACATCTCGGAGGAGGTTCCCTTCGGAATAGACGATCGGGCGCATGTCGGGAAACAAGTAGTCGGTGCCGCCGTCTCCCGCCGCGATCACGATCTCGGCTCTGTCCGGCCTGCTCCCAACGGCGAGATCGATGTTGTTACCGGTCATGCGGACCTTCTCGACGGTGTTCTTGTGAGCCCCGCCCTCACCCGAAGAAAGACGAAATCCGAACATGGCATGCCCTTCGATCGTGTTCTCCGCCAGAAGGACACCGCTAAGCGCGTTTCCGTCCGAACCAGCACCGGCGCCGGCGGTGAGATTGATGCCGGCGCGACCTTCGCTTCGGATCGTGTTCCCCGTGACGGTGAGCCGCTCCACCCGTTCGCCGATGGTCGTTGCGAGGTGGATGTCGATGCCGGCGTCACGAGCCTCGATCGTGTTGCCGACGAGCTGCGTGTCGACCCAGCTGTTGTGGGTCTGGCACGCGGGTCCCCGGTCCGAGCACTCGTTGTACGTGCTGGTCGGAAGCAGGACGATCCCGTTCGCGCTCGTGTCCTGTATGACGAGATTGCTCACGACGTTGTTCGCGAAGGTGTGGTTCGAGAGCAGGGCGTGAGGAGGGGAGCTAGCGAAGAAGAGGACTCCGGTGGTGAAGCCCCGGAGCGTAAGGGCGTGCAAGCGGTTCCCACTAGAGGCGATCGTGAAGCCGCATTGCTCGCCACAGTCCGCGGGCCCCTGGACCTCGTTCATGATCGTGACGTCTGGCCGCCCGTCGCCGTCGATGTCACCGTCGATGTCGACGCCGCCGCCCGTAAGCGCGGGCAGGTCGGTGGACGGAAACCCGGGCGGCGCCACGCCAACGCGGATCGTCGCACCGGCCAAGAGCGAAGCGAAGCGGATGCCGTAGTGACCTGGGTCGTTATTGGTCGCTTGGAGCGCTTCCCGGAGGGAGATGCCATCTGGCCCAGGGTTCGCGAGCAGACTCTGGACGGTGGAGACGTCCCCATTGCTGG
>JBARRS010000206.1:0-8678 GCA_049644345.1 Gaiellaceae bacterium
GCGTTCGACAGCAGGTTGAACACGACCTGACGCAGCTTCCTCTCGTCGGCTCGGATCACGATTCGCTCGGGCTTGACGGTCAACCCGAGCGTGATCCCGTCCCGCGTCGCTCGCTCCCCGTGCATGGTCAAACCGCTCTGAAGGGCATCCGGCACGGAGACGTCGGCAAGCTCCAGCTCCATCCGCCCCGCCTCGACTTTTGCCAGGTCGAGGATGTCGTTGATCAGGGACAGCAGATGCCGGCCGGCGTCGAGAACGTCGTTCACGTACCCGAGCTGCTGCTCGTTCAGCTCCCCGAACATCTGCTCGTTCAGGACCTCGGAGAACCCGATGATCGCGTTCAGCGGCGTTCGGAGCTCGTGCGACATGTTGGCCAGAAACTCCGACTTGTGCCTGCTGACGGTCTCGAGCTGCTCGTACAGCCGTCCGAGCTCGTCGTTCATCCGGTTGAGGTTCGTCGCGAGCGCGCCGAGCTCGTCGCGGTTCGGCACCTCGACGTGCTTCGAGAAATCGCCGGAGGCGATCTCCGCGAGGCGCGCTTCCGTCCGCTGGATCGGACCGATCAGCGACCACGACAGGACGAAGCCGAGGAGGAGCGCCAGGACGATCGACCCCGTCGCGACGCCGACGAAGAGATTCCGTGAGCCCGAGTATGAGCTCTTGTTCTGGGCGATCAGTGAGCTTGCCTTGTCGCGCGTCGCGTTCGCGAGGCTCTGGGCGCTGACCTCGAGATCGATCGCCAGACTTTCGGCGCGCGCGTGTAGCACCAGAGACGGCCGCTCAGATTTGGTGATCTTCGCGATGACCGCCTGGAGCCGGCTGTAGTCCGTCCGGATCCGGCTGAACGTCGCGGCCTCGTCGCCGGTCGGGCGGAATCGGAGCTGTGTAGCCGTGCCGAGCAGCGCCAGCGCAGATCCAACGGTTCGGTCGATCGACCGCAAGCACGCCGGCGCCGGTCTTAGCGCCGCTCGGCCCCCATTCAGCCATTTCTCGGCGTCCGCGCCCCCCGCGCACAGGGCGAGCAGCGCGCGAAGTTGCGTCGCCTGTGTGTCGAGCTCCTGGTAGCCGGCAGCGCGTGCCTGCAGCGCTCCGAGCCGCTCCGCGCGGGAATTCGACTGGCCCAAGACACGCAGGCCGAGGAGTGCGACAAGAACGAGGAGCGTGGCGATGCCGAGGAAGGCGACGAGCAGTTTCGTTCGTACCTTCGCCGGCAGGCGGCCCACGGCTCGAACGAGTCGATTGTCGGCCCCGCCCAGAAGCAGCCGCGGCTTCGGGGGTGCTGCGGCTCCCTCTTGCACTGCCTGGGCCTGCATCGAAGCGTTAGGGACTCAAGGTCGGCGACGCGGCCGTCAAGCTCGTGATCAGCCACCTTCCGTTGATCCTCCGGACGTCTTGATCGGCGCCCACGACTGCGACGACCTTCTCGGTCTTGGTGTCGACGTAGTGGCACTCGAAGTAGAGCGTCCCGGTGTCGCCGTTGACGCTCGTCCGGATCTTGTAGGCGGGCGTGTCGGAGACCCAGTGGTTCTGAGGCTGGAACGGGCCGGCCTTGCCGATGGCCTCCCGAATCGCCGCCTTGCCGGTTACGGTCTTCCCGCCAAAGGTGAAGGTGGCTTTGGGCGCCCAGAGCGTCATCATCAGATCGAGGTCGTGGGTCGATGCCGCCTTGTGCCACGTCCTCTCGATCTGGTCGATTGCGTACATGTCTGCCTGCTTCTGGAGAGCCTTCTGCGAAGCGGAGCTCGTGCTCGAGCCGCAAGCGGACACGGCCAATGCCATGCCGGCCATCAGCATCACGCTCAGGCTCCTGCATGTCTGCCGCATGTGTCCCGCCCTTTCCTGCCCGATCGCGCACCGCTCGGCGGTGCTTGGTCGTTATGTTCACCCATTCGAGCGTGCTCGTCTAGAGCGTCACGCCCGCCTCGCCGACCGGCTAGATCGGCTCGCGAGCGGGAGGCTCGAGCGTGGCGAGCCCGGTCAGGTCGACGCAGTTGATGCCGCGCACGTCGGCGAGCACCATCAGCACGTTGCCGCAGCTCCGGCAGCGGGCGACAGCGCCGGGCCCACGCAAATAGACCTCGAACTCGGCCACCTGTCGGATCGTTCCGCAGGCTGCGCAGACGCCTCGAGTAGTAGTCATCTCGGCGCCGAACACTTCGAGCAGCAAGCCGCCGATCGCGTTTCCGTCGAGCGCTTCCATCACCGCCCTCCCGTCGCTCCGAACCGCTCCGTCTTCACCCGCGCCGGCGGGTAGCCGAGCTCGACGAGGCCGCTGGCGACTGTCTCGACGAAGCTCGTGGGTCCGCAGACGAAGGCGAGCGGGGCCTGTACGGCCGGCCAAACGGTCTCACCAAGCAGCGTCGCGTCCACCCGGCGTGAGTAACCCGTCCAGTCGGCGGGCTGCTCCCGTGTCAGGGTGTGGACCACCTCGACGCCGTCGGCGGGTTCGTCTAGCTCGGCGCGGTAGATCACGTCGTCCAGCGACCGCGACGAGTACAACAAGCGAACAGGGACGTCGCTCCCGCTCCGGTGCCGGTGCCGGAGAATCGCCCTCAGCGGGACGATCCCGGAGCCTCCCGCGACGAGCACCAACGGTCCGCCGTCCTCGGTGTCCCAGACGAAGTAGCCGCCGACCGGCCCTCGCAGCTCGAGCGCGTCGCCCGGCCTCAGCTCCTCCGTGAGGTAGGGCGAGACCTCGCCGTCGTCCAGCCGCTCTACCGTGATCGCGACCGGCTCGCCGGGCGCGGAGGCGATCGAGTACTCGCGCTCGGCACGGTACCCGTCCTCGGCGGTCAGCCGGACGTCGAGGTGCTGGCCGGCCCGGTGGTCCGGCCAGTCCGGCACGTCGAACACGATCGTGCGCACGCGAGGTGTCTCGCCGACGACCTCGTCGACGGTGGCGACCTGCCAGGTCAGTCGCCCGCGTACCGCTGCTCGCGCCACGGATCACCGTAGAGGTGGTAGCCGTAGGTCTCCCAGAAGCCGGGCTCGTTCTCGTCCCGCAGCTCGAGCCCGCGGACCCACTTGGCGCTCTTCCAGAAGTAGAGGTGCGGGACGAGCAGCCGCGCGGGACCGCCGTGCTCCGGATCGAGCGGCTCGCCGTCGTAGCCGAACGCGACCCAGGCTTTGCCTCCGGTCACGTCCTCGATCGGGAGGTTGGTCGTGTAGCCGCCGTCGCAGAAGGCGAGTACGTAGGGAGCGTCGTGCTCGACCTTGTCGAGCAGGGTGTCGACCGAGACGCCCTCCCAAGTTGTGTCCAGCTTCGACCAGCGGGTGACGCAATGCACGTCGACCGTGACCGTCTCGCTCGGCAAGGCGCGAAACTCTTCCCAGCTCCAGCTCGTTCGCTCGTCGCCGTTGACGATCGAGAACGTCCACTCCTCGAGAGGCGTGTGCGGCGTCGGGCCGGCCGAGAGGACAGGGAAGTCGTCGGTCACGTGCTGGCCGGGCGGGATGCGACTCGGATCGGCGTCCGACTCACGCCGGCGGCCCCGGAAGCCGCGGGAGACGAAGTTCATACGAATCACTCTCCAGTGATGACGAACTGTGAGTTTCGCAGTTCCTAGCGCCGACCTCGCAAGATAGCCCTTGGATCTACGGCGTTGTCGGGTTGAAGACCGCTCCGTCGGCGAAGGGCTTGCCCGGCCCCGACGGCGAGCCGCCCCAGACGATGATCGCGCGCCCGGTCCATACCGCGGTGGGATCGAGGCGTCCCAGCAGGGGCGCCTGGGGGAGCGGCGACCAGCGGTTGGCCTTCGGGTCGTAAGCGAGCCCGTGGGGTGGGATCACGAGCGAGCCGGCGCGGCCCGTTCCTCCGCCCCACACCAGCAACCGCTTCCCGGTCCAGACGGCTGCGGCGCTGAAGCGGCCGGACTCCATGGGCGGAAGTTGCCGCCAGCGGTTCGCCGTGGGGTTGTAGGCCAGCCCGACCGCGGGCAGCTGCTCCGCACCCGCCACGCCTCCGCCCGCGAGCAGCACCTCGCGTCCGTCCCAGACGGCGTTTGCGCCGTAACGAGGCGCGGGCGGCGGCGCGATCCGGCGCCACGAGTCGGCGGTCGGGTCATAGGCGGCGCCGCTGGTCGCCTTGCCCTCGAAGCCCCGCCCGCCGAAGATGACCAGCTCCCGGCCGGTCCACGCTCCTACCGGGGACTGCTGGCCGGCGACGGGGGAGGGAGCCAACCTGCGCCAGGTATTCGTGGCCGGGCTGTAGGCAGCGCCGTCCGAGAAGGCGTCCCCGCAGCAGCCGCCGCCCCAGCCGATCATCTCGCGACCGGTCCAGACGACGATCCCTCCCGCGCGACCTGTCGGCGACCGGGGTCGCCGGCGCCAGTGGTTGGTCAGCGGGTTGAAGGCTTCGTTGACCGTTGGTCCCCAGACCAGCATCTCCTTCCCCGTCCAGACGGCCCTGTAGTGACCCTGATAGGAGCCCGGGAGCCCAAGGGGTGGCGCCAGGCGGCGCCACGTGTTGGCGCCGGGGTTGTAGGCGGCGGCGACGTTCACGAACCTGAGGGTTCCGTTCGACGAGCGGCTGGTCGCGCGACCGAAGACGATCATCTCCCTGCCGGTCCACACACTCGTGAGCTCGCCGGCGGCCAACGCGATCGGCGCGGCGGGCAGAAGGCGCCACGTTCCCGCCACCTGCGCGCCGAACGGCGAGAGGCCCTCGTAGTCGCTCCGGCCAACCGGATGGGCGAGGACGATCCCCTCGCTGGAGAAGACGTTCACGGGTGCACCGTCGAGCTGGAAGCGGACCTTCTTTACGGTCGGGAACTGGGTGAGGGTGTAGACGACCTGGCCGAGACGCACCTGCATCGAGAGCGAGCCGCCGCCAGACTGGTACTCAGAGGTGAGGTCGGCGATCGCGACGCCGTTCTTGATCGAGATCCCGAGCAGTCGCGTCCCTGCCGGAACTGCGGTGGTGATGCCCGAAGAGCGCTCGGCTCGGGTCGGGCCGGCCAGCAGCGCCTCGAGCGCAGAGGTCGCGACGCGCCGCGTCGTAGCGTGCGTCCGCAGCTCGGGGGCCAGCCGCCCGCCGCGCGCGAACCAGACCTCGAACGAGGTCGACGCGGGCAGCGCCCCGCTTCCGGCCGCGGTGGTTTGCTGCGGCGGCGGCCCCAGAGACACGGCGCTTTGGGAGTCACAGCCTGCGAGGACGACGCCGAGCGAGCCGCCTAGAACCACCAAGCATCCGAGTGCGAGGAGCTTCTTCACCGGACATGGCCGAGCGAGTACCGGCTGATCACGACTCCCGTTGTCGGCGACGAGCCAAGCTGGTAAAGCTTGCCGTCGGGGCCGACGCGGAGGTCAGCGAGGAGGTTGACGCCGTAGACGGTACGGCGGAGCGAGGAGCGCGACCGCGTCCCGCCGGGCCCCAGCCGCAGCACGACGTACTCCAATTTGAAGTTTCGGCCGGCGCCGGCCGTAGCGTCGAGGACGACCACCGGGTCGCCGCCGACGAGCTCAGGCGTGGTGAAGTTCTGATTGATCGCGGTTCGGCTAACGACGCGCCACGCGCGGACGAGTCGCCCGTTCCGGTCGATCAGGGCGAAGCGCACATCGCGCGGTGGGTTGTGCCTCCCTCCCTCGCCGGCGTACGGCGCATACGTCTCGGACAGCAGCCGCAGCCCGCCGACCACCGGCTGATAGCCCGCCCGTCGACGCTGCGCTGCCATCGAAAGCGGCCGACCTGCCGGCGTGGCGACCGGCATCCAACCGAGGTCAGCCGCGAGCGCATAGACGGTGCCGTCGGGCCCGACGCGAAGCGCAGTGTTCTCTCCCACATAACCGGCCAGCCTGCTCCGCCAGCGCACCTTCCCGGTAGCAAGGCTCAGCTGGTACAGAAACGAGCGCGGCGGGTTGGGCACACCTCCGATGATGTAGAGGGTGCCGGCCGGGCCGAAAGCGATGTCGCTGGCGCCCCCAGCGCCGGGAGGGAACGGCAGCGGCACCGAGCGCGGAACCGCGTCGGGCCGGCCGGGGCGCCAGACGAGCAACCGTTGGTTGTATCCGTCGTCCAGCCAGATCGAGCGGTCCCGGCCGACCAGGAACGTCTCCGGGCCGGACGGCTCATCGCCGGGGCCTGACCAGCCGACCTCGGCCGGCCCGGCCCGGCCGACGACCGCCTCGGGCGCGCGCGGGCGGCCGAAGCGGTGGGTTCCAAGCCTGACGATCAGCGGCTTTTCTAGTATCCAGGCAGACTGCGGCGCACGGCCGCCCCCAGCGGGGACCGTGACCGAGCGGCCGCTCCGGGGCTCGCGTACGACTGCGTAGTAGAGGAGCTCGTGCCCACGGATCAGCCGACCGGGCACCACTGCGCGAAACTCCGTCCCCTTCAGTTTCAGCGGCAGGCGCGCAAAACCCCGTTGCAGGTCGTTGCGCACGTAGAGCACACCCGTCGGCGACTTGATATCCGGGGTATCCAGTCCGTACCCGATCTCCACGCGGTCGCCGGATGCGAGCAAATGGGCGACCCAAGCGTCCTGATGCATCGACAGTGGCTTGGCCGCGGGCTTGGCCGACGGGGCACCTGCCGCCACCGAAAGCATCACGCAACCGAGGACCGTCAAGCTTGCGAATACGAGGAGCTTCGTCATCATCGGGCCTCCTTTACTCTTGCCGCACCCCATCCTGCTCGCTCGGCGCAACGCCCCCGTCACGGCTTCGTAACGGTTCTGTCACAGAGACGCGGCACTACCCGGGGATCGGGTGCTTACGGGTGGTACTGCTGATCGATCGAGCGGACCGTGTCGATGCGGACGCGAATCCAGAATCCGGCCGGAGGCACGGACTTCGCCAGCTTGGCGACCGTCGTGCTCGTTGAGCAGGTCGCGTGAGTGAGGACAGTGACGTGTGCGGTTGCCGGAACCAGGTACGTCAGCAGACGGTGACTCTCGTCGCGGGTGTAGGTGTCGTTCGGAACCTCACTCGAGCCGGTGTCCTCGAGCGCCGCGCGACTGGCCGTCACGCCACTGAGCTGCCAAGCTGGATCGAACCGGAGCACGAAGCGCCGGCCCTTGCGCGTCAGCGACTTGATGTGGCCGTACAGCGCTTGCTCCCCCACCGAGGTGGCCCGCGGCAACGAAGCGAAGGTGCAGGCCGGCTTCGCGACTTCCGGCGACGACGGTGGCGCAGCCGCAAGGCGCGACGATCCGGAAACCGCTGCTACGACAATCGCAACGGCCGTGAGGATGATGAGTGATGGTTTCATGAACGCCTCCCTTGGTGTTGACGTGTTCCATCTTCATCACCCTCCGCAACGCCCCGGTCACGGGGGCGTAACGGTTCTGGCACAGAAACGGGAGGCTGAAGCCGAAGCGTGAAGTGGGCGCCCTCCCCGAGCTCGCTCGACACCTCGATCTCGCCGCCGAGGAGGCGGGCGTTCTCCTGCGCGATCGCGAGGCCGAGGCCGGTTCCGCGGCCGCTGCGGGCCTGATCAGCCTTGTAGAAGCGCTCGAACAGGTGAGGCAGATGCTCTGGGGAGATCCCTGGGCCCCGGTCGACGACCTCGACGAAGGCGCCGACGCCGTCGCGGCCGACCCGCACGACCACGCCGCGGCCGCCGTGCTGCAGAGCGTTCCCGACCAGGTTGGCGACGATGCGCTCGAGCCTGCGCGGGTCGCTCGTGATCACGACCTCGTCCGCATCGAGCCGTACACGCTCCTCCCAGCCCCGCGCGCGGACGGTGGCCGCGGCGAGCGACCCGAGGTCGACGGTCTCGGCCTGCACACTCTCCCCACCTGCGTCGAAGCGGGAGATCTCCATCAGGTCCTCGACCAGCCGCCGCAGCCGGCCGACGTCCGCGATCAGGAGCTCGGCAGGTCGCCGCGACTCGGCCGGCATCCGGCCGAGGTGCTCGGCAAGCAGCGAGGCCTCGCCGACAAGCGCGGTCAGGGGGGTGCGCAGCTCATGGGCCACGTCCGCCGTGAAGCGGCGCTCGCGGGCCTGGGCGACGGACAGGGCCGAGATCTTCGCCTCGAGCGCCCCCGCCATCTCGTTGAAAGCCTCCGCCCAGGTGCCGAACTCGTCCCGACCCGTCACCGGGAGACGCGTCTCCAGAAGCCCTTCGGCCAGCGAGTGGGCCGCGGCGCTCGCCCGCGCCACCGGGCGCAGAGTGCGGCGAGCGAGCAGGGCCCCGACGAGCCCGGCGGCGAGGACGAGAATCCCGAGGCCCGCGAGCAGGATGGTTCGGAGGACGCCAAGCTCGTGCCGGAGGTTCTGCTCTGAGAAGAAGAAGTAGAGCTCGGTATTGCGGCCGACGGGCCCGCCGACGACGAGGTAGTGAGTGCCGGCGACCTTCTCCCGTTCGTAGCCGAGCTTGCCCTGTCTGACGAGCCGCCGCAGGTGGGTCGGCACCTGCCGCGCGCCGACAGAGACGCTCGACGAGAAGGGCCGCCCGTGGTCAATCACGACGGTGAGGAAACCACCTCGCTGGTAGGCGAGGAGAAGGGCGTGCGTGCCTCGTCTCTGCCGCAGATACGCCGGCGCGATCACCAGGTTGCGGCGGGCCTGCCGGGCACCGGAGTCGACCGAGTCGGCCAAGAGGTTGTGCCGAACGACGAAGTACGACCCGGCGGCGAGCGCCGCGGCCGACACGCCGACGGAGAGCATGAACGCGATCGTCAGGCGGCGGCGGAGACCTCCCGACGGGATCGCCCGGCGCCGCATTAGCTGCCTAGCCC
>JBARRS010000207.1:0-7384 GCA_049644345.1 Gaiellaceae bacterium
GCTCGATGCAGATCGTCACGCCCGGCTCGAGCGGCGTCTGCTCAGAGGCGAGGTCCGGCCACTCGAACGACGTCTGAAGTCCGATCCCATGGCCGACTCGGTGCGCAAGCCCGAATCCAGCGTCCTCGGTAGCCGCAGCCGCCGCTCGCTGTAACTCGACGCAGGCCACTCCCGGGCGAGCCTTCTCCAGCGCCGCCTCGTAGGCGCGAAGGACGACGTCCCAGACGCGCCGCTGGAGCGTGCTCGGATCGCCGAGCACGAACGTCCTCGTCGCGTCCGCCTGGTAGCCGTCGTAGGACGCGCCGATGTCCACCATCACCGTGTCACCGTCCTCGAGGCGCCGCTCGGTCGGCTCCCGGATCGGGATCGGGCGCTCGTTGCCGCTGACGACCGTCGGCGGAAACGACCACTCGGGCCCAAGGGCCTGGCCGATTCGCGCCGCGAGCTCACGCTCGGTCACGCCCGGTTGAGCTTCGGCGCGGGCGACTTCGAGTCCGCGGTCGGTCAGCCGCGCCGCCTCGCGCAACGCCTTCACCTCGAGCGGGCTCTTCCGGCGCCGGAGCTCGGCGACCTCTGCGCCCACGTCGAAGACGGCCGTGTCGCGGAGACGGGAGCGCAACAGCTCGAAGGCCGTCACCGGCAGCCTGTCGAGCCCGGCGACGGCGAGACTCCGCGGCTCGAGCTCCGTCAGCAGCTCCGCAACGGTCTCGACCGGTCGGCCTCCGCCGCGCCAGTCGTCGAGGCCCGAGCGCCGGCGAGCTTCCTCGACCTGCCAATCGAAGTCGAGGACGCAGGAAGAGCGTCCGTCGCCCCAGACGAGCCACATGTCCCCGAGCACCGGAGCGAAGCTCGTCAGGTAGCGGAACTGCTCGCCGCGGCCGTGGCTTCCGAACACGAGCAGGGCGTCGCAGCCGGCGCGCTCGACGATTGCGCCGACCGCCTGGCGCCGCGAATCAAGCTCAGGCTGCCACTCATCCGCAGCGATCATTCGCCAAGTAAACAGCCATCCCCTAACAAAGAGAAATCGCTGGAGTCTGAGTGGTCACGGGCAGCGCAGTTCTGCGAAGATTCCGCCACGGATCTTCGACGCGATCCCGGTAGTCCCCCATGGGGAGGTGCAATGACACGAAGACAACGGTGGACGTGGCTGCTGAGCGTGCTTGCTCTCGCAGCCGGGTTCACGCTCATGTTCGCGGCGTTCGGTGTCAGCGCGAGTCGCTCGCACCAAGCGCCGGCGAAGTCCCAGGCGCCAGCGAACTCCCAGGCGTTCGGCGACTTCAGGGCGGTCCTCGACACGATCGACTTCCTCGATCCGGCTTACGCCTACACGGGCCAGGCCTGGTGGGCGATGTGGGCCGTGTGGGAGACGCTCGTCACCTACCGCCACGTGCCCGGAGCTGGTGGGTACAAGCTCGTACCCGGGCTCGCCGCCTCGATGCCGAAGATCTCACGAGGCGGCACGGTCTATTCGTTCAAGCTCCGACCGGGACTGAAGTACTCGGACGGGCGCTCGGTGAAGGCCAGCGACTTCAAGTTCACGATCGAGCGTGACTACAGGGCTCAGTCGCCCGGCGTCGGCTTCTACGAGGCGATCGTCGGCGCGAAGGCGTACGAGAAGTCGCTCAAAGGCCACATCAGCGGGATCATCGTCAACAACTCTAAGCGGACAATCACGATCAAGCTGACGAGCCCGCGCGGCGACTTCCTGACGATCATCGCCCTGCTGTTCGCCGCGCCGGTGCCGGCGGGAACGCCGGACGCCGATCAATCGACGAAGACGATTCCCTCCACGGGCCCGTATCGGATCACCAGCTACGACCCGACCCGCGGCTTCACGATGGTGCGGAACAAGTTCTTCAGGTCGACGGCGGACATCCCGAAGGGCAACCCGAGCCGAGTCGACGTGTCGCTGATCGGTGACGCGAACGCGGCCGTCCAGCGGGTGATCGGCGGGCAGGCCGACTACACGAACGCGGCGATCCCGCCCGATCGCATCAAGAGCGTCTCGGGGCGCGGACAGTTGCGCCTCCGCGATGCAGCGAACACGTACTACTTCTGGATGAACACGCGTGTGTTCCCCTTCAACAAGGTGAAGGTGCGCCAGGCGGTCAACTACGCGATCGACCGCAACGCGATGCAGAAGCTCGTCTGGGGCGGTCTCGGCAAGGCGACGCAAAACGTCCTGCCGCCGACGTATCCGTCGTACACAAAGCTCAACCTGTACCCGCACAACGTCAAGAAGGCGCAGCAGATGATCAAGGCTGCTGGCGTCAAGGGCGTCAACGTCACGGTCTGGGCTCGTCAGGTCTCCGACTCGGTGACCGCCGCTCAGTACTACACGAGCGTCTTGAACAGGATCGGCTTCAACGCGAAGCTCAACCTGCTTCCGAGGGCGACCTACTACGTGACGATCGGAAACGCGAACACGAAGGCCCAGACGGGCTGGGCGCGGTGGCTCGAGGACTACCCGCACCCGCTCGACTGGTTCGACGTCCTCCTGAACGGTGAGCGGATCACGAGTCAGCTCAACAACAACTTCGCCTGGTACAGCAACAGCAAGACGAACAAGGAGATCGACGCGCTCAAGAAGGCGCCGGTGCTGACGCCGGCCGTGAACACGAAGTGGGCGGCAGTCGAGAAGCAGATCATGGATCTGGCTCCGTGGGCGCCGTGGTCGAACCGCGTCTTCCCGGAGTTCTTCAGTAACAAGATGGGATGCATCTCGATGCAGCGCCTGTACGGAGTCGACTTCCTGAAGCTGTGCAAGAAGTAGGCGGATAGCAGGAAAGAAGAGAGCGGTGAGGGCGCCTCCAGGCGCCCTCACCGTCTACACTCGCTCCACTCGGAGATGGCCGAGCCAGCCACCGATTTCACGCTCGACACGGCCTCAGTCCTCGCGGCCGAAGAGCACGAGGTGGCGATCATCGGGCGCAGCCCGTGGTACCTCGCCTGGCGCCGGCTGAGGCGAAACTACGTCGCGCTCGCCTCATTCGGACTCTCCCTCGTAATCGTGATCGCCTGCGCGCTCGCGCCGGTCTACGCACACCACGTCGCGCACACCGGCCCGAACGACACCCACGTCGCCGACACGGTCAAAGTCGGCGGCAAGGTGCGGCAGGTCATCTCCGGCGGCGGGTTCACGGTCAACCCAAAGACCGGAGTACCGACGGTCACGGCAGTCCACTACCTGGGCCCCACCTGGTGGCATGCGCACGGACGCTTCGTCCTGGGAGCGGACAACCTCGGCCGCGACGTCGCGGTGCGGATGCTCTACGGCGGATTCAACTCGCTGAAGATCGGGATCGGCTCCGCGCTGATCTGCACCTTCGTCGCCGTCGTGCTCGCTCTGCTCGCCGGCTACTACGGCGGCTGGGTCGACTGGATCATCAGCCGCTTCTTCGACCTGATCTGGGCCTTCCCGGTACTGCTGCTCGCGATTGCGCTAGGAAGCGCGCTCTCGATCAACGGCTTCCACCACTTCGGGATCAACATCGACGCCGGGAGCCTGTGGATCCCCACGCTCGTGATCTCCTACGTGCTGATCCCGTACGTCGGGCGCCCTCTGCGCGGTCAGATCCTGTCGCTGCGGGAGAAGGAGTTCATCGAGGCCGCCGTCGGTCAGGGGGCAGGGCCGTTGCGGATCATGTTCTCGGACCTGCTGCCGAACGTCGCCTCGACGATCCTCGTCTTCTTCACGCTGATCATCGCCAACAACATCCTCACGGAGGCTGGGCTCTCGTTCCTCGGCGCCGGCGTCCGCCTTCCCGATCCTTCGTGGGGGAACCTGATCGCTGCCGGGCAGGACCAGATCGTGACGGCGCCGTGGCTGACCCTCGTCCCGGGGATCGCGATCGTGCTGACCGTGCTCTCGCTGAACATCTTCGGCGACGGCCTCCGCGACGCGCTCGACCCACGAGCGAAAGTCAGGGTTGAGCACTAGTGAGGGGCCGCTGAGCAATGGCCGCGTTCGTGATCCGCCGGATCGTCGGGATGATCGCCGTCCTGTTCGCGGTCAGCGTGCTCGTCTTCATCATCTTCATCCTGGTGCCGGGCGGCGACCCGGCCCAGCGGATCGCGGGCAAGAACCCGACGCCGCAGAACGTGATCAACATCCGGAAGAGGTGGGGCTTCAACAGGCCGTTCTACGTGCAGTACGTCCGGCTGATGGAGAAGGCGGCGAACGGGCTGCTGCCCGGCCCCCATAGTCAGTACGACGTGCTGCGCTCCTTCCAGAACCAGACGAACGTCGCGAGCCAGATCAAGAAGGGGCTGCCGGCGACGTTCTCGCTCTCGATCGGTGCAGGGCTGATCTGGCTCTTCTGGGGGATCATCGTGGGCGTGATCTCGGCCGTCACGGCCGGCAAGTGGTCGGACCGGCTGATCACGACGCTGGCGTTAATCGGGGTCTCGATGCCGGTCTTCTGGCTCGGGATCGTCGTCCGCTATTTCCTTGCCGAAAAGCCGGCGCATCCGCTCTTCCCGGACGGCGAGTACTACTCGCTGGCGAAGGACCCGGTCCAGTGGGCCTACCACCTGATCCTGCCCTGGTCCGTGCTCGCCGTGCTCTTCATCGGCTTCTACGGGCGCGTGCTTCGCTCGAACATGCTCGACGCGATGAACGAGGACTACGTCCGCACCGCGCGGGCAAAAGGCCTCACCGGAAAGCGGGTGTTGATCAAACACGTGCTGCGCAACTCGCTGATCCCGATCGTCAGCCTGTTCGGGCTCGACTTCGCCGCCGTCCTCGGCGGCGGCGCGATCCTGACCGAGACCGTCTTCGACCTGCACGGGGTCGGCTGGTACGCGGCCCAGTCGGTGGGCGATCTCGACCTGCCTCCGATCATGGGGGTTACGCTCTACGGCGCCTTCTTCATCGTCATGTTCAGCGCCCTCGTCGATTTCTTCTACGTCTATCTCGACCCGAGAATCCGGCCCACGTAATGGCCGAGCGGCTGCTCGAGGTAAAGGGGTTGAAGGTCCGGTTCACGACCGAGGACGGGGTCGTTCACGCAGTCGACGGCGTCGACTTCGAGCTGGACCGCGGCCAGGTGCTGGGGATCGTCGGCGAGTCGGGCTCGGGCAAGAGCGTCACCGCGTTGACGATCCTGGGGCTGACACGCGGGCCGAACGCGCAGTTCGACGGCGAGGTGCTCTACAAGAATCAGGACCTGCTGAAGCTGTCCGAGCGGCGCCTCCAGGACATCCGCGGCAACGAGATCGCGATGATCTTCCAGGACCCGATGACGTCGCTTAACCCGGTCTACCGGGTCGGGGACCAGATCGTCGAGGCGATCGTCACACACGAGCACGCGGGCAAGCGCCAGGCGCGCCTCCGCGCCGTCGACCTGCTCCGCCAGGTGGGGATCCCGAACCCCGAGCGGCGGGTCGACGACTACCCGCATCAGTTCTCCGGCGGGATGCGCCAGCGCACGATGATCGCGATGGCGCTCTCCTGCAACCCCGACATCCTGATCGCCGACGAGCCGACGACCGCTCTCGACGTGACGATCCAGGCGCAGATCCTCGAGCTCATCGACAAGCTGAAGGACGATTTCAACTCTGCCGTTATCTTCATCACGCACGACCTCGGCGTCGTCGCGGAGATCACCGACGAGATCCTTGTCATGTACGCCGGGCGCGTCGTCGAGCGCGGCTCGAAGCGCGAGCTCTTCTACGACCCGCAGATGCCCTACACCTGGGGCCTGCTCGGCTCGATCCCGCGGCTCGACCGGCCGAAGAGCGAGAAGCTGCACTCGATCACCGGCGCGCCTCCTTCGCTGATCAACCTGCCGCGCGGGTGCAAGTTCCGTCCGCGCTGCCCGCACGCCTTTCAGAAATGCTTCGAGGAGCCGCAGCTCGAGAACCGCGTCGAGCAGCGCGGCCACCTCGACCGCTGCTGGCTCTCGGTCGACGATAAGCGCTCGGTCCGCGAGGCGACGATCAAGGGCGAGACGAAGGAGGCAGCGGCTTGAGCGAGACCGCGAGCTCCAACGGCGCCCTCGTAGAGATCCGAAGCCTCAAGAAGTACTTCCCGATCCGGGAGGGGATCCTCCAGCGCGAGGTTGCGCGCGTGCACGCCGTCGACGACGTGAGCTTCGCGGTGCGCGAAGGCGAGACGCTCGGGCTCGTCGGCGAGTCCGGCTGCGGCAAATCGACACTCGGGCGGACGATCGTGCGCCTGCTCGAGCCAACCGACGGGCAGGTCTTCTTCGAGGGCAAGGACATCTCGCACTTCGGCGCGCGCTCGTTGCGGCCGCTACGGCGCCAGATGCAGATGGTCTTCCAAGACCCGTATGCGAGCCTGAATCCGCGCAAGCGCGTCGGCACGATCATCGGCGACCCGATGCGAATCCACGGCCTCGGCGACCGCCGGGAACGAAAGACGCAGGTGCAGAAGCTGCTCGAGAGGGTCGGCCTCTCGCCGGAGCACTACAACCGCTTTCCGCACGAGTTCTCGGGCGGCCAACGGCAACGGATCGGCGTCGCGCGCGCGCTCGCGCTGCGGCCAAAGCTGATCGTCGCCGACGAGCCGGTCTCGGCACTCGACGTCTCGATCCAGGCGCAGATGCTGAACCTGCTCGAAGAGCTCCAAGACGACTTCCGCCTGACCTACATCTTCATCGCACACGACCTCGGCGTCGTCCGGCACGTCTCGGACCGGATCGCGGTCATGTACCTCGGGAAGCTCGTCGAGCTCTCGCCCGCCGAGGAGCTGTACGAGCGGCCGATCATGCCTTACACGGAGGCGCTGCTCTCGGCCGTGCCGATCCCGGACCCAGATCTCTCCGCGCAGCGCGAGCGGATCGTGCTCCAGGGCGACGTCCCGAGCCCGATCAACCCGCCGCCGGCCTGCCGCTTCCATCCGCGTTGCCGATACGCCACCGACATCTGCAAGCAGGTCGAGCCACCGCTCGTCGACTACGGCAACGGCCATCTGGCGGCCTGTCACCACCCGCTCAATATCGACAAGGAGACGCTCGCGCGCGTCACCGCCTCGGCCACGCGCGCGCCTACGGAGCAAGACGAGACCGCCTCGCCGCAAGGCTCCTCGGTCGCTCGACCCTATTGAGCTTCGAGTATGTCCTTCAGATGGCCGAGGTTCGTTTCGAGCTCTCTCGCCGCCATGCGCGCGAAGACGGGCTCGGCGAGCTTGAAGAACCCGTGCGCGTCGAGCTCGCCCGTCACTGTGAACCGCGTCGTCCCGTCGAGTGACTCGAGGATGTAACTACCCGTGAACGGAACGGGCCCGGAGATCGCCTTGATCGACGATCTCGTGGGCGGCTCGTATTCCGTCACCTCGTAGCCGACCTCGAGCCGAAGGCCTAGGAACCGCCGCTTCTCGCTTATTCGGCTCCCGGCTCGGAGCGGTCCCTCGGTCAGCATG
>JBARRS010000208.1:0-2067 GCA_049644345.1 Gaiellaceae bacterium
GAGCTCACGTTCTGCGGCGGCGGCGTCCCCTGCGAGCAGCTCGACGAATCCGGCCGAGGTGGCGACGTGCGACACGAGCAGGACCTCGAGCCCGTGATCCCTCGCGAGCGGCCCCGCGCGCGAGACCACGTCGCGCGCGGCCTGAAAGCGCCCTAGCATCGCCTCGAGTCGGGCGCGGATCTGCAGGAGGCTGACCTCGAGCCTGTGGTTCCCATGTGCCCGTGGGCGCATCTCCTTCGCTCGCGCGAGCGCCTCGACAACCGGGGTCGGACCGAAGAACGTCGCGGCCAGCACGTAGCCGAGGCTGTCGGCCTCCTGGGCACCGTCGCCTGCGTCGCGTGCATGCTGCGCCGCTCGTTCGAGATCATCGAGCGCAGCGGCGGCCTCGCCGGCCCAGAAGCGAAGCTTTCCGCCGAGGGCGAGCGCGCGTGCCAGCCCGGCCGCGTCGCCGGTTTCTTCGAATACGTGGATCGCGCTCTCGACCTCGCGGAGGACGTCCTCTCGGTCGATCCTCGCCTGGTGGAACCGTCGCTCCGCGAGCGCGACCGCCGCGTCGGCGGCAATAGCACGATCGCCTGCTGCCTGCCCACGCTCGATCGCCTCTGACAGGACCGATTCCGCCCGCTCCATTCGACCGGCTTCCCTCAGCGTCCGACCGAGCAAGGGCAGGAGGTTCAGGCGCCGTCCGTCGTCCGCGGAGAGCAAGAAGCAGGCGCGCTCGAGAAGGTTGACGGCCCCCGAGGTGTCGCCGCGCGCGTTTGCCCGCCTCCCCGAGGAGGCGAGGCGCTCGGCTGCTCGCTCGGCCAACGCCCGCGCCCGATCGTCGACTGGGCCCAGCTCGGCGACCCAGCGATACGCCTGCTCCAGGTGGTACCCGACGATCTCGTCGAACTCCTCTCCTCTGCCGTCGAGCCAGGTGGCGAACCGCTCGTGCAGGTCCGCGCGCCGCTCCTTCGGTATGTGCTCGTAGGCGGCGTCGCGGATCAGGATGTGCCGGAAGCGAAAGGTGTCCTCGATTGCCTCGTGCGGCCGGATCAGCTCCTTGCGCACCAGAGCCGAGAGCGCCGCGCCGGTAGGTCGGCGCCGGTCGGGCGCCAGCTCCCCGAGCGCCTCCCATTCGAACTCGAGCCCCACGATCGCCGCGCGCTCGAGCAGGTCCCGCTCCTCGTCGGGGAGTGTGTCGAGTCGGGCCGCGAGGAGCGCCTGGATCGTCGGCGGCACGTGCTCGGGGTCGCCCCCTTCGGCGAGCATCGCGAGCAGCTGCTCGACGAAGAGCGGATTTCCCTCGGCCACCGCACGGATGCGGGTGCGGGTGCGCTCGGGCAGCCGAGAGCCGCCGAGAAGCTTCTCGATCAGCTGATCCGACTCGGCTTCGGTAAGCGGTTCGAGCATGATCGCTTCCCCGCCCCAACCCGGGCGCTCGTCGAGCAACTCCGGCCGCGCGAGACAGAGGAGCAAGAGCGGCGCGTCGCGGGTCCAGTCCGCAAGATGCTCGATCAGCTCGAGGAGGGTCGGCTCAGCCCAGTGAATATCCTCCACGACGAGCGTGAGCGGACGCTGCCGCGAGCGCTGCTCGAATGCCTTCCGCACTGACCAGGAGATCTCCTCCGGCGCGCCGGCCGAGAGTGCGGCAGAGAGCTCGTTCTCGGCGTCTGCCTTCCGGAAAATCTCGACGAGCGGCCAGTACGTGATGCCCTCGCCGTATGGAAGACAGCGACCGGAGAAGACCGCCGCCTCACCGGCCAAAGTCGACTCGAGCTCGCGGGCGAGCCGCGACTTACCGATGCCGGGCGGCCCCAGCACGGTGACGAGCCGGCAGCGCCGCTCGGAGACGGCTGCCTCGAACGCGGCCCGGAGCTGCGCGAGCTCCTCTCGTCGGCCGACGAGAGCAACGTCGAGCTGTCGCTCGAGCGCGGGTGCACCCTCGACGACCCGCACGAGCCGGTGGGCCCGGAGAGGTTCCGACTTGCCCTTCAGCGAGAGCGGCTCGACCGGCTCGACCTCAACCGCGGCACGAGCGAGCCGCAGCGCCTGGTCGCCGATCAGGATCTCGCCCGGCTGAGCGGC
>JBARRS010000209.1:0-3135 GCA_049644345.1 Gaiellaceae bacterium
GCGTCGAGGCGGCCGCCGTAGAGCGCGACCCGCTCGCGCATGCCGACGAGTCCGTGCCCGCCGCTCGCGACGGGTGCCGGCTCTCCTGCTCCGTTGTCGACGATCTCGAGCTCGAGCAAGTCGCGTCCGTACCGAACGTGGACGCTGGCTTGCGCATCGCCGGCGTGCTTGAGCGCGTTCGTCAGTGCTTCTTGCACGATCCGGTAGGCGGAAAGTTCGATCCCGACCGGGAGCTCGCGACGCTCGCCCTCGACCCGCAGCTCCACCGGCAGGCCCGCCTCGTGCACCTGCGCGACGAGCATCGGCAGGTCGTGGAGACTCGGCTGCGGCGCCAGCGGGTCGGCGGCGTCGCTGCGCAGCATCCCGACCAGGCGTCGCATCTCGGTCAGCGCGCCGCGGCCGATCCGCTCGATCGTCTCCAGCACCTCGCGCGTTCCGCTTGCGCCGTCGAGGACGCGCCGTTCGGCGCCGGCTTGCACCACCATCATCGACACGTTGTGCGCGATCGCATCGTGCAGCTCGCGCGCGATCCGCGCCCGCTCCTCCACGATCGCCTCCCGTGCGGCCAGATCCCGCTCCCGCTCGGCAAGCCCAAGGCGGCGGTCGCGGTCGCCGAGCACGCGTCGGACGAGCACCATCACCACGATCGCGACGATCGTGAACGTGACCACGGTGTCGACCTTGTCGGGATCGACCGCCTCGGGGATCAGGTCACTTCCTGCGAAGAACGCGAGCCCGGCGAGGAACCGGGGAAATGTCGTCCAGACCGTCAGCGCATAGAGGGCGCAGAACCAGCCGACAGTGACGGGGCCGGCCGGCAGGTTCCCCCACAGTGACGAGTCGAGTGCGAGCAGTCCCTGAACGCCAAAGCCGACCGCCGTTGGAAACCGCCGGCGAACCGCGACCGACCCTGTGACTGCGGCACCAACAAGCGCCGCAATCGCTCGGTCGAGCAAGGAGCCGCCGCCGAGCCACACCTGCAGCTCGACGCCGACGACGAGTAGGCCGGCGAGCAGCAGATCGAGCTTCTGCGGATCCAAACGCTTGCGCACGCCTGCACGGTAAACCGCCGCCGCGGCCGCGTCATCAACCGCTCGACCGATCTCGGACGGCCCGAAGATCAGCCGCTCGGCTGACGACAAGACCGCTCGCGCGGCCGACGACACCGGCAAGCCCGCCGCCTACCGTCCCGATCGTCACCCAAGCGACAGGAGGAATCGAACATGACCACTCGACTCGCCCGTTTCGCACCCCTCGCCGGCATCGTCTTCGCCGTGCTCACGGTGGCCGGCAACGGCTCGATCGGCAAGTTCCCAGACGCGGGCACGCCGATCGCGAAACTCATCCCGTTCTACGCCGCGCACCACAGCGGCATCGCTAGGGGCGGGCTGCTCCTCCAGTGGGCGGCGCTTTTCCTCGCGCTCTTCGGCGCCGTCGTTTGGGCGCGGATCCGCAGCAGCGACCTGAGCCCGCTCGTCGCCGGCGCGGCGCTGCTCGGCGCTGCAGTCGCCGTCGCCAATCAGTTCGCCGGCGCCGGCGTCTATTCGACGCTCGGCTTCATCGGCAACAAGCACACGGTCGCTCCCGCCGCGCTGCAGGCCTGGCACATCAACGGCTCGGGCGGCGGCCTCGTCACCGGCGACGGCGGCCTCGCCATCCTGCTCCTGGCGGTCGCGGCCGCCGGGATCGCCGCCCGCGCCTTCCCGCGCTGGCTTGCCTGGAGCGCGCTGCTACTCGCGATCCTGCAACTGACCCCGATCGGCTACCAAGCCGAGATCGTCTTCTGGGCCTGGGCAGCAGTCGCAGGCGCGTACATGGCCCTCCGACCGACCGGCGCTCAGGCACTGGACCGGCGAGGCCGGACTGCGGAGTTCGCCGGCTCCGCGCCGACACTCTGAAAGCCTGGACGAGCGCCGCTGAGGGGCCGCCCACGAGCGGCCCCTCCGAGCTCCTTGTCGCCGATCGTCGGTCACACCTCGTTCGATGAGAAACGTTTACTGGAGGCTCCACAAGCGGCTCCACACCCAGCCGCACGCTCGAGCTTCCGACGGGCTCGAAGCATTCTCACCTCACCCGGCCGCGTGACTCCCCGTTGAGAGAGGTGGTCTTCGCGTTCTGATTCCTCGATCTGTCATCGATCGGGGGAGGCTCTCAATGATCCAGCAGGGTCAGGTGTTCAAGTTGACAGCGAAAGGCGCAGACGGCGAGCCGTTGTGGGCGTACCGGTATCGGCTCGAAGGACGAGGTTCGGCGCGGCCGCAGGTGGGTGGGCTCGCAACCAGTGCGCTCGGCGAGAAACGCATCGCAGACCTGTCGCCGAAGGACGTGTACGCCTGGCGTCTGACGGTCCCGAAAGGGCATCGCTTCGAGGCGACGCAGGCGCTGCAGCAGGTCCTCAACCGTGCGGTCGCGTGGGGTCCGCTCGACTTCAATCCGGCGAAGCGCGGTGTTCCGAACCCGCAGCGGCGGCGAAGGAGAAGCGGCCATTCGAGTCCTGGGCGCAGATCGAGGCGATCGCCGCTCGGCTCGGACCGGTGTACGGCCCGATGGTGATCTTCGCCGCCGCGACCGGACTCCGACCCTCCGAGCTGTTCGGGCTCGAGCAGCACGACGTCGACCGGGAGGCCGGGGTCGTCTACGTGCGGCGCGCATTCGCCAGCGGCAGGATCAAAAACACCAAGACTCGGCTGAGCACGCGCGCGGTTCCGCTTCAAGCGAAGGCGGTTGAGGCGCTCGACCGGCTGCCGGCCTCAGTCAACCCGATCCTGTTCCCGAATGCGCGCGGCGGACGGATCGATTTCCGCGTCTTCGGCCGCCGCCACTGGAGGCCGGCCCGAGTGGCGGCAGGCATCGCGCCCGTTCGCGGTCTTTACGACCTGCGCCACACCTACGCCACCTTCGCCCTCCGCGCCGGCGTTCCCGTGTTCGCAGTCTCCCGCTTCGATGATCGACCGCCACTACGGCCACCTCGCCCGTGACAGCCGTGAACACGCAGTCGCGCTACTTGACGCACTCGCGCTCGAGCGGGCGGTGGACGCTGCGTGGACGTCGCACCGAAGCCGCACAAACGCGCTCATCAACGGCGATTCGAAGCCTCATCGGAGACGGACTCACCGGCGCGTGGACGCTCGGTGG
>JBARRS010000210.1:0-14257 GCA_049644345.1 Gaiellaceae bacterium
GCCAAGCTCGCGTCGATTCGCTGGGCCGCCGAGCACGGGATCGCCGAGATCCTGACCGGAAACGACCCCGACAACCTGCCGATGCGCGAGCTCAACCGTCGGCTCGGTTATCGGGAGCTCTTCATCCGGCGCGACCTTGAACGGAGAGTGGAAACGGCCGCCGAGCCAGCGCCGGGAGCACCTGGGAGGTAACGAAGACGGGCGTGATCGTATAGCGGCCCGAGTAGCGGAAGCTCCCGTCCGGCCGCTGGAGGTGGAACAGGTAGGTCAGGGCGGCGTCAGGAGCGAGAGCGCGCGCAGCGCGGAACGCCTGGACCGCCCACGCAGTCGACTGCGCGTCGGAGGCGCTGCCGGGGACGAGCGGGAAGCCGCCGTCGCGGCGCTCGAGCCGGAGCAGGTAGCGGACTCCACGGCGGATCGGCGCGCCGGAGACGCCGACGGCGCGGAGCGCTTCGATCGCCGCCGCGGTGTCGTTCGAGTCGGGTGCGCCGCTCGGCGACCAGGACCAGCCGCCCGAGCGCGCCTGGCGTGCAAGCAACCAGCGCACCGTCCGCGGCGCCACCGGCTCAACCGCCTGCCGCAGGGCGATGATCCCCCAGATGGTCGAGTTGACGGTGGATCCGATCGCGCCCGAGCGCTGAACGAACCGCCGGAGGCGTGGGAGCGCCGAGCTCGCGTCGCCCCCCGCGGCTGCGACACCGAGGATTCCAAGCTCGAGGTCGGTGACGTCTCGCGCCCGTGTGAGCGGCGCAGCGTAGTCGGCGGCGCCGGAGACGCGCCGGCCGGCCGCCGCGAGCCCGAGAGCGGCCCACGCGGAGAGGGAGCGGCTCGGCTGCGCGCCCGGCTCGGCGAACGCTCCGCGCTGCTGGTGCGCCATCAGATAGTCCGCCGCGCGCTGCGCAGGGCCGGCGAGCGCGGCGGCCGCGACGAGAGCCGCTATGCCCACACGATCTCCGTCGTCAACCTGCGCCCGTAGCGATCGAGCAACCGCCGCAGCTCGGGGCCCGCCGCGAACGCCAGTGCGAGATTCCCCAGCGCGTGCGCCGCCTCGAAGGGGAAACCCCGAGCAAAGGTGACGACGAGGCCGGCGCGTGTGTGCGGCATGAAGCCGAGCCAGTACCACAGGTCCATCAGGCCGCTGAAGGCGAAGCCGAGCACGAAGCAGAGCAGCGCGAACGGCACGCGCCCGCGAACGAGTGGCCCGGCGAGTGCGCCCGCGACGCCACACCCGGCCCAGGCGAGCATCTGCCAGGGGGTCCACGGCCCCTGGCCGAGGAAGAAGTTCGAGACGAGCGCCGCCGTCGCGCCGACGGCCGCACCTGCGCGCGCGCCGAGCGCGGCCCCGGCCGCGACCGTGATCACCGTCACCGGCTGGACGCCGGGAATCGCAGCGAAGAGCACGCGCCCGGCCGCGGCGACGCCCCCGAGCGTCCCGACGAGCGCGAGCTCCTTGCTCGAGCCCGGTCCCGCCTCGAACCAGGCAGCGCCCGCGACGAGGAGCGCGCCGGCCGCGAGCAGGAGCGAGAGCGCAGCCTCTCCGGGCTGGAGCGCCGTCCAAGCGGCCGCGCCTGCAGCAGCCGCGAGCGCGACGGCCTTAAGCAACGACGGCCTCCGGTTCAGGCGCGGCGGACACGATCCGGTCGGCGACCGCCTTGGCGAACAGCGGATCGTGGGTGACGACAAGCGTTACACGCCTAAAACTCTCTGCGCGCAGCAGCGTCGCCAGCTCCAGCTTCCGCTCCGGGTCAACGCCGCGCGTCGGCTCGTCGAGCACGAGCAGATCCGGTTCCGGCGCCAGGACGGCCGCGAGAGCGACGCGCTCGCGTTCTCCACTCGAGAGGTCGCGAGGGTGCCGAGCCTCGTAGCCGGCGAGGCCGACCTGATCAAGCGCCCGCTCGGCCCGCGCCCGGTCGCCCCCGATCGCGAGCGCGACCTCGTCGTCCACCCGCTCGCAGACGACGTGGCGCCCGGGATCCTGCGGCAGGTAGCAGGCACGGCCGCGACGAACGACGGCACCGGCGTCCGGATCGAGCAGTCCGGTCGCGAGCTTGGCCAGCGTCGTCTTGCCCGACCCGTTCGGCCCGACGAGCGCGACGACCTCGCCGCGCCTCAATTCGAGGCTCGTGGCTTGCAACACGGGCAGTCCCGGCTCGTAGGCGAAGGAGACGCGATCGAGGCTGCAGACCACCTCGCCGCCCCGGGCGGGCTCCGGCGGGCTCGGTTCCTCGAGCCAGGCCGGGCGGTGCTCGGCCAGCCACGGGAGCGCCTCGTCGCGAGAGGCGTCGAGCAGAAGGTGACCCTGGTCGAGGAAGAGCACCCTGTCACAGAGCTCGAGCGGTCTCGCCGGGCGCTGCTCGGCGACGACGACGGCGATGCCGAGCTCACGCGCGAGCTCGAGCAGCGTCTCCGCGCCGTCTCGATCGAGCTGCGAGGTCGGCTCGTCGAGCAGCAGCAGCTCAGGCTCGAGCGCGAGCGTCGCCGCGAGACAGGCGCGCTGGAGCTCCCCGCCGGAGAGCTCCGCTATCCGCCGGCCCCCCAGATGCTCGGCGCCGACCAGGGCGAGCGCCGCCTCGACCCGCTCTTCGATCAGCTCCGGAGGCGTGCCGAGGTTCTCGAGGCCGAAAGCGACCTCGCCCGCGACCCTCGTCAGGACGACCTGGTCCTCGGGATCCTGAAACAGGGTCGCAACTGTCCCAGCGAGCTCGGCAGGTCGGGTGCGGCGGGTGTCGCGGCCGGCAACCTCGACGCGGCCGGCGAAGCGGCCGCCGTGGAAGTGCGGCACGAGCCCGGCGAGGGCGCGAAGCAGCGTCGACTTCCCGGATCCGGACGGGCCGAGCAGGGCCACGACCTCGCCGGGCTCGATCTCGAGCGACACTTCCTCGAGGGCCGGGCGCTCCCCCGGGTAGGCAAACGAGAGCCGGTCGAGCCGCGCTAGAGCCATAGAAGCCCCGCGGCGATCGCTGCAGCAGCGGCGGCGAGCGCGACCCGCTCTCGCATCCCCCAGCTTGGCTGCGGCGCCCGCGTCCGGCCGGGCCGGCCGAAACCGCGCGCCTCCATCGCCTCGGCAAGATTCGCGCCCCGCTCGAGCGAGCCTGCGACGAGCGGCGACAGCAGCCGTGCCCTGCCCCTCAGGCCCCCGATCTCCACCCCACGTCCACGCAGCGTCTCGACGAGGCCCGCCGCGTCCCGTTCCAGCGTGGGCACGAGCCGCGTCGCAAGCGCGACCGCGAGCCCGGCGCGGCGCAAGAACCCGACCGACTGGACGAGCCGGTCGTGGTCGAGCAGGAGCGCGTAGGCGGCGAACGCGAGCCCGACGGCGGCGAGCCGGAACGCCTGGTGCGCGCCGTGAGAAAGCTCGACGCTCGTCACGTCGAGCCGTCCGAGCACGGGCACCCTCGGGCCCGTCCAGTAGACCGTCCCCGGCAGCGTCTCGACGAACGGGGTCACGACGAAGACGGCGAGCGCCGAGCCGAGCGTGCCCACGAGGTACGGCCAGGCCCGCCGACCCGCCCGGAGGCACACGGCGAGCAGAAGGGCGACGATCCCCGCGACCGACGCCGTCCTGTCCGCGACGAGCGCGGCGACCGCGAGCGCCGCGAGCAGAGCGGCTGCGGGCGCCGGGCTCACGGCACCGAGTAGCGGTAGCGGAAGCGCCCGGCCAGAAGCTGCCGCCAGTCGCCGTAGAACTCCATGTGCACAGGCGCGCCGGGGGAGTCACCGGTCAGACGGGCACGGAGGCTCGTCCGCCTTCCGGGTGCGAGCCGGATGACATTCACGTTCCGCGGCAGCAGCGTCCCGGGTCGATGGAGGCTTCCGCGGATTGCACGTGCGACAGCCCCGGCGCCCGCGCCGCCGACGACGACCGTACGGCGCCGCTTCCCGCCATAGCCGTGCAGGAACGGCTCGGGGAAGGCGCCGACGACGACGGGCACCCGCATCTGCTTCGCCCATGAGCGGTAGTCCCACCACTCGACGTCGCCGGGGTGGAGCGTGTAGTCGGCGGCGCCGACGTCCGCTTCATAGCCGTTGACGAAGTAGAACCAGTCGCGCCTGCTCGAAAGGCTGCCTTCGATCCCGTCGATCGCCTGCACGAAGCGGCCGCCGTAGCCGGTCTTAACCTTCGCCGCCTGTTCGAGAGCGGCGATGGCCGACTGTCCCGCCGCGACCGTGCGGACGAGGAGCACGTGAGCGCCACGGTCGCGGGTGACCCAGAGCGTCGCTCGGCCATGGCCGGTCGAGCTCGAGCCGCAGCCTGCGAGGACGAGAGCGAGCGCCGCCGCACCGACAGCCCTCACGGAAGCGCGTTCGAGCGAACCGCGCCCTCGGCGGTTGCCTGGACATTTCCGCGATGTCGGCCGACGCAGCGCGCTCTCACGTTTCGCCCGTCGACATGCAGGACGGCCCCGGTCGCAGCGCGCAGCTTCCCGTGGTCGTCCTGCAGAAAGACGGCGTAGCAATTGCCGTTCCTGTGCCGGAGCACGAGCGTAGGCGGGCCGCCCTTGGGGCCGAACGTCGCCCAGTACCAGAGCACGGTGTCGCCGCTGCGGAGCTGCACCTTGTCTGCGGCAACGAGAGGCGAGACGCCGTTCACCTTGAAGACCCAGCCGCTCGAGCCGCCGGCCGGGTAGCGGCCGATCTGGTCGACGTACGGCCCGAACGAGGCGATGGTGACGTGGTAGTAGAACTCGCCGGCGAGGCTCGCCGAATCGAGCGCGTCTAGGGCATTCGCCTTCACGCTGAGCGTCGGCTGGCTCGCGCCGAAGATCGTGCGGGTCTTGCCCTCCACCCGTACATGGACTTGCAGGGCCAGGGCCGCGGGGACGAAGAGAAGCGCCGAGACCGCGGCGAGTGCGAGAGAACGTCTGAACACGATGCCTCCTTCCGCGAGGGGATCGGGTCTGCGGCGGGCGGCAGGTCTTCTGACTCGGGGCTCCCTCCTCGACCGCCTTCCCGGCCCGAGGGCCAGTGGCGTTCGGCAGAGGAGCGTCTCCCCTTACAGCGGCGGGACCGTCCCGGACTTGCACCGGGTTCCCTCACCGCTCGCCTTGTGCGGGGCCGAGACTAGCATGGCCGAGTGCGGGCTCTCGCCATCGACCTGGACGGCGCGCTCGGCGACACGAGGCCCCTCTGGCGGGACTGGCTCGAGGAGCTCGCTCGGCGGACGAGGATGGAGCTCGACCTGCCCGAGGACCGCTCAGAGGCAGCCGCACGGCTCGACGGGCTCGTCGGCAACTGGGCCGCGCTGCTCGAGCGGTTCGCGGAGGAGCGCGCGCCCGTCTACCTGCGCCCCGACGCCCAGGTGAGCGCGGCTCTGCGCCACCTCCAGGGGGAAGGCGCACGGCTCGGCGTCTTCACCGACGCGCCCGAGCCGCTGGCTCGGGTCGCGCTCGCGCAGCTCGGCGCTGCCCGCAGGATCGAGGCGCTCGAGACCGGCGCCGGCGCCCGCGAGCGCCTGCTCAAGTGTCTCGGCACCGAGGCGCTGGTGATCGAGTCCCGCCTCGAGCTCGTATCATGCAACACATGAAACGAGGGGCCGCTTTGGTGGCTGTGCTCGCGCTCAGCTATCCCGCCGGCGCGGCGGCGAAGGGTCTAACCGCCCAGCTCTACATGTTCCCTAGCCGGCCGCACGCCGGCCGGCTCGTGATGCTCCAGCTTCGGACGTTCGAGGGACCCTGGCCCTTGATCGTCCCGGCTAACCACCGGTGGCACGTCGCCGCCGTCTCGGCGCGCCGGAGTTTCGCGGTACACGTGGTCCGCAGCTCCGCCAACCCGTATGTCTGGTCGGCCCGCTTCCGCTTCCCGACCCGGGGCCTGTGGGATATCGACGCGGGCAGCACGATCATCCCCACTCTGGAGGTCAACGTCCGGCAGCGCGGCAGCGTCGGCGTTTGGCAGCGTCTCGAGCGGCCGCTGCACACGCCGACGATCCCCCGCGGCTCGCCTTGCCGGACGAGCCCCGCGACCGGCGACCTCTCCCGGATCGGATTCGTGGGCACGGCGTGGGGACCCGGCCCTGCTTACCCGGGAGGCCTCGGAAACGACCGACCGATGCTCTCCTTCAAGTATCCGCCGCCGCCTGACAGCGGCTGGGGCGATTGGGGAGGAAACAAGATTCTCTGGATGCGCGACCTGGCGTACTTTGGGCCCATCCTGGTCCGGGGTCTTCAGGTCGACGGTCCGAACGAGCTGCGCTTCGACGACGGGCCTTTTCCCTCGCGCTCCCTGAGATTCGACTTCGGGAACAACCTTCCCTCCTACACGCGTGTCATAGCTCCCGGCTGCTACGCCTACCAGGTCGATGGCACGAGTTTCAGCTACACGATCGTCTTCGAGGCGAGGATTAGCTCCTAGAATCCGAGCATGGCAGAGGGGAAGCAGCTCGACGATAGGCAGCTAGACGCCCTCCTTGAGCGGCTCGACCGGCTCTGCGCGGAGATGCACACGCTCAACCGCCGCCTCGACCACTCGGAAGGGTTCCTCCGTCTCGCGCACGAGCTGCGTTCGCTGAACGAGTCACTCCAGGCGATCGCCTACGCCGCCCTGGGCCAACAGCCGCAAGTGCGGCGCCGTCGAACCGGATAGCTCCTTACCGCACCCGCCAGATGTCGAGGATGCCGGACGTCCGGTGGTCGTTCGCATCCCCCTCGGGGAGGGCGATCCGGCCGTCGGTGACGATCGGGCTGTTCCAGTGGCCGCCCCCGGCGGACAGGCGCGCGACGAGCGACCCGGTTGTCGGCCGGTAGACGTTCAGTCCGCCATTCGGGTCGTAGACGTAGAGGAGCCCACCCGCGACGACGGGGCTCGTGCCCGCCGTCTTCCGGCGCCACGAGACCGTCAGGCGCCCCCGAACGAGCCTGAAGCACGAGGTGCCCGAGTTGGTGGCCACGAACAGCCGTCCCTGCCAGACGGCAGGAGCAGTGAAGACGCCCGACCCTCCGGGCGCAGAGATCGTCTGGAGCTCTCCACCGGTGCGACCGAGCCTGCCGCCGAGACTCGGCAGGCGGAGCAGGCGAAGCTTCCCGTCCTTGCCGCTCTGGACCACCAGCCGCGAGGTCAAGAGCACCGGCGCCGTGCTGCCGATGTCGACGTCGCCGGAGTTGAGAGCGGCTTGGTTGCGGGGCGTCCAGTTACGGAGCAGGCGGCTGGCATTCGGCGTCAGCAACAGGACACTGTCGCCCCAGTACCTGCGCCCGTCGAAGCGGCCGTTCCCGGTCGCGACGAGGAGATCCCCGGTCGCCGGCACGACGACGACTCCTGCGCGCCCCCAGATCGCCGAGTCGCTCTCGGCGCACCGGCTCGGTACGAGCAGCGCGTGCTGGTCGCTGCAGAGCGAGTTCCACACGTGGACGATGTGGCCCGTCCCCGCATCGACTGCGACCACGTGGCCCTGATACGGAGGCGCGTCCCCGAGGTAGCCGCCCGTGCCGACGAGAACGAGCCCGCGCGAGTAGTTGAGGGCGGGCGCGACCTTCTCGCGTACTGGATAGCGAGTAACCGCAGTCGACCAGACCTGCGCGCCGCTCGCGACCGACAGCTTGTGGAGGATCCCGTCCGGCGAGATCGAGTACACGTACCGGCGGCTTGGGTCGGCGAGCGGCGTCGCGTTCGTGATCCGGTACGAGCCGACCCAGGAGCCGTAGCCCGCCGGTGTAAACGCCCACAGGATCCCGCCCGAGTCGGCGTCGATCGCAAACGTCTTCCCGTACGTCGTCGTGACGAAGAACGCGTCGTGCGTTCCACCCCGGACGGAGGCTCCCCGGAGGTAGATCGGAGACGAGTCGACGGTTCCGCCGAGCCCGACCCGCTGCCGGCTCATCCTGCGGATGTTCGCGGCGGTGATCCCGGTCGAGGACGGTCCGCTGTTGTGGCGAGCGGCGTCGTAGCCGAACCTCGTCCAGTCGCCGCCGGCGCGAACGGCTGCCTGGTCGCTACGTGCGGACGAGCATGCCGCGCCGAGCGCGGCGGCCAGCGCCAGTGAGACCCCTATCCGGGCGAGCACCCGCCCGATGCTACCCGGCGAGCCGGTACAGCTTGCCCGCGAGCGAGACCGCGTAGAGCTCGCCGCCCGTACCCTCGCCGAAAGAGGAGAGACCGGAGACATTCAGGGGTTCTTCGCGCCGGCCGACGGCCTTGCCGTTGGAGATCCGGAAGCTCCAGATCCGGCCGGAGCAGTAGTCGCCGTAGAAATAGCGGCCCCGCGCCGCCGCCACCGCCGAACCGCGGTAGACGTATCCGCCCGTGACCGAACAGCCGGAGCCGTGGCTGTAGACGGCGACGGGCCAGACGAGCTCGCCGTTCCCCACGCGGCTGCGACTCGTGTCGTATTGGGAGCGTCCCTCGTAGACCGACCAGCCGTAGTTCGCAATCGTCGGCAGCTTCGCCTTGGGGCGGTAGTCGACCTCCTCCCAAGAGCCCTGACCGACGTCGGCGATGTAGAGGTCGCCGGTGGCGCGATCGAAGGTGAACCGCCACGGATTGCGCAGGCCGTAGCCCGCGATTTGCCACCGAGCGCCGGGCTTGCTCACGTCCAGCCGGAGCAGCTTGCCGAGCCGGCTGCGCAGGTTCTGCGCGCGGTTCTGCGGGTCACCGGCGGAGCCGCCGTCGCCCATTCCGACGTAGAGCAGGCCGTCGGGGCCGAACTGAAGCTGGCCGCCGTTGTGATTGTCGTAAGGCTGCGCGACGAAGAGGAGCTGCTTGCGGCCGGCGTTGAGGGCGCGGACGCCGTTCGTCCGGTACCGGACGACACGCGTGTCGCCGTTGAGATCCGTGTAATCGACGTAGAAGCGATGGTTGTGCGCGTAGTCCGGGTCGAACGCCATCGAGAGCAGGCCCTGCTCGCCGCCGCTCTTGACGAGCCGGCGGATGTCGAGGAACGGGGTTGCGCGCATTCGGCCGTTGACGAGCACACGGATGCGCCCCGCCTGCTCGACCACGTAGAGGCGCCCCGGCTCGGTCGGAGTCGAGGCGACGTAGACAGGGCTGTCGAAGCCGCTTGCAACCTGGCGGAGCCGTAGCTGATCTGCGTGCCGTGCGCCGTGCGCAAGCGGCGTGAGGGCGACGGCTCCCGCCGCGAGGACGATCGGCAGGAAACGCATTCGATTCGTATCGGCGGCGCCCGCGAGGGGCCTTAGCTCTTGAGCAGGACGCGGCGGAGCTCGTCCTCCATGCCCGGCTGGAGGATCGCGAGCACCATGTCGCCAGGCTGGAGCTCCGTGGCGCCGACGGCGATCTCGGAACGGCCGTTGCGGGTGACCGAGATCAGACGGGAGCCCTCGGGCAGCTGCAGCTTCTCGACCCGCTTGCCCGCCGCGGGCGCACCCTCGTTGATCTGCACCTCGACGATCTCGAGATTTTCCTTGCGGAGCTCGAGCAGGTGGACCAGGTCGTGCTCCGGCACCTCGTGCTCGATCAGGGCCATGATCCGCTCGGTCGCGGAGACCGTCGGTGAGATCCCAAGGAGATCGAAATACGACTGGTTGCGGGGATCGTTGACGCGCGCGACCACCTTGCTCGTCCCGTACTTCTCCCGCGCGAGCTGGCAGATGATCAGGTTGTCCTCGTCGTCGCCGGTCACGGCCGCGACCACGTCGGGCGGGCGGGCGATGCCCGCGCGCTCGAGCACGAAGATCTCGGTCGCGTCTCCGAGCTGCACCTGGTGCTCAAACTCGCGCTCGAGCTGCTCGAACCGCTCGCGGTCCTGCTCGATCAGCGTCACCTCGTGACCGTGACCGTCTCGCAGGAGGTTGCGCGCGAGGCTTGCGCCCACTTTGCCACCGCCGGCCACGAGGACGTACATCTCTAGCTCGCGGCGGGCTGCCGAAGCGCCGGCACCTCGCAGGCGCGGACGGCGTCGAGCAGCGTCTCGATCGCGGTCTCCGTCGGGCAAATGGTGCGCAGCCCACGCTCGCGGTAGAACTTCGCGCGCGCGGGGTCGAGCACGCGGACGACCACGCACTGATTGTCGAAGCGCTGTTGGGCGACCTGGCCGATCACGATGTTCGTATTGTCGCCGTCGGTGGCGACGACGACCGCCTCGGCCTCCTCGATCCCGGCCTCCCGGAGGACGTTGATGTCCATGCCGTGACCCACGACGAAGCCGCCGCGCCAGTCCTCGCCGAGCCGGCCGAGCGCCTCCTCCTTTTCGTCGACGGCGGTGACGTCCCACCCTTCGCGGGCTAGCTGGAGCGCCACGCTCGAACCGACACGGCCACAGCCGATCACAAGTGCCTTCATACGGCAAACATAGCGCTAGGGACCGGCCCCGTCTTCCTCGAGTGCTCCCTGGGGGAAGGCGACGACGAGCACCTCGCAGGGGGCATTTCGCAGCACGTACTCGACGGTCGGCGAAAAGAAGCGTGACTGGCGCCGCCAGCGGGGCGCAGAGCCGAGGACGATCAGGTCTGCATTCCGGCGGCTCGCCTCCTCGACGATCGCCTGGCCGATCGAACGCGCCCGCACCGTCTCACCCCGCACCTCGACGCCGTGATCGGCGCCGAGTAGCCGCGCCTCCGCGAGCGAGGCTGCCGCCCGCTCCTCCTCCTCGATCAGCTCGGACTCGAGCGGAAGATCGAGCGGGACGCGGATCACGTGCAGAGCCTCGACCGCTGCGTCCCGCTCCTGCGCGAGCTTGACCGCTGTCGCGAGCATCTCCTCCCCGATCAGCCCGAGCTTCATGGGGACGAGGATGCTCGAGTACTGCGCCTCGGGCAGCACCTGCTCGTCGGCGGAGACGACCCGCTCCGTGAGGCCCTCGCCCATGCCGCGGCGGACAAGGAAGTAGACGCCGAGGCCTGCGAGAAGCCATGCAGGCCCCGCGTAACGCGCACCGGGATGCGTCGCCAGCGCCGCGATCCAGATCGCGAACGTGAGCACGAGACCGACCACCGTCGGAACCGGAACGACGGCGCCGCGCACGTGGATGCCGAGCGGAACCCGGAAGGGCCGCCGCCGCTCGGGCTCCGTGAAACGAAGGCGGATGACGGCCAGCTGCGCGGCGACGAACGCGAGCAGGACACCGAAGCTGAACAGGCTCGCAAGGAAGACGACAGGCCGGTGCAGCGGCGAGGTCACGAGGATCAGCGCCGAGGAGACCACGACCGCGGCGACGATCGACTGCGGCGAGACGAGCGTGCGGCGGCTGAGCCGGCCGAACTGCCGCGGCAGCTGCCCATGCTCCCCAAGCGAGTACGCGAGCCGGCCGAAGCCGGAAATGGAAGTCGTCGCCGCAACGATCAGGATCAGCGTTCCCGAGAGCCCGACGTAGATCCGCAGCGCGTCGGCCGCCCACCACGGCATATGCCCACCGAGCGAGGCCACGATCCCCATCAGCGGCGCGCGGACCCAGCGCTCGCCGAGCGCCGTCGTGCCGCCGTGGGGCGGGAACGCGGACAGGCCGACGATCGCGATCAGCACGTAAATCGCGACGACGGAGACGATCGCGCTGAACAGGCTGCGCGGCAGATCGCGGCCGGGATGCCGCGTCTCCTCCGCGAAGTTCGCAACCGTCTCCAGGCCCGTGAAGGCGAGCATCGCGAGGGGAAGCGCGAACACAATCGCATGCCACGACGGCGAGCTACCGAGCGAGGTTCCGGCAGTCAGCGCGTGGGTCGAGAACACGAGCGAGAAGCCGAGCACGACGAGCAGCACCTGGGTGACCAGGTCGAGCAGCGCGATCATCACGAGGCGGTGGAGACGCGGTCTGCGGACGAAGCGGATCAGGCCGATCGAGACGATCGCGGCGATCGCGACGACGATGTCCCACGGCTTCCGCTCGAGCGCGTCCACCTTCAGGGCGCTGCCGAGGTAGTGCGGCAGGAAGAGCGCCGAGAGCGCGAGCACGATCAGGTAGTCGAGAAAGAGCACCCAGCCGGTGGCGAATCCTGCGAAGTCGTTGAAGGCGATGCGGACGAACGTCGCCGCTCCGCCCGTCTCGCGAATCGCCGCCGTCCCTTCCGCGTACGAGAGGGCGATGACCAGGAAGAGGGCGCCCACCGCGGCGAGCACGGCGGGCGTGAAGCCAAGCGCCCGCGCCGTGATGATCCCGAGCGCGAAGTAGATCGACGAGGCGATCTCGCCGTACGCGACCGAGAAGAGCGCAGGTGCGTCGAGAGCGCGCTGGAGACGCGGCAACTTTCTCGCCACGAGCTGAGGTTAACGCCGGCGGATGAGGAACAGGCGCCCGAATCCGAGCGCGACGAACAGCGCGCCGAGCAGATACCCGACCCCGCCTCCTCGGGTAGCCGTGACCGCGATCAGCGCGATGCCGAGGCCGATGAAGAGGACGGCGAAGCCGACGACGCCGGCGCGGTAGAGCTCACGAGCGCTCACGCGGCCTTCTTAGCGGCGGCGACCACCATCACCCGGCAGGGCGCGTGCTTGAGCACGAAGTCGGTCGTGCGGCCGAAGATCGCTCGGCGTCCGCTCCGCTCGCGAGGCGCTCCCATGACGATGATCTCCGCGTGGCGGCGCTCCGCCTCGTCGACGATCGCGCGTCCGGCGCTGCGCGCGCGCACGAGCCGGCCGATCACATTGACGCCGTAGAGCTCGCCAATCGCGCGAGCCTCGTCGAGCACGCGGTTCGCGCGCTCCTCCTCCTCGGGCAGCCGCTCATCGAGGGGAAGATGCAGCGGCACTTCGATCACGGTAATCGCGGCGATCGCCGACCTCCGCTCTGCGGCAAGTCGGCAGGCGAAATCGACCGCCTCTTCCCTCGGCGCATCAGGCGCAATCGGGACGAGGATGCTCCGGTACTCGAGCGCCGCCCCTGGGCCGATCACGATCGGCGCGCGCACGGTCGTACGCAGCGGCTCCCCGAGTCGGCGGCGGTAGAGGGGGAAGACCACGAAGCCGAGCGCGAGCCAGCCGAGCCCGGCGTAGCGAGTCGGAGCGTCCTGGACAACGACCGCAAGCCAAGCCAGCGCGGTGCCGATCCCGCCGAACAGCGCAAAGAGCGGCCAGTCGACGCCCCGGATCCGGATGTTCCCCCGTGGCCGCCATGGCACCTCTTCGCCCGAACGGCGTACGCGCAGCGCCGTCACGGAGGCGTGCGCGATCGTGAACGAGAGCATCGCGCCGAAGGCGTACATGCGGCCGAGAAACCCGACCTTGCCTGAGAAAACGAAGACGATCGGGATCGCGCCGCCGAAGACGGCGAGCGCCAACCAAGGAGTCTTCAGCTTCGGATGCAGGCGGCGAAAGAGCTCCGGCAGCTGCCGGTACGTCGACATCGAGTACGTGATCCGCGACGCACCAATCACACCGGCGTTCGTCGCGATGAAGAGAATCGTCGCGGCGAGGATCCCGACGTAGATCTCGGCCACGTGCAGGAACGTCCCGTGCAAGTGGAGGTTCTTCACGAGCCCGAGCACCGGATCGTTCTCGAAGCCGCCCTTCCCCGGTGGCAGGCCGAGCCTCGTCACCCAGTGGCCTTGGGAGTCGCGGTGGACGGGGAGCGCCGAAAGCGCCACGAACGGAAGCGTGAAATAGATCGCGAAGACGGCGACCGCGACCCAGGTGATCGCGCGCGGGATGCTGCGCGCCGGGTCTCGCGCCTCCTCGGCGAGGTTGGAGACGGTCTCGATGCCGGTGTAGGCGATCATCGCCACCGGGATTGCAAGCACGAAGCTCGACCAGGTTGGAGCGACTCCGAAGTGGATGTTCGAGGTGATCGCGTGCGGGCTGAAGATCAGCGCGAAACCGAGAGCGACGAGCAGCAGCTGGGTGGCGAAGTCGACAACGGCGAGGAAGACGTTGAGGCCTGCCGCCTCCCTGATCCCGACGACGTTGAGGCCGACGAGCAGCACGATCACGATCGCGCCGCCGATGATGTCCCATGGGTTCGTCCGCAGCGGCCCCCAGAAGATCGAGAGGTAATGAGGAACGAAGAACGCCGAGATGGCGATCGTGATCACGTAGTTGAGCATCTGCGCCCAAGCCGCCCCGAACGAGACGAGCTCGTTGAAGGCATGGCGCGCAAAGCTCGCAGAGCCTCCCGCCTCCGGGTAGCGCACGGTTCCCTCTGCGTAGGTCGCCGCCGTCGCGGCGAAGATCAGGCCGCTGATCACGAACACGAGCGGCGTCAGCCCGAGCGCGATCCCCGCCGTTACCCCTAGCGCGTAGTAGATCGACGAACCGACGTTGCCGTAGGCCGTGGCGAAAAGCGCCGGCGTTCCGAGGACGCGCTCTAGACCTTGCTGGCGCCTACGTCTCGGCACGGCAGGACCTTAGTGCCCGCCGCGGCGCTTGCTAGCCGTGAATC
>JBARRS010000211.1:0-10408 GCA_049644345.1 Gaiellaceae bacterium
CTGCTGCGATCGCCGCCGCCCGACCGGGAGGAGGCGGGGGGACGAAGGCTCGGAACCCGTCCCCACTGCTTCATCCTGAAGATGGATGCCGGCACGGTCCGAAACCTTCGCCTCACGGGTTGAGCTGGAAGGGCGGATACCTGTCGGTCACCAGGACGAAGGCGTAGGCGACAACGCGGTTGCTCCAGCGCAGCACGCCGAGCACGAAGTCGAACAGGCCTCGGGGATAGCGGCCGGTGAAGAGGATCGCGAACCAGGCGATGATCACCGCCACGAACGCTGCGATCCAGAGAAACAGGAGCAGGATGTAGTGAGGGACGGCGAGCAGCCACTTCACCAGGGGAAGCCAGCGGTTCAGCTCCTCCTTTGCATCTGGATAGCCGAAGTCGAGCGCGACTGCCTGGTGCTCGTCCGTGGACGGGTAGTGGTCGTCCATCAGCGCGAGATAGGCGCTGATCCTGTTCGAGAACCTGAGCAGCTCGAGATTCCAGTCGAACCACCAGCGCGGATACTTCCGCCGGAACACGATCATCAAGAGCGGCGCAAGAAACAGGAGCCCGCCCGTCCCCCCGGCGATCGCCGAGACGTGTCCGCCGGTGCCATAGGTCCCCTGTTCGCCGCCGATGCTGGCTGCCACGATCATGATCGGGATCGCGACGATCAGCCTGAATGCGGTCGTCAACCGGTTGAGGTCTCGGTCCGGGTACTCGACCGAGAACTGCACCGGGTAGCGCTCCCCGCCTTTGATCTGGCTACTTGACTCCATGAGTGCAGAACCTCCCCTCGAGGGGCCCCCGCGGCCCCGTGAAGGCCCGATTCTTGCGGAATACCGAGCCCGCCTCGAGCGTTTTCCTATTTGCGGCTGCCGAACCGATGGTTTGTGCCCGCCGTAATCACGAAGGAGGCACTCTCTCTTGAAAAACATTCACCCCGAGCTCACGCTCGCGAGCGTCCGGTGTACGTCCTGCGGGAACGCGTTCACGACTCGCTCCACGCGGAGCGAGATGGTCGTCGACGTCTGCTCGAACTGCCATCCGGCCTACACCGGAGCGGAGCGAACCGTCCGCACCGGCGGTCGGATCGAGCGCTTCGAGCGGCGGCGGCAGCTCGCGGGCCGTACCTAAGCCCAACACGAAAAGGAAGTGAGAAGAACTGAACACGATCACCTTTGATGCACTTGTCCACGTCTTCCTCGACGACGCCGAGGAGCGCGGGACGATCGACGAGAGCGAGTTGGAGACGCTCGCGCTCGAGCACGACCTCGGCGAGGACGAGCTTGCCGCGCTGCGCGCGGAGCTCGAAGAGCGCGAAGTCGAGCTCGTCGCGCCCACGCCTGTCGAGACCGCGACTCCCACCGGTAGGGAGGAGGCTCCCGTCTCGACCGATTCGCTGACCCAGTTCATGAACGCGGCCGGTCGCTACCGGCTGCTGACCGCGGCCGAGGAGGTCGCGCTGGCAAAGCGGGTCGAGCGAGGCGACAGGGCCGCGAAGGAGCGGATGATCAACTCGAACCTACGTCTGGTCGTCTCGATCGCCCGGCGCTACCAGCGGCAGGACATGCCGCTGCTCGACCTGATCCAGGAGGGCGTGATCGGCCTGAACCGCGCGGTCGAGAAGTTCGACTGGCGGCGGGGCTACAAGTTCTCGACCTACGCCACCTGGTGGATCCGCCAGGCCTGCCAGCGGGCGGTCTCGGGCCAGTCGGCCACGATCCGGGTCCCGACGCACGTCCACGAGCGGCGGGTCAAGCTGGCGCGCGCTCAGAACCGGCTTCAGACCCAGCTGGGGCGGGACCCGACGCGCGAGGAGCTCGTCGAGGCGACGGGGCTTCCGCTCAAGCACGTCGACGAGGCGCTCGACGCGGCCGAGGCACCTGTGTCGCTGAACCAGAGCGTCGGCTCCGACCAGGACGGCGAGCTCGGCGACCTCTTCGGCGACCCGAGTGCGAGTGATCCCGCCGAGGAGGCGGCCGAGTCGCTGCGCCGGCAGGCCGTCCGGGATGCGCTGAAGCGGCTGCCCGAGCGCCAGCGGCAGGTGCTCGAGCTTCGGTTCGGCTTCGACGCCGACCCGACGGCGCTCGAGACGATCGGGAAGCAGCTCGGCATCTCGCGCGAGCGGGTGCGCCAGCTCGAGGCGGAGGGACTGAAACGCCTCGCCGAGGAGCTCGACGGCGGCGCCGCCCTCAAGCTCGCCGACGTCGACGACCTAGCCCGCGCCGCCTAGGGCTCCTAGCACTTGACAAGCGGCCGGCGCCGTGAAAGAGTCCTATCGCCAAGTCCCTGCGGGCCCTCGGGTTCGTAGGGACTAGGCATTTGTGGGGGCATTTTCCGTCGCACGTCGACGGCGATCACGCTACGGAAAGACGAACGGCAGCGTGAACGTTGCTGCGACGAGGAGCGCGATTCCGAGCGTTTGGACGAGCCGCTCCGACCAGCGTGGGCCGGGGATGGCCGCAAGCCCCCAGTAGACCGGCAGGGCGAGCAGGCCGAAGCGGCCTTCGGACTGGAACGACCCGCTCGTCAACGGCAGCAGGAGCATGAGCGCGGCCATCACGAGCCACGCTTTGGGGACGCGCGTGCGTGCCGCGATCGCGAGCAGGACGACGTAGACGATGCAGAGGCAGAGGTCGCGCCAGAGCCACGGCTGCCGGCCCGCCACGCGACCAAAGGTGAGCACAGCGCTCCCGAGCCCCTCGGGGCGGAAGGAGCGGTTCCATGCGGTCTCAGCCTTCGTCCACGCGAACGCATCGTGGACTGCCCACCCCAGATACAGGGGGTAGCTGAGCAATACTGCTGGCCCTGCGAACACCGCGGCGAGAGCACGCGTCCGCTCACCCTCCTGAAGCGCTCGCCAGCGATGCACCGCGAGAGCTCCGATCGGAATCGCCACGAGGACCCCCTCCGGCCGGGCCAGCGTCGCCGCGGCGACACACACCGCGCAGAGAAACCAACGCCTCTTGAGGGCGAAGAGCCCCGCAAGCGAGACCGCGGCGAGCACGAGCGACTCGGGGTAGGCCATCGAGAAGACGAACCCCATCGGGAAGACGGCGAGGTACGTGGTTGCGCGCTTGGCGATCCGCTCGTCCAGCAGCGCACGGCCGAGCTCGTAAAAGGCGAAGAGGGCGACGAGGAAGGCGAGGTTCGAGATCAGAACGCCCGCTACGCCCAGTCCCAGGCCGAGCGCGTTCAAGGATCTGAGGAGAATCGGATAGAGCGGAAAGAACGCAGGGTCGCTCTGCCCTCCGGGGACGAAGAGGTACCCGTGACGCGCCACCACCGCATACCAGGCGCTGTCCCAGGTGAAAAGGAGTCCGAGCGTGTTCCGCGCCACAGTTATCCGGAAAAAGTGGACCGGCCATCCAGCCGCGTGCACCAGCAGTGCCACACCAATGACGAGGCCTCTCGAGCCCGCCCACCACACGACGATCCAGCGACGGGCGACCAGCCACTCTCGGATCCGCGCCGTGGCCGCTTGGGCCTCGTCGGGGAGGGCCTCAAGCACGTCGCCTCCCTAGCCCGGGATTGTGTAGTGCGCGTCCCAGCGAGCGCGCCTCGCTCCGACTCAGTCGGGCCACCTCGACGTCGCTAGATCCGACGACGGAGCGGCCGAGGACGCGCACGCCGAGCGGACGGAGGGTCTTGCGGTCGGCGAGGTACACGATCGTCCGGCCGCGAAAACGAACGCGGAGAGCGTACGCTGGGCGCTCGTCGGCGACGACGCTCGTGACGCGGACACCGCGCCAGACCACAGCTCGCTGCGTGAACAGCTCGGCGAGGACGCCCGGGCAGCCGAGCCGGAGCTCCCCAAGGGCGACGGTGAGAGACGCCGGCGGACGACCGAGCGACTGGATGCGAGTGCCGAGATCCACGAAGCGCTCGCCGTTGCTGAGCACGAACCCCGCCCCTTGTATCCGTTCCGAGCGACGTCCCGGAACCTGGAACCACTCCTCGACGCAGACCCCTGACAGCCGTCGATGGTTGATCGTCAAGCGAACGTTCACGAGCTCGTGACGTCGGAGCGAGCCGATGACCGTGGCCGCGGTCAACTGATTTCGAGTCGCCCGCCGGAGGCCGGCCGCCTGGAGCCCGAACGCCGCGCCTGCGACTAGGGCGGCGATCAGCGCCGCGAGGATGACCAGCCGCGCGCTACGTATGGGGGCCGCCCAGCGGTGCCGCGTCGACATCGGAGGCATCTAGCGTAACCCCCGAGCCCGCCGTTCTCGCAAAGGAACGGGGCAACCGGTTAACTGACCGCACGCACCGACTCCAGCATCACCGGCTTGTTCCCGCCGCAGCGATTGGATTGTCCGCGTTCGCGGCTGTCGTCGTCCGCGTCCCATTCGTGGGCGCCGGAATCGGCCCCGACGAGGGGGGATACGCCTATGTCGCCCAGCAATGGGCGCGAGGTGCTCGCCTCTACCACGTGGCCTGGGTCGACCGGCCACAGGGCCTGCTGGTGATCTATCGCTTGCTCCTGGATCTGGCTCACGGTCCGCGCGCGATCCGCCTGGGCGCCCTCGTCTTCGGCACCGGAGTCACTCTGCTGCTCGGGGCCATCGGTTGGTTGCTCGAGGGGCCGCTCGTGGGTGCCGCTGCTTCGGGGCTCTACGCGGTCGTCGGCGTCGCGCCGCATCTCGAGGGCTTCACCTTCAATGCGGAGCTCGCTGCGGCGCTGCCCTCGGCGGCGGCCGTCGCCGCCGTCCTTGCGTGGCATCGATCGGGCTCTCCCGCTTGGTTGATCGCCGCCGGGGCCGCGGGCGGACTCGCCCTGCTGATGAAGCAGTCTGGCTTCGACGGCCTGCTCGTGGCCATTGCTGTCGTTGTCGGGACGGCCCGACCCTGGAGGCAGAGACTCGGGAACCTGGGATTGCTTCTCTCCGGAGCGCTCCTGCCGGTCGTGGCGTCCGTCGTCCAGGGGGTCAGTGTCGGCTGGGGGAACTATTGGTTCGCCGTAGTCGGCTACCGGCTGGACGCATCATCCGGAGGAGCCGCATCTCTCTTCGAGCGGCTCGCGCACCTTGCCCACAGCCTGCTGATCGCGCGGCACGACCTCGTCGGACTGGCGGTCGTCGCCGCGGTCGGGGGCGCCGCGAGCCTGCGGCGCCGTAGCGTCGAGTGGGTGGGGCTGGTGTGGCTCGCGGCCGCGTTTGTCGGGTTCAACCTCGGAGCGCTCTACTGGGGCCACTACTACGTCCAACTGATCCCACCGCTCGTGCTCCTTGCGGCGATTGCGGTCGGGCGTGCTCGTCGTGCGCCTTTGCGAGCGCTGCTGCTCGCGGTGGCAATCGCGCCCGTCCTCGTCTTCCTCGTCCAGCTTGCGGCAATGCCGCAGGAACAGCAGGAAAACGCCGTCCCCTACTACGGCAGCTACGAAGCCGACCAGCGGGTTGCCCAGATGATTCGCAGGAACGTCTCGCCCCGCCAGTCGATCTACGTGCTCCAATCCCGCGCCGACGTCTACTTCCTCGCCGATCGCCGGACGCGCTACCGGTACATCTGGGGGCATGAGATTCACGAGATTCCCGGCGCTCTCACGCAACTCCGCTCGCTGCTTGCGGGCCCCCACCGTCCACGGTTGATCGTCGCGTACACGACGCCGGAACACGTAGATCGAACGGGTCGACTGGCCCGCGAGCTGCTGGCCCACTACTGCGACGGCGGCGCGCTCCCCGGTACCGCCACCGTCGTGTACGAAGAGCGTCCCGGCTGCAGCGGCGGAGCGCAGCGCGGAGCGGCTTCGGGCGGCTGACGACGGCGGCTGCGATCAGCCTTCGATCCAGATAGTTCCCTTGCGTCGGGCTCTGAATGCGTGAGCGCCGCTGCGGTCGTCTAGCCGCCAACGAACCTCGGTCGCGTCCAGTCCGGCGACCTTGACGCGGCGGATCGCGGACTGACTGGTTGCGAGCGTCGCAACGGGGCTCCATACACCGTTCTCGTACGTGATGGCGCGGACGCGTATCTCATTCGCGATGGAGTCGTGCCAGGCCAGCACGCCGACGCTGCCGCTGCCGGTGGCAATTGAGATGCCTTGCAGGCCGTCCGCTCGCTCGAGCGAGATTGGACGCTGCCAGGTTCCGCCCGGGGGGAGGGCAGCCGCGCGAGCGGTCCGGATGGGATCGGCCTGATCGATCCAGGTGGCGAGAGTCGTACCGCCGGGCGTGATGATGACGCGCGGCGCCCAGATCGGCTCGGCGGACCGGTCGAGGGTCGCGACCCGCCAGCTCCCGCTCGCGTAGCTCGCCCCCCGCAGAAGCTCTTCGTGGTTGCGCCACTCGGTGAAGACGACGGCGGCGCGGCCCCGGCTGTCGACGGCGGCCGCGACCAGCTCGGCGTCGCCGCTTGGTGACGACAGCGTCACGGCTCGCCCGGATCGTGTCGCTCCCGTTCGCAGGAGCACCTGCGCGTGGCCGCGGTTGCCGTCGAAGCGCACCCACGCCCTGGCAGCGGGGGCCGACCCGCGGTGAGAGGAGGCGAGTGCCGCTCGCGTCAGGCGGGCGCGCGCGACGACGGGCTTTCCGAGAGCGCGGAGCGGATCGAGCGTCGGTGCAACTCGGTAGACGTCAGCTCCTGCGAGCCGCACGGGCCGAGCAGCCGTCGCCTCCGCCACGACGCGGCGCCAGAGGGACACGCCGGAGTGAGTCACGATGACCGCGCCGACTCGATCGGCGATCAGGAAAGCCCGGAGGCGTCCTGCGGCGATCGCCGGCCCGGCGAGGTTCGGGAGGTCGTTGTCTGCGAGCCCACGTACGACCGGGGCGGCCGCGAGCTTCGGCGGCACGAACGGCGTCGCGGGTATGGCAAGTGCAAATCGCATCCCACTCTTCGCCTGCCAGTAGCTCGCGGCGCTGCGATCGCCGGTTGGAAGTACTAGGACGTTCGAGCCCGGCTTGACGACGTTTGTCCAGCCGCGCCGGTCGACGAAGCCGGCCGGTACATGGGGCGTCGACCACGCGAACTGCGCCGTGTTGGCCCAAGCCCCAGCCACTCGCGGCGCCGGCGCGAAGTTCGGGAGGAACGAGAGCACGACGAGGCCGCCGACGCCGACCCGCAACCAGCGCCGGTGAGGCTGGGCCAGCCAGAGCGCGCACAGGCACGCAGCGCCAAGCGCGGCGAAGAGCGACATCCGCGCCGGCAGCGCGTTCCGGTACAGCGGCAGCCGTGCGACCGAGAAGGGCAGGCCGACGAGCGGTCGGCCGTCGGCCGTCAGCGTGGGACCGAACGAGAGCAGAAGAGCCGCCAGCACCAGGCCGCCGACAAGCCAGCCTCCGCGCCGCCATTCCGCTCGCACGGCGAGCACTGCCACGGCGAGCAGCGGGATACCCAGATAACCGTCCTTCTCACCGATATTGCTGACGAAGTGAAGGGAGACACCCGGCGCGGGGCCGAACTTGCCCGCGAACAGCGTGGGGGTCGGCACGACCACGTTGAGCAAGTCGGTTGCGAAATTGACGGGTGAGAAGCGAAGCGGCGCGTGGGCGCTGGACAGCGCCACCACGGCGATCGGCACGAGCACCGGCAGGCACACCGCGTACGAGGCGGCGACGAGGCCGCCCGCCCGAACGACCGTCCGCCGCCAACCGCCGCTGAGCGCCGCGATCGCAAAGCCGAGCACGATGAATAGCGACAGGTCGAGGAAGAGCTCGAACGACGTGCCGAGCACGAGCAGCAGAAGCGCTGCGAAGCCCGCGACGAAGCGGGGGCCGCTGGTCTTTCCTCGTGCGTAGCGCACGACGAGCAGCGCCAGCAACGGCAAGGGGAAGACGAAGACGAGGTCCAGATGCTGCGAGACCGTGTGCCCCAGCATGTACGGAGACAGTCCGAACAGGAGGCCGCCGACCAGCGACGGGCCGAAGCGGCCGGTTAGCTCGCGACAGAGCAGGTAGGCAGCGCACGCCGCAAGCGGCGGAGCCAGCAGCATCAGGACGTTGTAGGCGGCCAGAGGCCCCGCCGTCAGCGTCACGGGGAGGCCGATCAGCGACAGCGCGGGAATCGTCGTCATCCACAGCGTCGAGAACCCGGTCGGCGGCCAAAACAGCTTCGTGTGCAGCGGGTTGACGCCGTGGCGGATCGCCCACGGCCACCAATCGAGCGACCATGCCATGAGCGAAAAGTCGGCTGAGGGGTTGAGGCCCACGGCCGACCCTGAGTGGAGCAAGAGTGCCGGGCCCACGAGCAGGCCGACCGCGAGCACGGAGAGGCCGAACGTGACCCCGAGCCCCATTACAGGTCCCGCTCTTGGTCGAGCGGCGAGCACGCGATTCACGTGTGGCGATGCGCCGGTCCATGAACGGGAGCTCACCGACACCGTCAGGGGGCATTATGCAGCGGGATGCGGCGATTTCCCTCGACAGCGTGAGCACGATCCTGCTCATACTGGCCGCGTTTCTCGCAAGCGCGGTCGAGATGGTCGAGGCGCTGACGATCGTGCTGGGGGTCGGCCTCGTTCGCGGCTGGCGCTCGCCGCTGATCGGCGTCGCGGGCGCCACGGGAGTGCTGGCGGTGCTCGTCGGGGCGCTCGGCCCGGCGCTTCGCCTCTTGCCGATCGGCTCGCTGCGTCTCGTCGTCGGCGCTCTCCTGCTCGCTTTCGGCCTGCAGTGGCTGCGCAAGGCGATCCTGCGGGCGAGCGGGTACACGGCCCTACACGACGAGGACGAGGCCTTCCGCCAGGAGCGCGATCAGGCCGCCACGGCGGTGCACGAGGAGAGGGCCGGCCTCGACTGGTACGCGTTCACGGTCGCGTTCAAAGGTGTGCTGCTCGAGGGGCTCGAAGTCGTCTTCATCGTGATCACGTTCGGGAGCGCGCAGGGTCGGCTGGGGCTCGCCGCAGCGGGCGCCGGAGCCGCGCTCGTGCTCGTCGTCGTTGCGGGGGTGCTCGCCCGCGGGCCCCTCGCCCGTGTGCCGGAGAACACGATCAAATTCGTGGTCGGCCTCCTGCTGACGAGCTTCGGCTGCTTCTGGGGTGCTGAGGGTGCGGGCGTCCACTGGCCGGGCTCCGAGCTCTCCCTGCTCGGCGTGATCGGATTCCTCGTCGTTCTCTCGTTCGCGCTGGTGCGGGTGCTGCGCCGCCAACGGCTCGCCCCAGTGTCGGCAGAGGCCGAGGCGTGAGCTACCTCCGGTCGTTCGCCGGCTTCTGGTGGAACTTCGTCGTCGGCGACGACTGGCGCGTCGCGGCGGGACTTGCGCTCGCTCTCGGGCTCACCTCCCTTTTCACCCACAAGGGCATCGACGCCTGGTGGCTCCTCCCGCTCGCCGTTGTGCTTCTGCTTGCGGGCTCCCTGTGGCGCGCCACGCGCCGAGAAGCCTGACCGAAATTCCGACTGGTACATTCCCTGGCCGGTTTCTTTTGCCTGCAAATGAGCATGAATGGCGGCGGGGGTACCTGAGCTCAGGGGGAATGTGTTCCAACAACGTCACCTTGCATTCACCGCTTCGATTCTCGCGGCCGAGGGCGGCCGAGACGTCTACCAAGGCGCACCGTCGGCCATTCAGCCCTTCGTGCCCGGCGTTCTCTTGTACCACTCTTCGCATGGCTTCGGCTGCGATGGAGGTCAGGGAATCCTGGAGGACCGAGGCCCCGGCCACGACCTGTATCTGAACGGCCCCCAAGGCGGAAAGACGGCGTGTCATTCGTCGAACCGGAGACCCAGTGCTTCGCCGCTCCGGGCCTAGTAGGCATCTTTTCCGACGGCGGCCCATGAGCCCTCAACCGTTGCTACGACCAGCCGCCTGAGTGGGCCGGGGAGGGATCGAACCTCCGACCTTGGGATTAAAAGTCCCCTGCTCTACCAACTGAGCTACCGGCCCTTCAGGTGAGTATGCCCGGTTCGGCGGTTTAGCTCGCCGACCGTGCAGGAACGGAGCAGACGTGGCCGTGACAGAACGGAAAACGCCGGCGCCCGAGGAGCGACCGCTGCCGGATCCCGGCGACCGAGATCTCTCCTGGCGCGACTACGTCGCGATCGTGAGGCGAGCGGTCAAGCAGATCGGCGCCGACAACATCACGCTGATCGCGCAGGCTCTGGCCTACAGCGCCTTCCTCGCGATCCCATCCGTCCTGCTCGTCGTTGCGGGCGTCTTCACGCTGGTCGCCAGCGCCCACGACATCACCTCGCTGATGAACCACGTAGGCCACATCGTTCCCACGCAGGCGAAGACGCTCGTGACCGACAGCCTCCAGCGTCTGAACAACAAGCCGGGCACCGGACTCGCGATGACGATCGTCGGCTTCGTCCTGGCCCTGTGGGCGACGACAGGCGCGATGACCGCCCTGATCACCGGCCTCAACATCGCCTACGGGAAGCGGGAGACGCGGAGCTTCGTCCGCCGCCGCCTCGTGGCGCTCGAGCTGGTCGCGCTGATGGCGGTCGCCTTTGTCCTCGTCTTCGGGCTGCTGGTGCTCGGGCCGCAGC
>JBARRS010000212.1:0-2307 GCA_049644345.1 Gaiellaceae bacterium
TCGAACGCGCGGCCGAAGATCGCCGACTACCCGTTTACGACGCTCGAGCCCGTGCTCGGCACCGTCGAGTCACCGGACCGGCGCCAGCTGACGATCGCGGACGTCCCCGGGCTGATCGATCGGGCGAGCGAGGGGGTCGGGCTCGGGCATGAGTTCCTCGCGCACCTCGAGCGCGCGCGGCTGCTCGTCCACGTGATCGACGCTGCCGCCGGCGATCCGGCCGAGCAGTTCGCGACGATCGACCGGGAGCTCGCCGCCTACGGCGCGGGGCTCGAGGAGCGGCCGCAGGTCGTCGTCCTGAACAAGCTCGACCTGCTTCCAGAGCCGCCTGAGTTTCGCGTGGACGACCCTCGGATCGTGCGGGTGTTTGCCGTCTCCTGCGCGACCGGCGCCGGCATCGAAGCGTTCCGGCGCGCGCTGTTCGAGCTCGTGCCGCCTGCGGAGATTTCCCGGGAACCGGGCAAGGAGGGTATGGCCGACTTCCTCGTCTACCGCCCGCAGCCGCGCGGGCGGGCGTTCCGGATCCTCCGCACAGACCGCGGCTTTCGGATCACAGGGACACCCCCGCCGGAGAAGGAGCTCGAGGCGGCGCTTCGCGCCGCCGGAGCCCGGAAGGGGGCCGAGGTCGAGGTCGGCGACGAGGTTCTGACGCTTGACTGAGCTCGGCTTGCTGGGGGGCACCTTCGACCCTCCCCACAACGGCCACGTTGCGCTGGCCCGGGCCGCGATCGAGCAGCTTCCGATCGAGCGGCTGCTCGTCCTCGTCGTCGCGAATCCGGGACACAAATCGACGGTGCTCGACGCCGAGACTCGGCTCGAGCTCGCACGCGCTGCCTTCCCCGACTACGAGGTTCGCCTGGACGAGCACGCGTACACGGTCGACTCGGTTCGCGGTGGGCGCTTCGGCGACGCCTTTTTCGTGGTCGGCGCGGACGAGGCCGCGGCCTTCGAGTCGTGGAAGGAGCCGGACGAGATCCTCCGCTGGGTGCGGCTCGCGGTCGGGACACGCTCCGGGTACGACCCGGCCGATCTCTCCCGTTACGGCGACCGTGTCGTCTTCTTCGAGCTCGACTCGCCGCCGCTCTCCGGCAAGGACATCCGCGACAGGCTCGCCCGTGGCGAGCCTGTCGACGACCTTGTCCCCCTTCCCGTGGCTCTCCTGATCGAGGAGCGAGGCCTGTACGGCGCCGCTGGCGCCGCCCAGCGTCGCGGCTAAACTGCTAAGTGCTCACCGAACGGACACCAACGACCTGACGCCACTCGAACAAGCACGCCGCATCGCCGGCCTCGCACAGGAGAAGCTGGCGAAGGACGTCCTCATCCTGGACATGCGGCCGGTCTGCTCGTACACGGACTACTTCATCCTGTGCACCGGCCAGAACGCGCGGCAGACGAAGGCGATCTGGGGCGAGGTCCACGAGCAGCTGAAGCGGGGCGAGCGATCGATCCCGCAGTCGGTCGCAGGCGAAAGCGAGGGCTCCTGGATCGTCGCGGACTACGTCGACGTCGTCTTCCACGTCTTCACGCCCGAGGCGCGCGGCTACTACGGGCTCGAGGAGCTGTGGGGCGACGTGCCGTCCGTAGAGGTCGTGTCCGCAACGGCGTAGTCTGTTTCGGCAACAAACATCCGGTACGCCGCGTAACCTGAACGTGTGCTCACGCCCGACAAAAAGGGTGCAATCGCCGAGGCTGCGATCGCGCTTGCCGCGTCGAAACTCGGAATCACTGTATTGAGGCCATCGGCCGAGGGTACGCGGTACGACCTCGTCTTCGATCTCGGCGGTAGGTTCTTACGGGTTCAGTGCAAGTCGGCGGTCCACAGCGGCGGCGTCATTGCCGTTCCCTGCTTCTCGTCGCGGCGCTGTGCCGACGGTTTCCTCAAGCGGAGGTACACGCGCGAGGAGATCGACGCGGTCGCCGCATACTGCCCGGAGCTCGATCGGTCCTTCTTGTTGCCGCTCGACGCTTTTCGGTCCCAGACGTACATCCAGCTCCGCGTGGTACCGACGCGTAACAAACAGCAACTCCGGATCAACTGGGCCGACGACTTCGACTTCGCGGCTACACTTCGGCGCACACGGCTTGGGGCCATAGCTCAGCTGGGAGAGCGCCGGCATGGCATGCCGGAGGTCACGGGTTCGAGCCCCGTTGGCTCCACTTCTCAATGATCGCCAGCCTCTGGACCCTCTTCATCCCGCTCTACATCGCCGGCGGACTGCTGGTGCTGTTCGGGATCTTCGCCCTGCTCGCCCGCTTCCGCGGCGGCCGCTACGTCCGGCCGATCGTCGTGGGGCTCGCCAAGGTGCC
>JBARRS010000213.1:0-13945 GCA_049644345.1 Gaiellaceae bacterium
CACGATGACCTCGTCCAACAGTCCCAGGTCGGCGAACTGACCCGCCAGATCTCCCCCGCCGACTATCCAGACGTTCCGGTCACCAGCGGCGCCGACCATCTCCTTGTGCACGGCTTCGATGTCCCGACTGGTGAACTCGATTCGCGCGTCGGGGACGACCGGAAGCTGCCGGTGCGTGAACACCCAACTCGGGATGTCGTACGGCCACGTCCAATCCGCCGGATCCTTGCCCGCGAACTCGTGGTCGAGGATCCATTCGTACGATGTCGACCCCATCGCCATCGCACCAACGTCGGCGATGAAATCGCCGTAGTTCAACGGCCCGTCCTCCTCGCGCTTGCGGGTGAACAGCCAGTCCAGCGAGTTGTCGGGGTCGGCGATAAAGCCGTCGAGGGTGGTCGCCGTGTAGTACTGAGTGAGGCTCACGATGCACCAGAGCTGGAACGCCCTCGTCGAGACTCTTAAGGCGTCATGCGAGTAGCGACGTTGTACTTCGTCACCGACGTGCGCCGCCCGGGAGTGTCACCGGCCGGCATCGCGTTCAGCATCTCGTCGGCACGGCTGTAATCGTCCTCCGTCTCGAAGATGAGGATCACGAGCGACTGCTCGGCCTCGGGTTCGTGGAGCACGACAACCTCCGCCGGCGGGAAGCCCTCCGGAGGCTGCCCCTCACGCATCTCGCGGTCCATCTCCTCCATCCGATCCTTGCTGACCCCTTCGAACGTCACAACGCGTGCAAGCGCCATCCGAGCCTCCCTGTCGATTGAGGCAACCCTACGCCTCAGCTGCCCTTACCCTGCAGAAATGCCGCTCCCGACCCTGCTCGTGATCGACGTCCAGCGCGCCTTCGACGATCCAGCATGGGAAGAGCGCAACAATCCAGATGCCGAAGCGCGCATCTGCGGACTTTTGGCCGCCTGGCGCGCCGCGGGCGCGCCGGTGGTCCACGTGCGCCACGAGAGCGCCTCGTCGGACGGGCGCTTCCGCCGCGGCACGGCAGCGTTCGAGTTCAAGCCCGAGGCGGAACCGCTGCCGGGCGAGCCTGTCGTCGAGAAGCGAGTCAACAGCGCCTTTGTCGGCACCGACCTGGAAGAGCGTCTACGCGCCGACCGGGCCGAAAAGGTCGTCGTCGCCGGGCTTACAACCGATCACTGCTGTTCGTCGACAGCAAGGATGGCTGACGACCTCGGCTTCGAGACGTGGTTCATCGCCGATGCCACCGCCACGCATGCCCGCGGCGGCTTCGACGCCGAGACGATCCACCGGACAGCTCTTGCCAGCCTCGACGGCGAGTTCGCCCGGGTGATGACGACAGCCGAAGCGATCGACCGGCTTCGCCAACTCGCCTCGTCCCGGTAAGCGCGGTCAGCTGGCGCGGTAACCGGACGCCACGAGCTCCTCGTATTCGGGGCGCCCTTCGATGTAGTGCGCGATGAACGGGCAGAGGGGAACGACCTCGAGACCCTGCCGCGCGGCATCCTCCAGCGCGGCGGCTGCGAGGCGGCTGCCGAAGCCGCGGCCCTCGCAGGATTCGTCCACCTCGGTGTGCGTGAAGGCGATGCGGCCGTTTCTGCGCCTGTACGCGGCGAGACCGATCAGGCGCCCGCCGAGCCGGAGCTCGTAGCGGCTCGCCTCCGGGACGTCGACCACCTCGGCCTCCTCTGGGGATCCCGCCGCAGCCTCGAGCTCGCCGGTCCCGCGGAAGTACTCGATCAACTGTCCGGGCGCGTCCGATTCTCGCGCGTCGCGGTGATCGCCGAACCGGCGGCGGTGGGCCGCGGCGAACTGCCACTGGTCACGCTCGCGCAGGTACGCGAAGATCTCCCGTGTGCCGCGGTAAAGCCGGCCGTCCTCCGTCTGCAGGACGGGGATCTGGTCGGTGCCGGCAACGTCCCTCAGCTCGTTCCGCTCGTTCGGCCACGGCTCGACCTGACGCGCGACGAAGTCGGCTCCCAGCTCTGTCAGCACTTCCCGCACCGCAGACGAGAACGGACACCACTCCGCCTGGTAGAGGGTCAGTACGGCGTCAGCCACGGAAGCCGATCTTCTCGTGCGTGCCGTCGCAGAAGGGCTTGTTGCCCGAGCCGCCGCAGCGGCAGAGCGCGGCCTTCTCGCCCTCGTAGAGAACAGAGCCCTCGGCGTCGAGGATCCGCACGCCGCCGGAGACGAGCAGTGGTCCGTTCGATGATGCGCGAAGCTCGGGCGGTTGCCGGCCCTTCGCCGGGGGGACGCCGATCCGCCGCGTCCGCAGAGCGCCGGACGGACAACGCGCGACTGCCGACTCGACCTCGTCGGCCGTCGCCGCGTCGACCTTGACCCACGGCCGTCGGCTGTCGTCGAACACCTGAGGCAACGAGCGAACGCAGTTATGGGAGTGGAAGCAGAGGCGCGGCTCCCACTCGACCACGATCTCGTCGGTGGCGTACTCCTTCGTCAGGTTGTCCCGATTCGAGCTCATCCTCGCCTCGCTCACGTCGCCTTTACTCCCTTGACGTTAGCTGGGCGGGGTGAGGCTAGGAACGTCCCCGGCCCGGAGATATTGCGCGGCTACGCCGGCGTGCCTTCTTGCCGAACCGCCGAAGCCGCAAGCACGCCGTCGAGCCAGCTCTCGATTCCGGCTGCGATCTCCTCCCACCCCTCGGCGACCATCATGAGATGGGGGCGGCCCGGGAACTCCAGATAGTCCGTCTGCGCCTCGGACCTCTCGTACTTCTCATGCTGCTTGCGGGAGAGCGACGCCGGAACCGTGTGGTCCTTCTCCGCCCCCACGATGAGCAAGGGCGCGCGATCGTCGCTCTTGAAGTGCACCTCCGTCGGCGGATGCAAATGGAAGTTCGCGAACCCTGCCTCATAGAAGATCTGGCCGGTCTCCGGAACGGCGTACTTCTCATACGCGGCCGCAGCGTCCTCGGGAGAGAACGTGTTCACGAACCCATACGTGAACTCCTCGAGCGTGAGCGGTACGACGCCGTGCCACTTCGATGGATGAGCAAGAGCCGGAGCGGCCGCCTTGAGCGTCGAGAAGGGCAGGGCAAGAATCCCCTTCGGCGGCGCCGGGCTCAACGCGACGCCCGCACGCCCGAGCCGCCGATCGAGCAGCAGCTCGACGATCAGGCCGCCGTACGAGTGGCCAATCAGGACCGGCGGCTCGTCGAGAGCCCGAATCTTCGACTCGTAGTGATCCACGATCTCGGTTAGGCCTAGGCCTTCGATCTCGTCGGCGTTTTCGCGCAGCTCCTGGAGGTCCCCCTGCTTGCGCGGCCACTCGGGTGCGGAGACCGCGAAGCCGCGGTCGCCGAAGTAGTCGGCGAAGTTCTCCCAGCTTCCGGACGAGAGCCAGGCTCCGTGAATCAGCATCAGCGGAGTCCGATTGGTGGCGGCGGCTTCCATCGCGAGACCTCCGTAGTCGTTGACTCCGACCACGCTACGCGGATCGCACCGCAATGTGAAGCCCGGCGAGGCGCGTCTGCTGCCCTGGTTTGTGGCGACAATGGTCCGCCCGGCGAAAGGTGATGACCTCGTGACCCGAATTTCTCTACGTGCAGCGATCGACCAAGTCGCTGCTCGTGATCCCGTCCTGGCGAACCTCGTCGCCCTCGTTGGGCCGATCAAGTACCGGCCGCGTGACCCCGATGGGCCCTTCGGCGCACTCGTCAGGGCGATCGTGTATCAGCAGCTTGCCGGGCGTGCCGCCCAGGCGATCCACGGGCGGGTCCGCTCATCGGTTGGCGACACATTGACCCCCGAGACGCTGACCGCAGTACCCGACGCCTCGCTGCGAGCCGCGGGGCTGTCCGCCAACAAGCTGGCATCGCTGCGGGACCTGTCGACCAAGATCCTCGATGGCAACGTCGACCTGGATCGGTCGTCGAGGCTGAGCGACGACGAGCTCATTGACACGCTCGTCACCGTGCGGGGCATCGGCCGCTGGACCGCGGAGATGTACCTGATGTTCCAGCTGCGCCGGCTCGATGTGTGGCCCGTCGACGACCTCGGCGTTCGCCAGGGCTACGGCCTGGCGTGGAAGCTCGACCCGCCACCGACCGCCAAGGAGCTCGCCCCGCTCGGCGACCGCTTTCGCCCCTACCGCTCCGTCGTCGCCCGCTACTGCTGGGCAGCGGTCCCGCTGTTCCGGCGCGGCGCCACCGACCCTGCGCTTCGCTAGCGAGCATGTTGCTGGCGAACCAAGAGCGGTTCTTCACGGGCGGCTACGGCGAGTGCTACTTGGCGGCATCGGTCATTTTCCCCATCGCGAGACACCCACCCGACGAGGTCGCGCAGACCATCGACCGACACCTGCAAGAGACAGCGGGGCGATGAACAGCGAGAAGGAACGGCGGCGTATTGTTCGAGTCTCATGGGAGATTGATGTGCCCGGATCGCGCTGATGGATCGACTTGTCCTCGTCGCCCGGTTGAAGCCCGGCGCTCGCGATCGGGCGCGCGAGCTTATCGCCGCCGACTCTGAAGCGAGTGGGATCGAGACCAACTTCGACCGGCGTGGGATTTTCCTCGCCGAAGATGAGGTCGTCTTCTTTTTCGAGGGAGAACAAGCGGACGAGTCGGTGCGATCGATCTTGAACGATCCCGTCCGCTCGTCGGCGATCGGGCCCTGGCTGCCCCTGTTCGACGGCCCGCTCCACACCGCATACGAGGCCTACTTCTGGGAGGAAGGGCGCAAGACGAACCCGATGCGAGCTCGGCCTTCGTAGCTTCATCCCTTGAAGCTACTATTTCGCCTGTAGCTACGACAGAAAGGTGATGAAGGTTGAGCACGCTACTGCTTGTTCCGCTTGACGACATCGTCGTCTTCCCAAATATGAACGTCACGATTTCCGCCGACGTCGGCGACGATGACCGGGTGCTGGTCGTGCCACGGCACGGCGGCGAGTACGCCAAGGTCGGCACGGTCGCCGAGGTCTCCGAACGCGTGCGCCTGCCGGGTGGCGTCGAGGCCGTCAATCTCGTCGGTTTTCACCGCGGAATCGCCGGAGCAGCCCACACCGACGCCCAGGGCCGGCTCCGGGTGGAGGTCCAGGAGCGGCCGGATGAGGCGCCGCCCGGCGTGAAGACCCGCGAGCTCGAGCGCGAATACCGCGCCGTGGTCGAGGAGATCCTGGAGCTGCGCGGCGACGACGGGCGCGTCTCCTCCTTCGTGCGCTCGATCGGTGAGGTCGGCACGCTCGCCGACACCGCCGCCTATGCCCCGGAGATCACCTTCGAGCAGCGGATCGAGCTGCTCGAGGCGGTGGATGTGGTCGCGCGGCTCGAGCTCGCCTTGAAGCTTCAGCGTGAGCGCCTCGCGGAGCTGCAGATTCGCCATCGGATCCGCGAGGACGTCGAGGAGGGCGCTCAGCGCCAGCAGCGCGAGTACATCCTTCGTCGCCAACTGGAGTCGATTCGCAAGGAGCTGGGCGAGGACGAGACCTCGGTCTCGGAGGACTACCGCGCGAAGATCGCCGAGGCAGATCTCCCCGACGAGGTTCGCGAGCAGGCCGAGCGCGAGGTCGGGCGGCTGGAGCGGACGGGCGACCAGAGCGGGGAGTCCTCGATGATCCGGACCTACCTCGACTGGCTGCTCGCCGTGCCGTGGGGGAAGCGCTCCGAGGAGCGGCTCGACCCCGTACACGCGCGCGAGGTCCTCGACAACGACCACGCCGGTCTCGAGGACGTCAAGGAGCGAATCGTCGAATACCTGGCCGTGCGCAAGCTGCGGCAGGAACGCGGCATCGCGGAGGACAAGCGCTCCGGCGCGATCCTGACGCTGATTGGACCGCCCGGGACGGGGAAGACCTCGGTCGGAGAGTCGATCGCCCGAGCGCTCAATCGCGAGTTCGTGCGCATGTCGCTCGGCGGCGTGCACGACGAAGCCGAGATCCGCGGCCACCGCCGGACCTACATCGGCGCGCTGCCCGGCCGGCTCGTGCGAGCGCTGCGCGACGCCGGGACGATGAACCCGGTGATCCTGTTGGACGAAGTCGACAAGGTCGGCGCCGATTGGCGCGGCGATCCCTCAGCCGCGCTGCTCGAGGTACTCGACCCGGCGCAGAACCACTCGTTCCGCGACCACTACCTCGACGTCGAGGTCGACCTCTCCGAGGTCGTCTTCATCGCCACGGCGAACATTGCGGAGACGATCCCCGGCCCGCTGCTCGATCGCATGGAAGTGATCCGCTTCGACGGTTACACGGTCGACGAGAAGGTCGCGATCGCACGCGGCTACCTATGGCCTCGCCAGCGCGAGCGGGCGGGCCTGCGCGAGGACGAGGTGTCGATCGACGACATCACGATCGAGCTGATCGTCAGCCAGTACACGAGGGAGGCCGGCGTCCGCCAGCTCGAGCGCGAGCTCGGCAAGCTGCTGCGTAAGACGGCGACTACCGTGGCATCCGGCACCGTGCAGCCGCCGATCTCGATCGGCGAGCCGGCGGTGCGCGATGCGCTCGGGCGACAGCGCTTCTACCAGGAGTCGGCCGAGAGAACGGCAGTGCCTGGCGTTGCAACGGGCCTGGCAGTAACCGGTACCGGCGGCGACGTGCTGTTCGTCGAGGCGACCAAGATGCCGGGCAAGGACGGGCTCGTCCTGACCGGCCAGCTCGGTGACGTAATGAAGGAGTCCGCGCGAATCGCGCTCTCCTATGTGCGCTCGCACGCGGAGGAGCTCGGCCTCGACGAGCACGTCTTCGAGGACGCCAGCTTCCACGTGCACGTGCCTGCGGGCGCGATTCCAAAGGACGGTCCGAGCGCAGGCATCACGATGACGACCGCGCTCGCCTCCCTGCTCACCGGCCGGCCGGTGAAGCACACCGTCGGCATGACGGGCGAGTTGACGTTGCAGGGTCGCGTGCTGCCGATCGGCGGCCTGAAGCAGAAGGCGCTCGCCGCCCACGCCGCGGGCCTGACCGACGTGATCATCCCGGAGCGAAACCGGGCCGACCTCGACGACGTCCCCGAGGATGTCCGCAACGAGATGAGCTTCCACCCGGTGATGAGTCTCGACGAGGTGCTCGAGCTGTCGCTCGAGCCACATGCGGCCCATGCGCTGTCGTAGCTGCCCGCCGCTCCCCGAGGAGGTCCGCGCGATCACACGGGTCCTCGAGCGGCGTTGGACGGTCTCGATCCTCTACGTCTCACACGAGGGCGCCGTCCGCTTCAACGAGTTCCTCCAGGCGCTCGGCAGCATTCCGCCGGCAACCCTGGCGCAACGGCTGACCGACCTCGAGGAGGCCGGCGTGTTCGAGCGAGCGGTAATCGACTCCCGCCCCCCGCGCGTCGAATACCGCCTCACGCAGCGCGGCCGTCAGCTGCGCTCACTCGTGAACGCACTCGCGCGCTTCGCCGAGACCGGCGCAGGAACGGTCTCACGGGCGTAATCGTCGCCGCGTTGGCTCGACCTGAACAGGCATGCGATGCTGCAAGCGACTTCCGCGAGATTGCGAGGAGCCGAGCGTGAAAGCGTGAACCCGAGTTTTGAACTGGGCCGGATCGCCGGAATCCGGATCGGGGTCAACTGGAGCTGGGCGGTCGTCTTCGCTCTGATCGTCTGGTCGCTGGCTGTCGGCGTGTTCCCGTCGCAGAATCCCGGGCTCTCCGACGGCACATACATCGCGATGGCGTTGGTTGCTGCGCTCGTCTTTTTCGCGTCGCTGCTGCTACACGAGCTCGGGCACGCGCGCCAGGCACAGCGCGAAGGCATGGAGATCGACAGGATCACCCTCTGGCTCTTTGGCGGAGTGGCCCAGTTCAAGGGCGCGTTCGCGAGCGCCGGAGCCGAGTTCCGGGTCGCGATCGCGGGGCCGCTCGTTTCACTCGTGCTCGGCATCGTGTTCGTCGTTGTCGCAGCCTTCGCCGGACTGCCCAATGCGGTGGACGGTGTCGTCGCTTGGCTTGGCTACATCAACCTGACCCTGCTCGTGTTCAACCTCTTGCCGGCGCTGCCACTGGACGGCGGCCGCGTGCTCCACTCGGCGCTCTGGTATTTCAGAGGGGACCTCGCGTGGGCGACCCGCGTGGCCGCCGACGTTGGGCGCGCGTTCGGTTACCTGTTCATCGCGACCGGGGTCTTCCTCCTCATCTTCCAGGGCTCGTTCAGCGGCGCGTGGCTCGCATTCGTCGGCTGGTTCCTGCTCCAGGCCGCCACCGCCGAGGCCCGCTACATCGCGACACGGCAGGCGCTCGAGGGCCTGCGCGTCCGCGACCTGATGGTTCGCGACCCGTCGACCGTCGAGGCCGACCTCAGTCTCGGGCAGTTCATGGACGAGGTCGCCTGGTCCCAGCGCTACACGACCTATCCGGTGCTCGACCACGGCCGCCCGCTCGGGCTGCTCGTCTTCCGCTCTGTCGCCGCGGTCCCGCGCGAGCAGTGGGACAAGCACCGGGTGCGCGACTCGATGATTCCCCGCGAGAAGGTCCCGCTGCTCGACGAGGACGAGCCGGCGATCGACGCATTGGCCGAGCTCTCCGCGAGCGAGATCAACCGCGGGCTCGTCGTCGAGAACGGGCACCTCGTCGGCTTACTGACCATCACGGACCTGGCCCGGGCCCTCGAGGCCCGCCGGCGGTCACCGCGCGCGAAGGCGTAGAGCGAAGACACCAGAAGGGCGCGGAAAAGCTGCTGACCGGGAGCGTTGCCCTGGCCTGCGCGCCTTGGATAACGTGGGTGGATGGATCCTGACCGGGCCCGCGAGCTGTTGGCCTCTGAGCGCGAGCGGATCGAGCGTTCGCTGGCCCAGCTGAGGCATCTGGACACCGGCGAGCTGGCGGACGAGGAGGATCCCGCGAATCTGGCCTCCGATCTGTACCAGGACGAGCTCGATGAGGGGCTGTCGGACGATTTGCGCGAAGAGCTCGCCGCCGTCGAGCGGGCCGAGGCGCGCCTTGCCGCCGGCACCTACGGCCTCTCGATCGAGAGCGGAGAACCGATACCGGACGAGCGTCTCGAAGCAGTCCCCACGGCCGAGCGGACGGTCGAAGAGGAAGCGCGCTGAGCGAGCCAGGCTAGGACGCGCGCGCGGGCGCACACTCGCTGCAGGCGCCGCGGAGAACGACGTCGTGGCCGGCGACGGAGTAGCCGGTCCGCTTTTCGACCTTGCCGAGGGTGCGTTCGAGCTCGTCGTCGGCGAACGCCTCGACCTTGCCGCAGTCGTCGCAGACGAGGTGGTGATGGTGTTCGCCGCCGGTGTGAATCGGTTCGAACCGTGCGCTGCCGGCGCCGATCTCGATCCGCTGTAGGAACCCCTCCTTGCTCAGCTGCTCGAGTGTCCGGTAGACGCTCGCGATCCCGACGGGGCGGCCCTCGCTGCGCAGCTGGTCGAAGATCTCCTGGGCGGTCAGGCAACAATGCTGGCGGCCGAGCAGTTCGACAACAGCCCGTCGGGCGCCGCCGTTTCGGTGCCCCTTCGTGTGCAGCGACGCGAGCGTCGCCTCGGCCCAGCTATCGGTGCTCGTCGATCTCGTCATGCGGTTAAACGATAGCCGCTCTCGCCTAGTCCTGGTAGCAGGAATGAGTATCGTTAGCGTATAGTCCAGGCCTTGGCCATGCGCAAGCTTTTCGTCCTTTGGCTTTTCACCGTGCTGGCGGTGGTCGTCCCGGGCTGCGGAGCGTCGAAAACAGCGAGAGGTAGCGGGCTTCAGGTGGTCGCGGCCGAGAACTTCTGGGGCAACATCGCCTCGCAGCTGGGCGGCTCCAAGGCTCACGTCACGAGCGTGATCACGAGCCCGGCCACCGACCCGCACGACTACGAGCCGACCGCCGCCGACGGGCGCACGCTCGCCGGCGCGCGGATGGTGATCGTGAACGGGATCGGCTACGACCCCTGGGCGCCGAAGTTGATCGCGGCCAACCCGGTGCACGGACGGATCGTTCTAACCGTCGGGGACCTGGTCGGGATCAAGCTGGGCGGAAACCCGCATCGCTGGTACTCGCCGAGCGACGTCCAGAAAGTGATCGGCGAGATCGCCCGCGATTACACGAAGCTAGACCCGAGCGACGCGGCCTACTTCCAGCGACAGAAGACGGACTTCGAGACGCGCGGGCTCGCGCAGTACAAGCAGTTGATCGCGACCATCAAGCGTAAGTACCAGGGAGTGGCCGTCGGCGCCTCCGAGAGCATCTTCGCACCGCTGGCGCAAGCGACGGGGCTCAAGCTGCTGACCCCGTACTCGTTCCTGAAGGCGATCAGCGAGGGGACCGAACCGACCGCGGCGGACAAGACCACGATCGACCGCCAGATCGCGCGCAGAGAGATCAAGGTCTGGGTCTTCAACAGTCAGAACAGCACCCCAGACGTGGCGCGGATCACCGAGGCGGCGCGCAAGCAGCAGATCCCGGTGACGACGATCACCGAGACGCTGACACCCGCTACGACCCGCTTCCAGGACTGGCAATCGCACCAGCTGGAGGCGCTCGTCGCCGCTCTCGCGAAGGCGACCGGGAAATGAATCACGACGATGCTGCCGTTACGTTCCAGCGTGCGGCCGTGCGGCTTGGCCGCCGCACGATCTTGAGCGACGTGTCGCTGACCATCGGCCGGGGCGAATTCGTCGCGATCCTCGGGCCCAACGGCGCCGGCAAGTCGACGCTGGTCAAGGCGATGCTCGGGCTGCTGCGACTGGCTGCCGGCCGAGCCTCGATCCTCGGGCAGCCGCCGGGCGAGGCGAACGCCCGGATCGGCTACCTGCCCCAGCGGCGCAACTTCGACGCCGGCACGCGAATTCGCGGCCTCGACCTCGTCCGGCTCGGTCTCGACGGCGCCCGCTGGGGGGTTCCACTGCCGGGGCTGCCGGGCCGGAAGCGCGCGGCCGCTCGAGTCACCGAGGTACTCGACCTCGTGGATGCGAGCGACTTTGCGGCGAAGCCGATCGGCGAGCTCTCGGGCGGCGAGCAACAGCGGCTGCTGATCGCCCAAGCGCTGGTTCGTCGCCCTCAACTGCTGCTGCTCGACGAGCCGCTCGACAGCCTCGACCTCGCCAGCCAGGGCGCTGTGGCGGCGCTCGTGCGTCGCATCTGCCGGCAAGAGCACGTGGCGGTCGTCCTCGTCGCGCACGACGTCAATCCGATCCTCAGCTTCCTCGACCGGGTCGTCTACGTCGCCGGCGGCAGCGCGGTCGAAGGACGACCCGACCAGGTGATCACGAGCGAGACGCTCAGCCGATTGTTCGGCGCGCCGATCGAGGTGCTGCGCGCCTCGGACGGTCGGCTGGTCGTCGTCGGTCAGCCCGAGGCCCCGTTCGTGCACGGCGACCGCCATGCTTGAAGCCGCCGTCTTCCAAGGCCTCTCCTGGAATCCGGTCAACGACCTGCAGCAGCTCTTCTCGTTCGCGTTCATGGTCAACGCGCTCGAGGCGGGGACGATCGTCGCGGTCATGGCCGGCGTCACCGGCTGGTTCATGGTCTTGCGCCGGCAAACCTTCGCCGGCCACACCCTTTCGATCATCGCCTTCCCCGGCGCCGCCGCCGCGAGCCTCGCGGGCCTGCCGGTCGCGGTCGGCTATTTCGGCTTCTGCGGGCTCGGCGCGCTCGCGCTGGCCGGCATTGCCGGCTCGCGGCGAAGCCTCAGCGCCGAGTCGGCCGCGATCGGGTCGCTGCAGGCGCTGGCGCTCGCGCTGGGCTTCGTCTTCGTCAGCCTCTACCACGGCGTCCTCAACGGGCTCGACTCGCTGCTCTTCGGAACCTTCCTCGGGATCACGCGCCCACAGGTGTTTGTCCTGCTCGCCGTCGCCGCGCTCACGGTGCTGCTGATCGGCGTCGCTGCGCGACCACTGTTCTTTGCGTCTGTCGATGCCGACGTCGCCCGCGCCGGCGGCGTCCCCGTGCGCCCGCTCGGGTTCGGCTTCCTGCTCGTGCTCGGCCTTTCGGTGGCGGAAACGAGCCAGATCACCGGCGCGCTCCTAGTCTTCGCCCTGCTCGTCACCCCCGCCGCGACCGCCCACCAGCTCACCTCGCGACCCGCACTCGGAATCTTGCTCTCGATCGCGCTCGCGCTCGCCGTTACCTGGCTCGGCCTCGCGCTTGCGTACTTCTCGATCTACCCCGTCGGCTTCTACGTCACCTCGCTCTCGTTCGCTCTCTACGCGCTCGTCCGGCTCGCCCGCGGTCTGAGCGGCCGGACGGGCACGCCTCGACAGCTCGCGCTCGAGGGCCCCTGATGTTCGCGCACGAGTTCATGCGCAACGCGCTCATCGCCGGGAGCTTCGTCGGACTCGCCTGCGGCCTCATCGGCTACTTCGTCGTCCTCCGCGCACAGGTGTTCGCCGGCGACGCCCTCAGCCATATCGCCTTCACCGGCGCGCTCGCAGGCGCCGTGCTCGGCTTCGACATCCTCGCCGGCCTGTTCGCGGCAACCATCGGCGGCGGCATACTCATCGGCGCACTCGGAGACCGCGCGCGCGCCGACGACGTCACCATCGGCTCGCTCTTCGCCTGGACGCTCGGCCTCGGCGTCCTCTTCCTCTCCATCTTCACCACCCAAAAGAGCGCCGGCAACGGCACCGCGGGTGTTCGGGTGCTCTTCGGCTCCATCTTCGGGCTCAGCACCACCGATGTCCGAAGATCGGTCACGCTCGCGGCGATCGCGACAATCCTCCTGCTCGCGATCGCGCGGCCGCTGCTATTCGCCTCCCTCGATTACGCGGTCGCCGCCGCCCAAGGCGTGCCTGTACGCGCGCTCGGACTCGGCTTCCTCGCACTCCTCGGTCTCGTCGCCGCAGAGGCAAGCCAAGCCGTCGGCGCGCTGCTACTGCTCGGTCTCCTCGCGGCGCCGGCCGGCGCCGCACAGAGGATCACCGCTCACCCGTACCGCGGCCTGCTGCTCTCGACTGTCTTCGCGGTCGGCTCGGTCTGGGCCGGTCTCACTCTCAGCTACGTGTTCCCGACCCTCCCGCCCAGCTCGATGATCATCGCCGCAGCGGTCGGCATCTACACGCTGGCCCTTGCGGCAACAGCGGCCCGCGACCCGCGAGCCTTGTGGCTAAGGCTGGGGACTCTCCACGACTCGGTGGAAGACGGTCGCGTCAGCGACCACGCGTAGAGGCCGGCGCCGCAGCTCGCTCCAGGGCGGCGAGCAAGGTCTCGACGTCGTAAGAGTCGTCGTGCCTCGCACCGTTGATATAGAAGGACGGCGTGCCGTTCACGCCGCTCCGCACACCGCTCATGAAGTCCTCGCGGACGCGCGCGGCGTGGGTGTGCTCGGCCAGTTCTCTGTCGAACGGCTCGACGTCGAGCCCGAGCTGCTCGGCGTACGTGTGGAGGTCCTGGTCGCGCAGCCGCCTCTGGTTCTCGTAGAGAAGGTCGTGCATCTGCCAGAACATCCCCTGGACCGCCGCAGCCTCGGCGGCCTCCGCCGCGTGTTCGGCGTGAGGGTGCGAGGTCGTGATCGGGAAGTTCCGAAACACGAACCGCAGCCTCTCACCCATCTCGGCCTGCACCTCCTTGACGATGGGATAAGCGGCGCCGCAGTACGGACACTCGTAGTCGCCGTACTCGACGAGTGTTACCGCCGCCTGCGGCGGCCCTTGGATGTGGTCCCGGTCTTCGGCAACCGGCATCGTGAGTGCAGCCTCCCACCGGGTCGTGCTCACGAGCCGCCCTCCTTCCCCAGGTTCTCGAGAGCGTGGAGGATCCCGTCGGCACCGGGGTTCACACCGACGGGGGAAACGTAGCTCCACCGCACGACGCCGTCGCCGTCGATCACGTACAACGCCCGCTCGCTCGTACCTTCCTTGGCCCGGTAGACCTGATACGCCCGGGCCACCTCTCCCTTGGGCTCGAAGTCGGCGAGCAGGGGGAAATGCAGGTTCCGGTCCTTCGCGAAGGCCAGATGGGACCAGATCCCGTCCACCGAGATGCCCAGGAGCTCTGCGTTGAACTTCCGGAACTCGGCGAGCAGCTCCTGGTAGAGGGCCATCTGATCTGAGCAGACCGGGCTCCAGTCCTCCGGGTAGAAGGC
>JBARRS010000214.1:0-4125 GCA_049644345.1 Gaiellaceae bacterium
AGTCGCCCGTCCGCTCGGGGGCCGGCAACATCGACGATTCCCGGTACCTTCAGGAGCGGCCGCCACTGCGACGTCGTCCCGGACGAGCCGGCGACGGCGAACACCGACGCGCCCATCGCCAGGAAGACTCTTGGCGCCGTGGGTCTTCCGCCGGACACGGCGCCCACGATACTTTCAGGGCGCGGTGGCTACCCCGCCGCGGCGGCCTTTTCGCGCGACGCTCCGGCGACGGATACGTGAATCGAGTCCCGGAACCTCCGCATGAATGCATCGACGACAACCGGCGCAAACTGCGTACTTCGATTGCACACGACCTCGAGCGCGGCTTCCTCGGCGCTGAGTGCCCGGTGGTAAGGCCGATCGGTCGTCATCGCGTCCCACGCATCCGCAAGGCCGACGATCGCAGCGCCGAGCGGAATGTCTCCGCCGAGTAGGCCGTCGGGATAGCCGCGCCCGTCCCACCGTTCGTGGTGGTGGCGGATCAGCGGCACGGCCGGGCGCAGGCGAGCGATCCTGCCGACGATCTCCGCCCCGTCGGCGGAGTGGTGCTTGATCAGCTCGTATTCCTCATCCGTGAGTTTGTCGGGTTTGGTCAGGATTGCGTCCGGAACAGCCAGTTTGCCGATGTCGTGGAAGAGGCCTGCAACGCGAATGGCCTCGCGTTCGTCGCCGGCTAGTCCGATCTCGTCTGCGATCGCCAGCGCGATCTCTTGGACGCGCTGCGAGTGTCCCGCCGTGTAGGGGTCGCGGGCGTCCACCGCGGCGTTCAGCGTCTCGATCGTCTCGAGCGCGTTCTGTTCGAGCAGGCCGTACGCTGCTGAGAGCTCTTCCGTTCGCTCTTGAAGCGCCTTGGTCTGCGCCTGCAAGGTGCGCGAGGCCGTGCGCACGAGCAGCGCAAACGCAACATAGAGCGCCAGGAAGACGAGGGCGACCGCGATCCAGATCAGGCGAGTGCCCGACGCGATGAAGCGCTCTGTCCGCGCGGGATCGGCGTAGATCTCGTAGGCGCCAATCGCGCGCCGGCCGTCGACACCCTGAATCGGCGCGTAGACCTCCAGCAGGCGACCGAAGCCGAGTCGCCGTTCGACGACGTTCTCCGCTCGGTCCGGAACCTCGATCGACGCCTTCGCGCGGTCTTGGTGTATGGCGTTGCCGAGATTGCCATCCAGTTCGAAGCGGCGACCGATCCGGCTCTGCGCTCGATTTGTCCAGGCGAGCACGCCGTTCGCCCGCCAGACCTTGACGGTCACGAGATCCGGCTCCTGCTGAAGCTCGTGTGAGAGTGTGCCGGCGACCGTGCGCCGGACCACGACACGGTTGCCGCTCACGAGGCGCGGCCGCAGTACCCCGTCGACGTACTGGCTCAGGCTCGCGCGCGCGTCGGCAAGCGCCTGTGTGCGTAACCGCGCCGTCAACACCGAGCTGAGCACGACACCGCCGACGATCAGGATCAGGGCGCTCGCAGCGAGGAACGCGCGCAGCAATGTCAGCGAGCGCTTTACGGCCCAGCCGCGCGGGATGATCGTGTCCGCAGCCACGCGTACTCAGCTGTATCGACCCCCGACAGCATCCGCACAACGGCGTGCCTGCCTCGAACGAGTGACTGGGGCCCGGGTGCTACCGGTGCCGGTAGACGATCCGGCCGCGCGTCAGATCGTACGGCGAGAGCTCGATGTTGATCCGGTCGCCCGGCAGGATCTTGATCCGGTAGCGCCGCATCTTTCCGGCGGTGTAGCCGAGCGTCTCATGACCGTTGTCGAGGGCGATCTTGTACATCCCGTTGCGGAATGCCTCGATCACCTCGCCTTGAAGCTCGATCTTTTCTTCTTTTTCTGCGATGAGGATCTCCTTTGAGCTGGTGCCTGCCTCGCTGCGGTCTCGCGCCGAGACCGCAGCGAGGCGGACGTTTGAACGCTATTCCCCGACGACTACGACGTTTGTCGCCTCGGGGCCCTTCTCGCCCTCGCGGGCTTCGAACTCGACCTTGGCGTTCTCGGTCAAGGTCTTGAACCCGTCGCCGGCGATGTTGCTGTGATGGATGAAGAGGTCCTTGCCGCCGTCCTCCGGCGTGATGAACCCGTACCCCTTCGAGTCGTTGAACCACTTGACGGTTCCGGTTGCCATGTACACACCTCCCTTACCACTCGCGAACGGTAGGGAGGCAAAGCGCCACCGGTACTCGTTCTAGGTATCCGCGGAGAGTGTAGCGAGTCGAGCGGCTCTGGCTAAGCTGACGACGGAGATGCCGAAGATCGAGAAGACCGAGGAGCAGTGGCGTGCCGAGCTTACGCCCGAGCAGTACCGCGTCCTACGCGAGAAGGGGACGGAGGCGCCGTTCACCGGCGAGTACGACTTCGTGTTCGAGCCGGGCACCTACCGGTGCGCCGGCTGCGGCGCCGAGCTGTTCGACTCGGGGACGAAGTACGACTCCGGCTGCGGCTGGCCCGCCTTCTACGCACCGGCCGGCGAAGAGGCCGTCGCGGAGGAGCACGACGCAAGCCACGGGATGGTGCGCACGGAGGTGCTCTGCGCGAGTTGCGGAGGCCACCTCGGGCACGTCTTCCCCGACGGCCCCGCGCCGACCGGCCAGCGCTACTGCATCAACTCGGCTGCCCTGAAACTGGAGGAGGAGTAGTGGACAAGAAGGCGACTTTCGGCGCAGGCTGCTTCTGGGGCGTGGAGGCGGCGTTCCGTCAGATCGAGGGTGTGACGGAGACGGCCGTCGGCTACGAGGGCGGTAGTCTCGAGAACCCGACCTATGAGGACGTCTGCTCGCACACCACCGGGCACGCCGAGGTGGTCGAGGTTACGTACGACCCCGAGCAGGTCTCGTACGACGAGCTGCTCGAGACCTTCTGGCGACTTCATGACCCCACGCAGCTCAACAGGCAAGGCTGGGACATCGGTGACCAGTACCGGTCGGTGATCTTCTTCCACGACGAAGAGCAGCATGAGGAGGCGCTCCGCTCGAAGGCGGGCGAGCAACCGCGACACGGCGCGCCGATCGTCACGCAGGTCGAGCCGGCGCAGACGTTCTACCGCGCAGAGGACTACCACCAGCGCTACCTCGAGAAGCAGGGCCGGGCAAGCTGCACCGTCGCGCTCCAGCGCGCGGCCGGCTAGCCGCTACGGCGGGCTGCCGCCGTCGACCCAGCTTCGGAAGAGCTCGACCTGCTGCTCGGGCCAGTGCCCGTCGCACGGCATCGAGCCCTCGGCGAGCCGCTCGTAGATCTGCTCCGCGTTCGCCCGCACGTCCTCGTACGAGGAGAGATCGAAGGCGAACGTCATCGAGTCGACGTCCCCGGGACGGAACAGCGGCCGGATGTCTTGCTCGAAGCTGGCCAAGGCGCGAGACTACTTCTTCGGTGTCAGCCGCGTCTCCGCCTTGACCTAGATGTTGGGGAGGATCGGGCTGGAAGGTCGAGAAATACGTCGTTTGTGGCGTCCACAGGCCGTGTAGCCGAAGCCGCGACCGAGTTGGACCATCGTCGTGCGGAGTTGCATGGTGCGTTCGGAAACGACGCGTTCGGGCGCCTGGCGGAGAAGGCGGCTAGGTTCTTCGGCACGCCGCGGTACATCCTCGGGCAGACCGTCGCCGTTCTCGCCTGGGTGGTGCTGAACTCGACGCAGCTGCATCTCGGGTTCGCTTGGGACGTCTATCCCTTCATCGCCTTGAACCTTCTCTTCTCACTCCAGGCTGCTTACGCAGCCCCGCTGATCCTGCTCGCGCAGACGCGCCAGGCGGACCGCGACAAGATGCACTCCGATCGAGTCGAAAAGGGCCACGCCCGGCTCGAGCGAGCTGCGAAGACGGAGACCGACAGTATCCTCCAGCTGCTCCAGTCGAATACCGACCTCACGCGGGAGGAAAAGGAGCTGACAGAGCAGGTCGCGGACCTGACCAAGCAGATCCACGCGCTCCTCACGAAGCAGCACGAGCGCTAAGCCATTCGACCGGCGCGGGCCGTATCCTGTCCGAGCGAATGAGACCGAGGCTCGTCGGGGTCGCTGTCGTCGCCGGGCTCGTGCTTGCGCTCTCCGCACAGCTCGCGTGGGGCGAAGGCAGCCGCGGTGCCGTTGTTCGGCCCAACCGGATCACGCAGCTGCGCGTCTGCGGCAACAACA
>JBARRS010000215.1:0-18547 GCA_049644345.1 Gaiellaceae bacterium
GCCGACGTAGTCGACGCGGTCGCTGCGTGGGTTTGGCCGCTGCGCTCAAGGACGAAGGCTCCGAGGAACGCCGCCGCTGCCGCGGCCGCGAGCACGCGCTTCGCTCTCGCGCCGCGGCCGCGGGCTTCGGCGATGCGGCCGCTCACAGGCCGGGTCCGGGCGGTAGTCCTCCGAACCGGTGGTCGCGTTCGAAGTCCGGACGCGCCGGGAGCTTGCCGTTGACGAAGTCCGTGATCCGTGCCTTCAGGTCGGACAGGATCGACTGCTCCTGAGTCGACGTCAGGCGTCCCGCCGAGACGGCGTTGTCGAGCTTCTTCTTCGCGGCGTCCGTGAGCGCCTGGACGAGGCCGTCGACCGACTTGCTCTGGTCCTTCGCAACCTGCGCAAGCGTCTTGCCCGACTCGAGCTCCGACTGCAGCTTCGCCCCTGTCTGCCCGAGATACGACGCGGCCGTGTCGAGATCCCTGAACAGCCCGAAGTGCTCGAAGCCGCCGCGCGGCCCGCCGAAGATCGGGAAGGCGCCGGACTGGATCCTCGCTTTGAGCGCATCGCCCTGATCCTTCGTCAGGCGGCCGGCCGCGACAGATGCATCGACGCGATCGCTGAGCGCCTTCTTGAGGGCGTCGCTGAGCGCGCTTGGTTGAACCCCGAGCTGCTTGGCGGCGTCGCTGATCACCGCGTCGCTCTCCGCCTTCGGCGAGAACTGCGTTGCCGCGATCGCGCCGCCGCCGCCGGCCACGGCGAGACCCGCTGCGGCTCCGGCGACGATCTTGCGTTTGGCGCTTGCATCCATTACTTGCTCCTTTCGGGGTGATGTGACCGTCGAAGCGAACCACCGGCGCTTGTGAGCGACCTGGGAGGCGCGTAAGACGCTCGTAAGAAGTCCTGACTCTCGGCCGGCTCTCAGCTTGCTCTCGCCGGGGTCCGAGGCGGCGCTGCTTCGATCGCAGCGTTGAGCGCAAACGGTGCGCTCGTGATCGAAGGGAGAACCAGATGAGTGCAGTACAGATCCGCTCTGGTCGGACACCGAGTGTCGCGGTGGAGGACCCCGGCGTCCTCGACCAGCTCGCGGCGCACGCGCGGGCGGTTGCCGCCGCAGACGAGGCGCGCCTTCAGCAGGCGATCGGGAGCGTGCGCTGGGAGCGGCGGGGGCTGCTGCAGCGGCTCAAGGCCTTGCAGCGGCCCGCGGACTAGCGCGTCCCGACCCGCATCCGCATCAAGCGAGGCAGCGAGGCGCCCACCCTGGCGGCAAGCGGCGGGCGTCGCCCCTCCTCCTCGGCTTCCTCGCACTCGAGCACCGCCGCGCGGACGAGACCGCCACCGAGCCGCTTCATGGGCTCCGGCGGCAGCCGCCGTGTCTTTCTGTTCACCAGCGCGAGCCTGGTCAGCTCGTCGTCGATTCCGAGCGCGAGCCGCGCGAGAATCTGGCCTCCGAGCCAGCTCGGGCCGACGCCGTTCCCCGAGTAGCCTGCGCCGTAGTGGACGCGCTTGCCGGGGACGGTGCCGAAGAACGGGAAGTAGTCGGCGGAGACGTCGATCGGCCCTCCCCACGCGTGGGTAACCCGGGCGCCTGCCAGGCCGGGGAGCAGCGTCCGCAGCCCCGCCTCGGCGCGCGCGGCCGTCGGCTCGTCGCGCGTGAACCGCCCGTCTAGCCGCCCGCCGAAGCCGATCGGGCCCGAGCCGCTGCCCATCAGCACACGCCCGTCGGCCGTCGTCCGGAAGTAGTGGATGAACATGCGGCCGTCGACGATCGCCTCTCCGCCAGTCCAGCCGATCTCCTCCAGCAAGCCGGGCGCGGGCTCGGTGAGCACCACGTACGAGCCGAAGTTCGTCAGCCGCCGTGCGAGCGGGCGCCACCCGGTCGCAGCCGCGTTCGTCGCGACGACGACCTCGCGCGCCCGCACGAGACCGTGCTTCGTCTCGACGCCTTCGCGGCGGAGCCGTAGGACGGGGGTGAGCTCGTGCAGAGCGCTGCGCTCATCGTCCCGGACGGCACGGCGGAGCGCGCGGACCAGGCGCGCCGGCTGCACGGTTGCGCCGTCGCGGAAGAAGACGCCACGGCGAAAGCGAGGCGAGCGGCAGCGGGCCTGCACCTCGTCGCCGGAGAGCAGGGCTGCCTCGTCCGGGACGCCCAGCTCACGCGCGGCGGCGACGATCCGGTCGACCGCCTCGTCCTGCGGCGGCGCGGCCGAGACCTTCAGCATCCCGCCCTCGCGGAGCCAGACGTCTTCGCCGCGGCGCGCGCAGAACTCGCGAACGGCGGGGACGATCCGAGAGGAAGCGCGGGCGATCTCAAGCGCGGCGTCGTCTCCGAAGCGGTCGCGGAGCCGCGAGAGCGAGGCCCAGTAGCCGTGGAGGAAGCCGCCGTTGCGCCCGCTCGGCCCCTCCCCGCACTGCTTCGCCTCGAGCACGATCACGCGAACCGTTGGGTCGAGCTCCCGGAGCGCAAGCGCCGTCCAGAGCCCCGTGAAACCGCCGCCGAGGATCGCCACATCAGCCTCGGCGCCGCCGGCCAGGGGCGAAGCGGGCTGCCCGCCCCCGCCCTCCGCCGCGAGCGCCTCCTCGATCCACCAGGGCCGGGCGAGCCCCGGCCGGACGCTCGGCTCCCGCGCTAGACCCGGTCCCACGCTTCGGAGAGCACGTCGCCGAGGATCGAAACCAGCTCATCGAACTCGGCCTGTCCGGCGACGAGCGGCGGCGAGATCTGGACGACCGGATCGCCTCGGTCGTCGGCCCGGCAGATCAGCCCTCGCTCGAACAGGCGCGGCGAGAGGAAATCGCGGAGCAGCGACTCGGCTTCCTGGTCAGAGAAGCCGGCTCGGGTCTCCTTGTCCTTGACGAGCTCGAGCGCGTAGAAGTAGCCAGCACCGCGCAGGTCCCCGACGATCGGCAACTCGAGCAGCTGGGCGAGCGTCGAGCGGAAGGCGTCCTCGTTCTCCCGGACGGTCTCGGGAATCCGCTCCCGCCTCATGATCTCGATGTTCTTGAGCGCGATCGCCGCCATCACGGGATGGCCGCCGAACGTGATCCCGTGCATGAACACCGACGTGTCCTGGAGGAACGGCTCAATCACGCGATCGGTTGCGACGACTGCGCCGATCGCGGCGTAGGCGGACGACAGCCCCTTCGCGCACGTGACCAGGTCGGGGCGGATGTCGTAGCGGTCGGAGGCGAACCAGGCGCCGATCCGGCCGAAGCCCGTGATCACCTCGTCGGCGCAGAGGAGGATTCCGTACCGGTCGCAGAGCTCGCGCACGCCCTGGAAGTAGCCCCCGGGCGGCGTGAACGAGCCGCCTGCGTTCTGCACCGGCTCCATGATCACCATCGCGACAGTGTCCGGCCCGGCGGCGTCGATCGCAGTCTCGAGATCGTCGAGCAAGAAGCGCGTGAACTCCTCTTCGGTCTCGTCCGGCGGGCGGTGGTATCGGTTCGTATTCCGCACGTGGACGACCTCCGGGACCAGCGGCTCGAACGGCGTGCGGAGCGCCGGAATCCCATTGATCGACAGCGCGCCCATGGTCGTGCCGTGGTAGGCCACGTTGCGCGAGACCGCTTTCCAGCGGCGCTCGCCGCGCGCGCTGTAGTACTGGCGCGCGAGCTTCCACGCGGACTCGACCGCCTCCGACCCGCCCGAGCAGAAGAAGACGCGGTTCAAGTCGCCGGGCGCGAGCGACGCGACCTCCGCGGCAAGCTCGATCGCGCGCGGATGCGCGTACGACCAGTTCGTGTAGAACGGCAACTCGCGCATCTGCTCGAGCGCGGCCTGGCCGATCTCGTCTCCGTACGAGTAGCCGATGTTGACCGCGAACAGGCCCGCGAGCGCATCGAGATAGCGCTTGCCGTTCGAGTCCTCGAGGTAGCAGCCGTCGCCGCGGACGATGATCGGCACCTCGGAGTCGGCGTAGCCGGACATGCGCGTGAAGTGCAGCCAGAGGTGCTCCTTGGCGAGCTTCTGCAGGTCGACGGCGACCGAAGACGTGGTCGTCAATTGGCTCCTCGGGTTGCCCTGGCGGCCCGGTACTGCCAGACGACGTTGGCGAGGCCGAGGGCGATCGCCACGAGGAAGATCGCGCTCGCCACCACGTTCACCTGCGGCGGCACGGCCACCCTCGCGATCCCCCAGACGAAGATCGGAAACGTCTGCACGGGCCCTGCATTGAGGTACGTGATCACGAAGTCGTCGATGGAGAGCGCTAAGCCGAGGAGCGCCGCGGCCAGCATCGCGGGAGCGAGGAGCGGCAGCGTGACCTTCTGAAAGGTCGTCCACTCGTTCGCGCCGAGATCCATCGCCGCTTCTTCCAGGTGCCTGTCGAACCCGATCAGGCGCGCCTTCACCGTGACCACCACGAAGCTGATGATGAACATCACGTGGGCGATGAAGATCGTCCAGAAGCCAAGCTGAATCGTGTTCTGATCGTTCAGGAAGAGGGTCAGGAGGGAGGAGCCCATCACGATCTCCGGCGTCGACATGGGAAGAAAGACGATGAGGTTCGTCGTCCCTCGCCCGAGGAACCGGTGCCGAACGATCGCGAGCGCGATCAGCGTTCCGAGCGCAGTGGCGACGAGCGTGGCGAGCGCGGCGATCTCGAGCGACTTCTCGAGGGCGCTCTGGATTCCGAGCACGGAGTTCCAGTGGATCCAGTTGCCGAACGTGAACTTGTGCCAGAGGTAGTTGAACCGGCCCGGCGGGTTGTTGAACGAGAAGAGGATCACGACCACGATCGGGAGCATCAGATAACCGACTGCAAGGAGCGCGTAGACGGTCAGCGAATGCCGCGCGACGAAACGCCAGGCGCGGCTCGCGACGCGCGGGCGCGCAGGGCTCGCGAGCGTCTCGGCCGCCGTCGTCATCCCGTCAGCCTTTCCGGTCCGACGACCCGGGCGTAGACCAGCAGCGAGACCAGGATCGTTCCCATGAGGATGAAGGAGAGCGAGGCAGCGGTCGGATAGTCGAGGGACTCCAGGAACTTCGCCTGGATGACGTTCCCGATCATCGCCTGGTTCGGCGTCCCGAGGAGCGCTGCGTTGATGAAGTCCCCGGCGGCGGGGATGAACGTCAGAAGCGTCCCGGCGACGATTCCCGGCATCGAGAGCGGCACCGTCACGCGCAGGAACGTCTGCGCCGAGGACCCATAGAGGTCCTTCGCGGCCTCGAGGAGCCGGGGGTCGATCTGCTCGAGCGAGACGTAGAGCGGCAGCGCCATGAAAGGGAAGAAGTTGTAGGTGATTCCGGCGACGACCGCGAAAGTCGTCGCCAACAACCTGCCGTCGGGTCCGAGCAGATGGACGTCGCGCAGGATGCGAACAACCGGCCCTTGGTCGGCCAGGATGTTGAGCCAGGCGAGCGTCCGCACGAGGTAGGTGACGAAGAACGGCGCGACGATGAAGAGGAGGAAGAGGTTCCGCCACGGCCCGGCCCGGAACGCGATCCAGTACGCAAGCGGATACGCGAGCACCAAGCAGGCGACGGTCGCGATTCCCGCGTAGACGAAGGAGCGGACGAGTTGCGTGTGGTAGCCCGACAGGGCGGACGAGAAGTTCGAGAACCCCCAGGTGAACTGGAAGTGGGGGAAGAGCCCCGACTGGAGCGACTGGTAGCCGAGGAAGACCATCGGCACCACGAAGAAGATCGCGAGCCACAGCATCCCCGGCGCGAGGAGCAGGTAGGGCGTGAGGCCCTTATGGCGATGCAGGAAGGCGCCCATGGAGCTCTACTGCCCCTGAACAGCCAACCACTTCTTGTTGTACTTAGGGTTCCGCAGCATCGCCGGGTCGTTCTGGTGCATCTGCGAGAGGGTCTTGTCGGTCGGGAAGGTCAGGTTGTTCGTAGCCGCCTTGGGATCGAGCTTCTCTGCATCTTGCTTCACGCCTTTCACCGACGAGATGTAGTTCGCCCCGACGGCCCACTGGGCGGAGATCATGGGGTCGTACATGAAGTTCATGTACGTCGAGGCCGTCGGCACGCTCCCTCCGAGCGGGATGATCATGTTGTCGGTCCAGATGATCCCGCCCTGCGGGGGGACGACCCAGTGGAGGTTCGGGTCGGCGAGATTGGCGATGTCGCCGGACCACGCCATGGTCGCCGCGAGGTCCCCTTTGGCCAGAACCGGCGCGTAGTCGTTGCCGTAGAACTTGCGGATCTGACCCGAGCTCACTGCCTTCTGGAGCCGCGCGAGGGCACGGTTGAACACCGCGTCAGTCACCTTGGCGGGATCGTCCCCGTTCTCGAGAATGATGAGCCCGAGCGTGTCGCCCATCGAGTTCCAGACGCCGACCCTGCCCTTCAGCTTCGGATCCTCGAAGAGCTGCTTGACAGAGGTGACCGGGTCCGTGACCTTCTCGTTCCAGGCGATGCCATCCATGCCGGAGGCCCAGGGGAGCGAGTAGTCGCGGTTGGGATCGAACGGAGGATGCTGCTGCGCCGGGATGAGGTTCTTGATGTTCGGGATCAGGCTCCTGTCGAGCTTCTGCGCCCACTTGTTGGAGATGTAGTCGCCGAGGAAACGGTCGTTGTCGGTCGAGACGATGATGTCGCGGCCGATTCCCTCGCCCTTCGAGAGCCGCCCCTGCTGCTTCGCGAAGTACTCGGGGTTGGAGTTGACCTCCTCGTAGTAGTTGATCTTGATCCCCGTCTTCTTCTCGAACTCCTTCAGTGTCGTCGGCTTGTGGATGCCGGCGGCTTTGAGCGTCTTCGGCGTGTCGATGTACAACGGCCAGTTCGCGAAGTTGAGGACCTTGTTCAGCTTCTGGCTCGAGGCGCCGCCACCGCCACCGCCGCCCCCGCCGCAGGCGGCGAGCAAACCCGGCACCGATAGCACGGCGACACCCGCCGCCCCACGGCGCAGGAGCTCAGCGCGGGTCATCTCCTCGTTCATTCCGACATCTCCTCTCCTCGCTCGACCACGAAGGTCGACTCTGGACTCCAGCTCAACGTGACGTTCGAGCCCGGCACCGGGATCCGCTTGCCGGAGTCGATGTTTTGCGCAAAGACCTGCACCGTGCCTGCCGGCGTATCGACGACGAGCTGCGTAGCGACGCCGATATAGGCGGTCTCGGCGACCTTCCCCGGGAGCCGGTTCTGTCCGCCGCCTTCGCCAAGGGTGATCTTCTCTGGGCGAACTCCGGCCGCCACCGGCCCGCTCTTCCCGTCTACCTGCGCCTGCACGAGCGTCCCTTCGATGAGCCGGACGGCATCGGGACCCTCGACCACACCGGAGAGCAGGTTCGAGACGCCGAGAAAGCCGGCCACGAACGCCGTGGCAGGCCGCTCGTAAAGCTCGTGGGGCGGTCCGAGCTGCTCCACGTGTCCCTGGTTCATGACGGCGATCCGGTCGGCCATCGTCATCGCCTCCTCCTGGTCGTGCGTGACGTGGATGAAGGTGATGCCGACGTCGTGCTGGATCCGTTTCAGCTCGAGCTGCATCTGCTTGCGCAGCTTCAGGTCGAGCGCTCCGAGCGGCTCGTCGAGCAGAAGCACCTGCGGCTTGTTGACGAGGGCCCGCGCGAGCGCAACCCGCTGCTGCTGGCCGCCCGAGAGCTGCCTCGGCTTGCGATTGCCGAGGCCCTCGAGGCCGACGAGCTTGAGCATCTCGTTGACCCGGCCCCGCAGCTCCTGCTTGCGGACTCCCTTCCGCCGCAGGCCGAAGGCGACGTTCTCGAACAGCGAGAGATGCGGGAAGAGCGCATAGGACTGGAAGACAGTGTTGACGTCCCGCTTGTAGGGAGGCAGACCGGTGACATCGCGGTCGGCAAGGGAGATGATCCCCTCCGTCGGCTCCTCGAAGCCGCCGATCATGCGCAGCGTCGTCGTCTTGCCGCAACCCGACGGGCCGAGCAGCGCGAAGAAGCTTCCCTTCGGGATCTCGAGCGAGATGTCGTCGACGGCGACGACGTCGTCGAACCGCTTCGTCACGCGCTCGAGCCGAATGTCCGGCGGGCCCGACGCCGGGCTGAGCTTCGGAGGCCGCAGCTCGTGCTGAACTGCCATCTAGACCGCGACCTCCGTGCGGCCGTCCTTGATCTGCGCGCCCCAGTCGTAGAGCTGCTTCCAGAGCTCCAGGTACAGGAAGCTCTCTGTCGATACGACGCCGTCGAGCGCGCGGATGCGGTTCGTGACGTCGAGCAGGTGCCGTCGGTCCGCGCAGACGAGCTCCGTGAGGATGTCGAATTGGCCAGCCGTGATCACGACGTAGTCGGCCTCTTCCCACTTCGCCAGCTCGTCCGCGACCGGCTCGGGAGGGCCGGTGGTCCTGATCCCGACCATCGCCTGCGCGTCGAAGCCGAGGCCGAGGGGGTTGGTCACGCCCGTGACCTGGAGGATGTTGTCCTCGCAGAGGCGTCCGTAGCGAGCGCGGACGGTAGCTTCGGAGACTCCGATCTCGGCAGCGATCCGCCGGAATGACTCGCGGCCGTTCTTCTGGAGCGCCTCGAGAATTCGCTTGTCGACCGCGTCGATCCGCCGCGCGCGGCTGACGGCTCCCCGTCTCACCCGGTCCTCCGATCTGCGCAACGCGCAGCGATTACAACACGAAGCCTCGCATTACGTCAATCGGCCTCAGTCGATCTTGGCCATGACGTGCTTGATCTGCGTGTAGTCCTCCAGCGAGTAGACGGAGAGATCCTTGCCGTAGCCGGACTGCTTGTAGCCGCCGTGCGGCATCTCGGAGACGAGCGGAATGTGGTCGTTGATCCAGACCGTCCCGAACTCGAGCTTCCTCGCCGCGTTGAGAGCCCGTCCGACGTCGCGCGTCCAGACCGAGGCAGCCAGCCCGTAAGGAACATCGTTGGCCCACGCGATCGCCTGGTCGTCGTCGGCGAACCGCTGCACCGTCACGACCGGCCCGAACACCTCGCGCTGGACGATCTCGTCCTGTTGCCCCACGTCGACGATCACCGTCGGCTTGACGAAGAAGCCGCGGTCGCCGTTCGGCTCGCCTCCTGTGAGCACGGTCGCGTCCTTCGCCCGCTCGAGGAAGCCGAAGACGCGCTCCTGCTGGTCCTTCGAGATCACAGGCCCCATCTCGATCTCGTCCCCCTCGGCAGGGTCGCCGACCTTGAGCGACTCGACGGCCGGCACGAGCTCCTCGAGCAGCTTGTCGTAGATCTTCGGCCCTGCGACAACCCTCGAGGCGGCCGTGCAGTCCTGGCCGGAGTTCCAGTAGCCGGCGATCTTGATGCCCTCCGCCACTGCGGCGGGGTCGGCGTCGTCGAAGACGATCACCGGCGCCTTGCCGCCGAGCTCGAGGTGGACGCGCTTCAGCGTCTCCGCAGCCGTGCGGGCGATGATCTTGCCCGTTTCGACGTCACCGGTGAGCGAGACGAGCCGCACGTCCGGGTGCTTGACGATGGCCTCGCCGACCGGCACCCCGTCGCCCGTGACGACGTTGAGGACGCCGGGCGGCAAGATCTCCTTCTCGGTCGCGAGCTGGAAGAAGCGCAGCGTCGTCAGCGGCGTCTGCTCGGAGGGTTTCAAGACCTGCACGTTCCCCGCGGCAAGCGCGGGCGAGAACTTCCAAGCCGCCATCATCAGCGGGTAGTTCCAGGGTGTGATCCCGCCGACGATCCCGAGCGGCTCGCGGCGGATCATCGACGTGTAGCCCCGCATGTACTCGCCGGCCGAACGGCCTTCGAGCACGCGCGCGGCGCCGGCGAAGAAGCGGATGTTGTCGGAGGAGACGGGCATCTCGTCACGAGCCGCCGGCAGCGGCTTGCCGACGTTCGTTGACTCGAGCTCGGCCAGCTCCTCGGCGTGCTCGTCGAGCAGGTCGGCCAGCTTCAGCAGCGCCTCCGAGCGCTCCGCCGGCGTCGTCTCCCGCCATTCGGGCCAAGCCTTCCTGGCCGCCTCGACCGCACGATCGACATCGGCCTGGGTGCCGCGGGGCACCTCGGCGATCGCCTCGCCGGTCGACGGGTTCAGGACCTCCATCGTCTCGCCGTCCGTCGAGTCGACCCACTCGCCACCGACGAGGTTCTTGTACTGAGACACCGTGACGCTCATCAATGCCCTCCTTCGTTACCTGCCTTCGAGCCTACACCGCGCCGGCGCCCGGCGTCTCTGCGGCGACCGCCGGCCCGGCGTCGCGTCGCAGGATGCCGGTGTCCGTCGTCAGCCGCTGCGCGATCGTCACGGGAATGACCGTGAGCAGGATGACGACGAAGGCGACGACGTTCACGATGGGGAACTGCTGCCCCATCCGTAGGTTGTCGAGGATGAAGATGGGCAGCGTCGTCTGAGCGCCTGCGGTGAACGTGGTCACGATGATCTCGTCGAAGGAAAGCGCGAACGCAAGCAGGCCGCCGGCGATGAGCGCTGTCGAGAGCACCGGCCAGACGATGAAACGGAATGTCTGCCAGCCGTCGGCGCCCAGGTCCATCGACGCCTCCACGAGCGAGCCCGAGGTGCGTCGAAGCCGCGCGAGCACGTTGTTGTAGACGACGACCACGCAGAAGGTCGCGTGGCCGATCACGATCGTCCAGATCGAGAAATTGAAGTGCGCGAAGACGTAGAACGAGTTCAGCGCCATCCCCGTGATGATTCCGGGGAGGGCGATCGGAAGCAGCAGCAGGAACGAGATCGACTCGCGTCCGAAGAAGCGGAAGCGGTGGATCGCGAACGCCGCCATCGAACCGAGGCCGAGCGCGATCGCCGTCGCAAGCAACGCGACTTTGACGGACAGCCAGAGCGACGAGCGAACATCGGGGTTGTGCCAGGCGACCGAGAACCAGTGAGTCGTCCAGCCTGGGATCGGCCAGCTCTGGACATTGGACTTGTTGAACGCATAGACGCCGATCAGCACCAACGGGATCCAGAGGAAGAGAACGACGAGGAGCGTCCAGAGGCGTAAGCCAATCCGGGCAACGCGCGTCTCCACTTAGAGGGCCTCGAACGCGCCGAGCCGGCGTGCAATCACGAGGTACACGGCCATGAACATGATCGGCACCGTCGCGAAGGCCGCCGCAAACGGGACATTCGGGATGCCGACGTAGTTGAACACGACGTTGCCGATGAAATTGGAACCGGCGCCGCCGACGAGCAGAGGCGTGACGTAGTCACCGAGCGTCAGCGACAAGGTGAAGATCGAACCGGCCACGACACCGGGCAGCGCGAGCGGCAGGACGATGCTGCGGAACGTCCGCCATCCACCCGCGCCGAGGTCGCCTGACGCTTCGATGTAGCTGTCCGGGATCCGCTCGAGCGCCGCGTACACCGGCAGCACCATGAACGGAAGCCACACGTACGAAAAGACGATCCACATCGCCCAGTTCGTGTAGGCGATGTGGGCGGCGGGTAGCCCGACCCCGTTGAGCGTCCAGTTGAGGACGCCACCGCCGCTGAGGATCAACCGCCAGGCATAGATCCGGACGAGATAACTGGACCACAGAGGTAGCAGCACCGCGATGAAGAGCAGCGCGCGTGTTCGCCTATGAGCCAGCCGCGCCATGTAGTAGCCGAGCGGGAACGCGAGAACGGCATCCGTCACGGTGACGGCTGTGGCGATGCCGACCGTCCGCCCGATGATCCTGAGATTCGTCGAGTCGGCGGTGGAGAAGATCTGGCGGAAGTTGCCGAGGTTCCAGACATGGACGAGCCTTCCAGTGAACGAGTCGACGGTCCAGAAGGCCGAGACGAAGAGAACCACGAGCGAGCCGACGTACACGACGCCGAATGCGGCGACCGGCAACAAGAGCAGCGCGAGCGCTTTGATCCAGGGCCACCGCCAGAACGTGGTGGAGATGCGAAGGCGGGCCCCTCGAACCGAGGGGCCCGCCCTTGCGACGTCAACGGCCAACCATCAGCCTTTGACTTGGATCCAGGCGCGTGTCCACGCGTTGTAGTCCATGCAGTTTTTCTTGCCGTTGCCGCAAGCGGCGACGGGCGTCTTCCAGAAGTGGATCGTCTTGTAGTACGAGAGGGGCTCGTTCAAGTGGTACTTCGCGCACGAGCCCTTCTGGATCCGGTTCATGAACGGGCACGCCTTCGGATTCACGGGCGTCTCGCCGAAAACGAGCGCCTGCTGCGCCTCCACCTGGGGCTGCGTGACGTACTTCATCCAGAGGTACGCGCAGTTCGGATGCCGCGCCCTCCTGGCCAGCATCCACGTGTCGGCCCAGCCGGTAGCCCCCTCGCGGGGAATGAGCTCCTTGACCGGTGAGTGCGCGGCCTGCAGCTGGAGCGTCTGGTACGGCCAGGTGGCGCCGATGACCACGTCGCCGCTCTTGAACAGGCTGATCTCGTCGGCCTCGCTCGCCCAGTACTTCTTGATCAGCGTCTTCTGCTTCTTCAGCAACGTCACCGCGGCAGCGAGCTGAGACTTGGTCAGCTCGTACGGGTCGCGGATGCCGAGGCTCGGCTTCGACTTCATCAGGTAGAGCGCGGCGTCGGCAATCTGGATCGTGTTGTCGGGGACCGTGACCTTGCCCTTGTACTTCGTGCTGTAGATGGCGCCCCAGCTGGTCGGCGCGGGCTTCACCTTCTTCGTGTTGTAGAGAAGAGTGTTCGGCCCCCACTGAACGGAGACCCCGTAGTGCTGGCCCTTGACGGTGTTGTGCGCCGGCGACTTGAAGATCGGGAGAAAGTCCTTCCAGCTCGGGATCAGGTTGATGTTGATCGGCTTGACGTCATTCCCGAAGATCAGGCGCAGGCTCGCGTCACCCGATGCCGATACGAGGTCGTATTGACCACCCCCGCCTCCGCCGCCCGTGCGCATGAGCGCGACCATGTCGCTCGACGTGTTCGCGTCTTTCCGATGGATCTTGCAACCGGTCTGACTCACGAACTTCTTCGCGAAGCTCGGGTCGGAGTAGGCCGGCCACTCGATCAGGCTGAGCGAGCCCTCGCCCTTGCCGATCTTCGTGGGCAGTACCGAGTCTCCGCCGGGGCTCGCCGTCGCGGCTGGGACGCTCAGCGCCGCAGCGATCACGACAAGTGCGACGTGAGACCTACGCAGTCTCCTCATTTTTCCTCCTAGGTCGATCACCGATCTCGAGCGCATGCTCCGGCCGCCATTCCAGCCGCACGCGCCGGCCACGCTCCTCGAGCGCGTCCTGTGAAGACGTCTCGAGGTTCTGCCTGACGACGATCAATTCGCCACCCTCGTCGAGCTCGACCACGTAGCGGGTGACCGCCCCTACGTAGACGACGTCGCGGATGCGGCCTGCCGCGACGTTCTCCGCGCTGACGGCGCTCTCGTCGGTGCTCATGCGGATCTTCTCAGGGCGGACGGTGAACTTCCGGCCGCCGCGCTCGAGCAGGTTCGAGACACCGACGAAGCCGGCGACGAACTCGGTCTCCGGCCGCTCGTAGACGTCGGCCGGCGCGCCGATCTGCTCGACCCGGCCGTTGTTGAAGATGGCGATGCGGTCGCTCATCGTCAGTGCCTCTTCCTGGTCGTGAGTGACGTAGACGAACGTCATGCCGACGTCTCCGACCGCCCGCTGAATCCGCTTCAGCTCGATCTGCATCTCCTGACGGAGCTTCAGGTCCAGCGCGCCGAGCGGCTCGTCGAGCAGCAGCACCTGCGGCGAGTTGACGAGCGCGCGTGCGAGCGCGACGCGCTGGCGCTGGCCGCCGGAGAGCTGCACCGGCTTGCGCCCGCCAAAGCCTGGAAGACGGACGAGCTTGAGCGCATCCTCGACCCTGCGGCCGCGTTCAGGCTTGCGCACGCCCGTCACGCGCAGCCCGTAGCCGACGTTCTCCGCGACGGTCATGTGCGGGAAGAGCGCGTAGTCCTGGAAGACGGTGTTGACGTTGCGAACGTACGGCGGGAGCCCCGTCACGTCCCGGCCTGCGAGCTCGATCCGTCCCTCGTCCGGCCGCTCGAAGCCCGCGATAAGCCGCAGCGTCGTGGTCTTGCCGGAGCCGGATGGGCCGAGCAGGGTGAAGAACTCGCCGGCGGGGATCTCGAGGTCGACGCCGCCCACGGCGACGACGTCACCGTATGCCTTTCGCACCGACGCGAGCCGGACCGCGGCGTGCTCGGCCTGCGCGGTCGGCCCGACGGCGTGCTCGGGCACGGTTCGTTCCTGGATCGACAAGCTCAGCGTCCGCGGGTCGCGAGCATTATCCACGGTCCCAGCGTCGATTTACAACGCAGACCGAAGCCGGAGGGGCGACTAGCCTCGCAAAGCGCAGCGCAAAGCCGACGTCCGCGTCGGCCGAGTTCCAGGCTACGACTCGGTCGGCGCCGGGGTGTTCGGCAGGTGGAGCAGGTTCTTGACGTCGCGTACGCCCTGCACGCTGCGCGCCTTCTCGACCAGCTCGTCGATCAGCTCCGGCTGGTCCGCCTCGCCGCGGAGGACGACGACGCCCTCCTCGACGTTCACGTTGATCTTCCCCTTCGGCATGTCGGGCGCGCGAAAGATCTCGGTCTCGACCTTGCGCGCGAGCGTGACGTCGTCGAGATCCTTTGGTTGCTCCTTCCGGTGAGCGACCTTCTGCTTGACGCCGTGCGCCTCGGAGGCGACGCCACGGCCCAGTCGCACGGCCTCCCGGCTCCGCCGGCGAACAAAGCCGGCGCCCCGGTCGACGGTCTGCTTGCGGCGGCGGCGGCCGTTGTCAGGGTCGAGAAAGTAGGCGGCCGCGGCCCCGATCGCTCCAGCCAGCAGGAAAAGCGGCATACGTCTCAGCCTCCTTCGCGTCGGTTTCGGATCACGCGACCCTACCCGACCGCGCGGGAAGGGAAAAGCCTCTCTAACGCCCGCGCCTTAGTCGCCCCAGTCGAAATCGCGCGAGCGGCCCCAGAGCGAATCTTCGGGCGGGTCGGCGGGCGCTTCCTCGGTCGGCCACGCGAGCGCGACCGGCTGCGGAGCGGCATCCTCGCCGTCCATCGTCTCCTCGATCCGAGCCTGCTCCTCGGTCTTGAACAGCGGATGGTTCTCGAAGGGGTCCTCGTTCTTGTAGCGCTCGATCGGCAGGTTTCCCTCGAGCTCGGCGTTCTTCTGCTTCAGCTCGAGGTGATCCTGGATCACCTGTGCGAACAGCGACGGCATGTCAACCGGCATAGCCCTCCCTCCCGACGTTTACTGGGCAGCTCTGCGTAGCGGCGGCCGATTCTAGCGGGTCGCCCGGCCGAGGCAACCCGTTAGGATCGGATCATGGCGTTTCGTTCCAGTTTCTTTCGCCGTGCCGGCCCCGTCGGGATCGCCCTGACGGCCTGGGACATCTGGCGCCGGCTGCCGAAAAGGCAGCGCAAGGCGATCCTGAGGCAGGCGCGGAAGCACGGCCCGACGGTGGTCAAGCAGGCGCGCAAGCACGGGCCGACGATCTACCGCGGCGTCCGGAGCCTGCGGAACCTCAGGAAGCGCTAGAGAGCGCCTCTCTCACGATCCGGTCCTGCTCGCGCAGGTGCGCGGTCGGGTAGCCCTCGCTGGGGCTCGCGCGCCAGGGACGGCCGACATAGCGCAGCATGACGCCTTCCGGCAGCGCCTCCTCGAGCCGGTGGCGGATGGCGCGCCAGGCGCCCATGTTCTGAGGCTCTTCCTGCGCCCAGACGACCTCGTGGAGCGCCGGGTAGCCTCGTACGAGCTCCGCAGCGGCCGAGACGGGAAACGGGTAGAGCTGCTCGATCCGCGCGACTGCGACCGCGTCCGCGGCCTTCCGCGCCTCGTGGCCCGTGATGTCGTAGTAGATCTTCCCCGAGCAGAGCACGAGCCTCCGGACCAGATCCCTGGGCGCGTCCGGATCGTCCAGCACCGGCCGGAACGAGCCCTCGCTCAGCTCCTCGAGCGTCGAGGCCGCCTGCTTCAGCCGGAGCAGGCCTTTCGGGGTCATCACGACGAGCGGGCGCGCCGTGGCGTCGAGCGCCTGACGGCGCAGCAAGTGGAAGAACTGCGCCGCGGTCGTCACGTTCGCGATCCTGATGTTCTCTTGCGCCGCCAGCTGGAGGAAGCGCTCGAGCCGCGCGCTCGAGTGCTCTGGGCCGTTGCCTTCGTAGCCGTGCGGCAGGAGCAGTGTCAGCCGCGAGGTCTCGCCCCACTTGGAGAGGCCGGCGACGAGGAACTGGTCCACGACCACCTCCGCGCCGTTGACGAAGTCGCCGAACTGCGCCTCCCAGAGCACGAGCGTCTCCGGCGCGGCGACCGAGTAGCCGTACTCGAACCCGAGCGCCGCCGCCTCCGAGAGCGGCGAGTTGTGCAGCTCGAACGACGCGGTCGCCTCGTCCAGGTTCTGGATCGGTGTGTATGCGCCGCCGGTCTTCGCGTCGTGGAGAACGAGGTGGCGATGCGAGAACGTGCCCCGCTCCGTGTCCTGGCCGGTGAGCCGGACCGGGATCCCCTCGACGAGCAAGGACGCGAAGGCGAGCTCCTCTGCATGGCCCCAGTCGATCCCACCCTCCTCGAGCGCGGCGACCCGGCGCTCGAGCTGCTTGGCGAGCTTCGGGTGGACGGTGAATCCCTCAGGGACCTCGAGCAGCTCCGCGTTCAGCTCGTGAAGGCGATCGGACGGGACGGCGGTGACGACGGAGGCGCCGGCATCGCGCGGGATCCGGCCCTCGCTGGAGGCGGTTGGCGCACCTCCGCCGAGGGACGACTTCAAACGCTCATGCGCGGCCCGCAGCTGCGCTTCGACGTCCTTCGCGAGCGTGTCCACCTCCGCCTGCGAGACGACGCCCTCCTCGATCAGCGTGGAGGCGTACTGGTCGCGCACGGTCGGCTGCTCGGCGATCAACGCCGCCATCAGCGGCTGCGTATAGGCAGCCTCGTCCTGCTCGTTGTGGCCGTGACGGCGGTAGCCGACGAGGTCGATGACGACATCCCGCGCGAAGCGTCGCCGGTACGCCATCGCAAGGCGGACGGCGGCGATGCACGCCTCGGCGTCGTCCGCGTTGACGTGGATGATCGGGACGTCGAACCCCTTGGCGAGGTCGCTCGAGTAGCGGGTCGAGCGTCCCTCGGAGGGCTCCGTCGTGAAGCCGATCTGGTTGTTCGCGATCAGGTGGAAGGTGCCGCCCGTCGTGTACCCGGCGAGCGCGGCGAGGTTGAGCGTCTCCGCGACGATTCCCTGGCCCGGGAAGGAGGCGTCGCCGTGGATCAACACCGGCATCGCGACCGCCGACTCGTGCAATCCCTCGCGTGTCGAGCGATCGGTCTGCTCGGCCCTCGTCCGCCCCTCGACGACGGGATCGACCGCCTCGAGGTGGCTCGGGTTGGCGGCGAGCGTGACCGTGATCTCGCCGCTCGGCGTCGCTCTGTGCCCTTCGGCGCCGAGGTGGTACTTGACGTCGCCGCTGCCGCCCTCGGGATCAGCGGAGACGGCCTCGATCGTCCGCTCTCCCTCGAACTCGCGCAGGATCGTCTCGTAGGGACGGCCGAGCACGTGCGCGAGCACGTTCAGGCGGCCGCGATGGGCCATCCCGAGCACGACCTCGTGCGTTCCAGCGTCGGCAGCGAGCTCGATCGACGCGTCGAGCATCGGGATCATCATGTCGAGGCCCTCGACCGAGAACTGCTTCTGGCCGAGGAACGCGCGGCGAAGGTAGCGCTCCATCCCCTCGACCTGCGAGAGCCGCTCGAGCAGGCGCCGCTTCTCCTCGGGCGCCAGCGGCTTTCGGTAGCGGCCGGACTCGATCGCTTCCCGCAGCCAGACGCGCTGCTCGTGGTCGGAGATGTGCTCGATCTCGTACGCGATCGTCCCGCAGTAGATCTCCTGGAGGCGCGGGAGGACGCCCGCGAACGTCTCACCCAGGACGTGGACGCGCAGGATCCGCGCTGGTATGCGCGTCTGGAGCTCCGGCGTCAGCCTCGGAACGTAATGGTCCGGCTCGAGCGCCGGGTCGCCGACAGGCTCCGAGCCGAGCGGGTCGAGATGCGCCGCAAGATGGCCGTGCATACGGCAGGCCTTGACCAACGCCATCGCTGCGGCGACGCCGCCGAGAATGGTCTCGTCGGCCGCGGTAGGCGGCGGCGAAGGCGGCGCAACAACGTGGCCGTTTCCGTCCTCCCGCAGGACCTGCAGCAGCCGCGCCAGCCCCGGGTGCGACGCAACGAGCTCGCTGTCGCCGCTCTCGAACAGGGCGCGCCACTCGGACGGGACCGCGTCGGGATTCTCGAGGTACTCCTCGAGCAGCGCGTTCGCGAAACCGGCGTTGAGGCCGTCGACCTCGTTCATAAGCTCCAGGTTTGTTGTAGCAGGGCGCGCTCCTCCTGCGCCCGTCTCTAGAAGAGCGGCCGGTCCTTCAGCACCGCGATCGCCATCCCGAGCCAGAAGGCGACGGCACCTAGCCCGACCGCGAACGCGGCGAGCCGCTGGTGGCGGCCGCCCATTGCGGTCGCGAGCAGCGCAACCGCGAGAGCTGGGAGCGTGACGCGGACGGGCCGGTAGACGATCCCGACGAGCTCGGCGGCGATAGCAGACGCCGCGAGCAACCCGGCAACCGACTCCGAGGGGCGGGTAACGTCGACAGGGTGCGCCTCGTGGTCGGGAACGTTCATCCGACGCGTTCGAGGCTGCGAGTAGCGCGGGCGTAGGCGCGCACGGGCCCGCCGTGGGGACCGCGCCGGGGCCGGCGCGGCCTACGGCCGGGGCGCGAAGGCGGCCTTGGCTCCGGAT
>JBARRS010000216.1:0-2031 GCA_049644345.1 Gaiellaceae bacterium
AGCTCGGGCAGTAGTAGACGGTGTGCTGCTCGTAGTCGACGCGCGCGATCGGGGTCCCGCAGACGTAGCACGGCTCACGGAGCTTGCCGTGGACGCGGTAGACCTGCGCGTCCTTCGCGCCGCGCCCCCGCAACTCGAGGCCTCGCTCGAGCTCCTCGTCGATCGCCGCCGCGAGCCGCTCCACCTGTCCCGGGACCAGGTCCCCCGACAGGGCATATGGGGACAGCTGCGCGCGGTGGAGGATCTCGTTCGCCCAGGCGCGGCCGATCCCGGCGATCGAACGCTGGTTGCGCAGGAGAGGGTGCAGGCGCCGTGAGTCCTGGGCGAGGATCTCCGTCAGCCGTCCGGCGCCGACGCCGAGCGCGTCGGGGCCGAGATGCTCCAGCTCTTCCTCCGCCGCCTCGGGCGAGAGCAACCAGACGCCGGCGCGCTTCTTTGCCCCCGCCTCCGTGAGGACGAGCCGTGCGCCGCCCTCGAATCGCACTTGGAAGGCAGGCTGCTTCGGCCCTTTCTCGCCGGCGCGGAGGTAGCGCAGCCTGCCTGCCGACATCTGGTGCACGAGCAGGACGAGCTCGCCGTCGTCGGTCGGGAGGAGGAGGCGCTTGCCCCGGCGTCGCGCCCCGGCGAAGCGGCGTCCGTCGAGCGCCGAGAGCGGCGGGTCGATCGTCTTCAGCGTCGCCACGTGCGCCGGCCCGGCCTTCTCGACCGGAAACGCCCGTACCGGATCGTCCAAGGCCGCGCGGAGCGCTTCCACTTCGGGCAGTTCAGGCACTGGGTACTAGGCTCCCGCGCATGGCTGAGCCGATCAGCGTAGCCGTCCGCAGGGGCGACTTCGTCGAGTCGGTGCACGTCGTGCATGCCGTCGCCGTGCGGGACGGCGAGGTCGCCGCGACGGCGGGCGATCCGGCCATTCTCGCCTCGCTGCGCTCCGCAGCGAAGCCGTTCCAGGCGTTGGCGCTCGTGCGCGCGCGCGACGACCTCGACGAGACAGACCTGGCGATCGCATCAGCGTCGCACCGCGCCGAGCCGGGGCAGATCGAGGCCGTGCGGCGGCTGCTCGCGAAGGCGCCTGCGACGGAGGAGGACCTCGAGGTCGGCCTCCAGGAAGGGCGGCCGCCCGAGCCGATCTACCACAACTGCTCCGGCAAGCACGCGGGCATGCTCGCGACCTGCCGCGCACACGGCTGGGAGACGCGCGGCTACCGGCTTCCGGGCCATCCCCTCCAGCGCGAGATCCTGGCTGAGATCGCGGCGGCTGCGGACATGGACGCAGATGACATCGAGACAGGGATCGACGGCTGCGGCGTCGTCTGCTTCGCGCTTCCACTCGAGCGCGTCGCGTTGATGTTCTCCCGGTTGGAGGAGCGCGAGGGCGGTGCGCGCGTCGCCTCGGCCATGCGCGCACATCCGCGGCTTGTCGGCGGCGCCGGCTCTGTGGACACCGAGCTGATGGAGCGGCTACCGGGCTGGATCGCGAAGGGGGGCGCAGAGGGCCTGCTCTGCGCTGTCGGCCCCGAAGGCGTCGGGCTCGCGCTCAAGGTCGCCGACGGAAGCAACCGGGCACAGCGGCCTGCGTTGGCGTCCTTCCTCGCCGGTCTCGGGCACGAGCTCGAAGCCTTCGCGGCCGTCCCTGTCCGCAACAGCCGAGGCGAGGAGGTCGGTGTCGTAACCGTCTTGTAATGAATTTGTTTCCAAATTGCGGCTTCCTGTGTAACATCCCCTCCGCCGCGAAGGTGAGCCGGGAGCAGTGGGGACCGGCTCTTCGTGTCTGAGTAGGTCGTCCGTTCCGTCCAATCAGCGCGAGGAGATAGCCGAGGGAATGCTCACCGTCGATATCACCCTCCCTGATGTCGAAGAGCTGCACAAGCTCGTTCAGGACGGTCTAGAGCGGGGGTTCCTCAACTACGACGAGATCGCCGCGGGGCTCGAGGAAGTCGAGCTCTCGAAGGAGCAGATCGAGGACTTCTACACGTACCTGATCGACCACGGCGTCGAGCTGATGGAGGGGGAGCAGCACAAGCACCCGCCGCA
>JBARRS010000217.1:0-10402 GCA_049644345.1 Gaiellaceae bacterium
GGTCACCGAAGGGCTCGCGGGCGCAGCTACGGGAGCCGGCGTCGGTGCGGAGGTCGGAGCCGGGACGGTTGGCCGAGGTTTCGATGCGGTCGGAAGAGCGGGCGCAGGCGCCGGCGGTGGGGCGGGCACCGGAGCCGACGGGAGCACCGGAGGAGGCGAGAGCACAGGAGGAGGTGAGAGCACCGGAGGAGGCGGGAGCACCGGAGGAGGCGGGAGCAGGTTCGTGACTCCGGGCAGCGGATCGTCGGCCGATCCTGCGGTGGGCAGCGCCAAGGCAATGGCGGCCAAAGCGAGCCAAATCCCCAGAATCCGTTTCACTGGGTGGGTTTTCACCGAAATTTCGATCCCGCAAACCGAGCCGGGCTTCCCCGTGGTGCTCGGTCGTGAAAGACTCGGCCTCGAGGTGGAGATCCAGATCAGCGACCCCGACTTGCTCGACGACCTCTGCGACTACCTTTCCCGCGCCGGCTTCGTCGTCATCGAACGCGCCGAGAAGGTGGCTGACGTGCTGCTGGCGGACGCGCCGAGGGAGGCTGCCCAGCTCGCACTGGCAACGAGCATCGGCCTATGGCGTGCCGCGCGGCCCGACGTGGTCGTCGCGATCGACGCGTAGACGCGGCCGCTGAACGCGAACTTCCGCGTCTAGAAGAGCTGGTTCTCTCCGCCGAAGATCGCCGAGACAGAGTCGTCGGCGAAGACGTTCATGATCGTCTCGGCGAGCAGCCCCGAGACCGGAAGCACGGTCATGTTGGCGGGCCGGTTGAGCGGGTCGATCGGGACAGTGTCGGTGACGACGATGCCGGCGACGTCGGCCGCTCCGAACCGTGCGAGCGCGTCGCCGACGAACAGGCCGTGCGTCGCAAACAACCACACATCGCCCGAGCCGTGTTCCTTCAGCGCATCGACGTTCGCCAAGAGCGTGCCGCCGGTCGTGATCACGTCGTCGCCGACGATCACGGTCTTGTCGCGCACGCGCCCCGTGATCTCCGTCACCTCGACGACGTCGTGGGCGAGGCGCGTCTTGTGCATGATCGCGAACTCGCCCTCGATCATCTCCGAGAAGCGGACCGCCATCTTCGCCCGGCCCTCGTCGGGGGCGACCGAGACGACGCCGCTCCCGGTCAGGCCGAGGTCGCGGAAGTGACGCGCGAACAGCGGCAGGGCGGTCATGTGGTCGACAGGGATCGTGAAGAAGCCCTGGATCTGGCCGGCGTGCAGGTCCATCGTCAGCACGCGGTCGGCGCCCGCGAGCTGGAGCATGTCCGCGACGAGACGGGCGGAGATCGGCTCGCGGGGCTTCGCCTTCCGGTCCTGGCGCGAGTACGCAAACCAAGGGATCACCGCGGTGATCCGCTTCGCCGACGCGAGCTTCGCCGCCTGGATCATCAGCAGGAGCTCCATCAGGTGGCTGTCGATCGGCTCGCACCCGGTCTGGACGATGAACACGTCGGCGCCCCGGATCGACTCGAGGTAGCGGCAATACGTCTCGCCGTCGGGGAACGTCTCGAGCTTGACGTCGCCCAGCTGCACGCCGAGTTGCTCGGAGATCCGGCGCGCGAGATCGGGGTGCGAACGGCCGGAGAACACCATCAGCCGCTTCTGCGGCCCGCGCTCGATCCAGTGTCCGGGTGTCACGGCAGTTGCGACCTCAGCGCTCTCGAGCCCCGGCAGCGGGGCCTCAGTCACCTCGGTCACGTTGGCCTCCGTCTCCATGCTTGTCGTAGACGTAACCCTCCTTCGTGACCTGGCGCGGCGCAAACCCTGCGAGCGAGCCGGGCGGGACGTCGTCAGTGACCACCGTGCCGACCGCAACCCAAGCATCGTCGCCAATCTCGACCGGAGCAACAAGGGCATTCTGCACCCCGGTCCTGACGTTACGGCCGATCTTCGTTCTCCCTTTCGGGCGGCCCGGCTCGTGCGGATAGTTCGCCGTGATCGTGCCGGCGCCGACGTTCGTCTCCTCGCCGATTTCCGCGTCTCCGATGTACGAAAGGTGTGGCACCTTCGTCCGCTCGCCGATGGTCGAGTTCTTGATCTCGACGAACGTGCCCGCTTTCGCGCCTTCGCCGAGCACCGTGCCGGGGCGAAGGTAACAGAAGGGTCCTACGAGGGCATCCTTCCCGATCGAGGCGTCGACCGCCACGACGTGTGGGCCAACCTCCGCGCCGGTCCCGACCCGTGTCCGGCCCCGCAGCACGGTGAACGGGTGCACGACGCAGTCCGGCTCGAGCTCGACATCGGCTTCGATCCAGGTCGAGCCCGGGTCGACGATCGTCGCGCCGGCGAGCATGTACTGCTCGTTCAGGCGCTCGCGCAGCACGCGCCCGGCGAACGCGAGCTCGGCGCGATTGTTGACTCCGAGTGGTGAGACCGCGTCCTCCGAGCGGTAGACGGCGGCAGGTCGGCCGGCCTCGACGAGGACGCGCACCGTGTCTGTGAGATACAGCTCGCCTTGTGCATTCGCCGGCTCGAGCCGCTCGAGCGCGACCCAGAGGTCCTGCGCCGAGAAGACGTAGATCGACGAGTTCAGCTCGCGGATCTCGCGCTGCTCGGGCGTCGCGTCCTGCTCCTCGACAATGCGGACGAGGCGGCCTTCGTCGTCACGGACGATCCGCCCATAGGGCAGTGGAACCTCCGGCTCGAACGAGAGCAGCGTCACGGCTGCGCCCTGGCGTCGGTGCTCGTCGACCAGTCGACGCAGCAACTCCGCGGTCAGCATCGGAGCCGCTCCGTCGACCACGACGACGTCGCCGTCGAAGCCGTCGAGGGCTGAGCGGGCGGAGGCGACCGCGTCACCTGTGCCCAACGGCTGCTCCTGCAGCGCGATCTCGACGCCGTCGAGCCCCTCTTTGGTCTCGGGCGCCGTGACGACGAGGAGCCGCTGCGGCTCGAGCCCGCGCGCCGTGTCGAGCACCCAGTCGATCACCCGCCGGCCGAGCAACGGGTGTAGGTGTTTCGGCGTCGAGGAGCGCATTCGCGTGCCGAGGCCCCCGGCCATGACGACGGCTGCGAGCTTTTTGTCGGTCACGGGGGAAAAATGGCTGGGGCGCCAGGATTCGAACCTGGGATCACGGGACCAAAACCCGTTGCCTTACCACTTGGCTACGCCCCAGTGCTCGGGTACACGGCGAAGTTTAAGCGGATGCACGGGCGAAGCCCGCACGTCCTCTTCTCGTCGGCGGCTCAGGCACGTTCTGAGAGGAGGGCCATCAGCGCGATCACGCCGAGGACGGCAAGGGCGACGATCGCAAGCGTCCAGAAGAAGAACGCGAAGATCGGCACGAGCAGGACGAGCGCCTGTGAGACTGCGACGATCCAGCCGAGCTGCCGGGCGGCGTCCGAGCGTATGTGGCGGCCGGCCCAGAGGTAGACGCCGACGATCGCGCCGGCGACGATCAGCGCCGGCAAGCGCGGAATCGCGTGCACGACGACGAGCAAGGCCTCGACGAGCGCGATGATCCCCGCGGTCCGGAGTCGCCGGGCGCGAAGCGCGCGGCCGAGCCGGCTCGAGCCGTGCTCGACGGGGGCGTCGTGCGTAGCCGACCTGCCGAACACCACTGCGGTCAACCGTACCAAGTCGGCACCGTCAGCCACGTGCGGCCGCGAGGGCTCAACGCCTCCGCCGCCTCCTGCGCCTGTGCGCGGTGCTGGAACAGACCGTAGACGGCCGGGCCCGCGCCGGTCACGTCTGCGCGGAAGGCACCAAGCGCGCGCAGCTCGGTGGCCAGCGGCGAGGAGGCAAGGTCGTTCGGCGGCAGCGCCGCGAGGTCGCTCGGTCGGCGCACGTCGGCGAGTGCGCGCCGAAGCGCGGCGCGTCTGTTCCGATAGCCCGTCGCGCCGCCGCGCCCGTCGAAGGCCTCGTAGACGCTTGCGGTCGACTGCTTCTCGGCTCCGTTCGGCAGGACGAGCACTACCCAATAGTCCTGCGGGAGCTCGAGCGGCGAAAGCTCGGCGCCGTCGCCCACGCCGAGCTGCGGGCCGGCTGTAAGGAAGAACGGGACGTCCGCGCCGAGCACGCGAGCGAGCACATGCAAACGGTCGTCGGGGAGCGGCTCCGCAAGAGTTGCGTTCGCGAGCCTTAGCGCGGTTGCCGCGTCGGAGCTGCCTCCGCCGAGGCCGGCGGAGGCCGGGATCTGCTTCCAGATCCTTGCGCGCCAGCGTGGAAGGACGCACGCAGCTTGGGCAAGCGCCTCCAGCGCCGACCGGACGAGCGTGTCCTCCCGGAAGCCGTCGACTGCGAGTCGGGAGGCCGGCTCGAGCGCCACCCGATCGGCCAGGTCGACGCGCTGGTAGATCGTCGTCAGCTCGTGCCGGCCGTCGGCACGGCGGGGCCCGACGACGAGCGCGAGGTTCAGCTTCGCGCTCGCCGGGCGCCGGTTCAGGCTCACCGGGCGAGCGCCTCCGCGAGCGCGACGAACTCCTCCGGCGCGAGCTCCTCTGCACGCGTCTCGGGGGGCTTGCCGAGGCTCGCGAGCGCCTCGGCCGCGCGATCGCGCGGAGCAAAGCCGGCGAGCTCGAGCGAGTTCGGCAGGTGCTTGCGTCGGTGCGCGAAGGCGGCGCCCACGAGCCGTTTGAGCTCGGCGAACCCGGACGGGAGAGGCCGGCGCCGGAAGGCGACGAGTGCCGAGTCGACGTTCGGCCGTGGCCGGAACACCGTCCGCGAGACCGCGTGGAAGCCCGTTCGCTCGGCGGCAAGCTGGACGAGGACGGAGACCGCGCCGTACGCCTTCGTCCCGGGAACGGCGAAGAACCGGTCGCCGACCTCGCGCTGGACCATCACGCACCAGAGCTCCAGGCTCGGCAGTCCGTCGAGGGTCTCGACGACGAGCGGCGTCGCGATGCTGTACGGGAGATTCGAGACGAGCTTCGTCGGTGGAGGCCCCAGAGCCGCGAGGTCGAGCCGAAGCGCGTCGCCGAACTGGAGCGAGACGTTTCCGCGCTCGCCGAGCCGCTCGCGCAGGCGCGGCTCGAGGCTCCGGTCGAGCTCGATCGCGTGGACGAGGGCGACGCGGTCGGCAAGGTAGGCGGTCAGCACGCCCAGTCCCGGCCCCACCTCGAGCACGACGTCGCCGGCATCGAGCTCGGCGAGCCGGCCGATCACGCCCAAGATGTTCTCGTCGACCAGGAAATGCTGGCCGAGCTCCCGCTTCGGTGTCACGCTCACGGCAGAGAGAAGGCAGCCGCTGCGTTCGCTTCGATGCGGGCGCCGAGCTCCTCCTCGTCCTCCCCGCGTGCCTTTGCGAGCGCCGCGACGGTGTGGACGACGTTCGCCGGCTCGTTGGGCCGGCCGCGGCGCGGTTGCGGCGCGAGGTAGGGGCTGTCGGTCTCGGCCAGGAGCCGGTCGGCTGGGATCTCGCGTGCGGCGGCGCGCAGTTCCGGCGCTTTCGGATAGGTGACGTTGCCGGCGAAGGAGACGTAGTAGCCGCGCTCGAGCGCGACCGGCAGGAGCGACGGCGACGAGAAGCAGTGCAGGACGACCGTGCCGCGAAAGCCCGCAAGCTCTGCCGCCGTCTCCGCTTCCGCCGCGCGCGTGTGGATCACGACCGGCTTGCCGACCTCCTCCGCGAGCGCGAGCTCTGCTTCGAACAGCTCGCGCTGGCGGTCTCGCGGGGCGTAGTCCCGGTAGAAGTCGAGCCCGGTCTCGCCGACGGCAACCGCGCGCTCGTGAGCGAGGAGCGCTCGAAGCTCGCCGAGCCGCCCGACATCGCCGTCGCCTGCCTGGTGGGGGTGGATACCGAGCGCCGCGAAGACGCCTTCGTAACGTTCTGTGAGCGTGAGCGCGTTGCGGGACGAATCGATTCCCGTACCGACCGTGACGATTCGCTCGACACCTGCCGCGCGGGCGCGCTCGACGAGCACGGCCGGGTCGTCCGCGCACGCGTCGAGGTGCGCGTGCGTATCGATCAAGCCGCGGCTTCCATCCGCGCGAGCTCCTCGGCAACGACCTGCTCGGCGTCGAGCTTCTTGAACAGCGGTCGCGGCTCGCCCACAGGCTGGCCCGGCGGCAGGGTGCTCGGCTCCCAGCGGCCGACCCAGCTCTCGTACTCGCCGGTCAGGACGCGGTGGGTGCTCCCGTCCTCTTCCGGGACTTCCCTGAGCTCGAGCGGACCCGCGAGCCAGCCCTCGTGACCGAGCAACTCGTGCAGCGTCTGCGAGGAAAAGGGCAGGAACGGAGTGAAGAGGAGTTTCAGGTTGTCGATACAGCGCAGCGCGACGTACAGCACGGTCGCGGCGCGTGCCCGATCGCTCTCGATCAGGGCCCACGGGGCCTGCTCGCTGACGTACTGGTTGACCTGCCTCGCGAGCCCCATCGCTTCGTTGAGCGCGGCCTTGAACCGCGCCGCTTCGAGCTCCGCGCCGACTCTCTCGAAGCCACCCTCCACCGCGGTCAGGAGCCTCCGATCCCCCTCGGTGAGCTCGCCCGGCTCGGGCACGGCGCCGAAGTGACGATGCACGTTCGTGAGGGTGCGGTGGACCAGATTGCCCCAGGTAGCGACCAGCTCGTCGTTGTTCCGACGGACGAACTCGGCCCAGGTGAAGTCGGTGTCCTGCGTCTCCGGCCCGGCGACGACGAGGAAGAAGCGCAAGGGATCGGGGTCGTAACGGCTGAGGAAGTCGTGGACGTAGATGCCGACCCCGCGGCTCGTCGCGAATTTCCTCCCCTCCATCGTCAGGAACTCGCTCGCGACCACGTCGTACGGCAGCTGAAGTGCGCCGCGGCCGGCCCCGAGCTCACCGCCCTCGCTGTAGCCGAGCAGCATGCTCGGCCAGATCACCGTGTGAAAGACGATGTTGTCCTTGCCCATGAAGTAGTAGTGGCGGGACTCGGGGTTCTGCCACCACTCGCGCCAGGCGTCCGGCTCGCCGCGGTTGTGCGCCCACTCGACGCTCGCCGACAGGTAGCCGATCACTGCGTCGAACCAGACGTAGATCCGCTTGTTCGGGTCCTCTGCGTAACCCGGGACCGGGATCGGCACTCCCCAGTCGAGGTCGCGCGTGATCGCCCGGGGCTGAAGCTCCTTGACGAACTGGAGCGAGAAGTTGCGGACGTTCGTCCGCCAGTGCGTCTGGCGCTCGATCCAGGCAGAGAGCTGCTCCGCGAACGCAGGCAGGTCGAGGAACAGGTGCTTCGTCTCGCGGAAGACGGGCGTTGTTCCGTCGATCCGCGAGCGGGGGTCGATCAGGTCGGTCGGATCGAGCTGCCGCCCGCAGTTCTCGCACTGGTCGCCACGCGCATGCGGATAGCCGCAGTGCGGGCACGTTCCCTCGACGTAGCGGTCCGGGAGCGTGTGGCCGGTGGTGGCCGAGAACGCCCCCATGGTCGTCTTCTCGATGACGTAGCCCTTGTCGTAGAGCGTCCTGAAGAGGTCCTGCACGACGCGATAGTGGTTCCGCGTCGTCGTCCGGGTGAACGTGTCGTAGGTGAGGCCGAGGGCCAGCAGGTCCTCGGAGATGAGCGCGTTGTAGCGATCGGCGACCTCACGCGGCGAGACGCCCTCGTTGTCCGCCGCCACCATCACGGGCGTGCCATGCTCGTCCGTGCCGCTCACCATCAACACGCGGCTCCCCTTCAGGCGGTGGTACCGCGCGAAGATGTCCGACGGCACGCCGAACCCGACCACGTGGCCGAGATGCCGCGGGCCGCTCGCATACGGCCATGCGGGTGCGACGAGAATCCGTTCCTGTTCCGCCATCGGCGTGCTCCTGCTGCGCGGGTGTGCTCGAGGCAATGATAGGAGCGCGTCTCGATCTGCCCGGGCGGCGGAGGAGCAGCAGAAGTGTCGCAACGACGACGAGGGCGCTCGAGGCGGCTACGGCTCCAACCCAACGAGCCGAGCCGTCGCCGTGCTCGGCCGGTGCCGACCCGGACCTGGGCGGCTGCCGCTCCAGTGCTCGTGAGGTGTTCGGCTCGTACGCGACCCGGCGGGGCTGGCGAAGGCGCGGCGAGGGGGCCGTCACGGCGATCGGACGGACTCTGTGGCCGAGCCGGCGGGGTTTGGGCACCGAATCAGGCGCCGTCGTCGCCTCCGTGACGTGTCGCGTTGCGCGCGCGGTCGTGCGAGCCACCTTCCCGGCATTGGTGCGATCGGCGATCGGCAGGCGGACCGGTGCGTTGATGGCAGCGCTCGGGTCGGCGGGCGGGGTCGCGTGCTCCGGCGCCAACGCGGGCGGCTCGACCGGGGCAGCCGGCTCAACGGCTGCAGGCTGTGGCTCGCCGGGCTGAGAGGGCGGATCGACCGGGACGACCGCGGGTGGGAGGTGTGGCGGAAGCAGCGAGAGCGGATCGACGTACCCCTGCGGATCGTCCGCGTGCCGAACGCCCAGGTAGACGTAGGGCACGTCCAGCGCCCGGACGCCGCTGGGGCCTACGGTTCCCACCGTCGCTCCTTCCTCCACCTCGGCGCGCCGCGTGACCGCGATCGAGCCGAGCTGGACGAGCGTGACCGCATAGCCGTCCGACGTCTGGATCGTGACGCTCTTGCCGTACCTCGGCACCGTGCCCGCGAACGAGACCGTGCCGGCGGCGGGCGCGAGTACCGCGGTGCCGCTCGGTGCACCGATGTCGATTCCGCGGTGCTGGCCGCCTGCGTACGGATCCGCGCCAAGGCTGAAGGGACGCAGGACGGGCCCGTCAACGGGCCAGCTCCAGCTCGATCCCGCAGGCGCGAGCACAAGCGCGGCGAACACCGCCGTAACCAACGATCGGCGCATCAGAACACCTCCGGTTGTCAGAACTGCGAACGCAATCGAAGCTAGCGCGCGGACCGTTCGGTTGCCAGCAGTGGCGACAGTTTCGTTACTGATTTGTCAAGGACGCGTCATAGAGACGCTTCCGCGGCACGCCTGTGAGGCGGGCGACCAGCTCGGCCGCGCGCCGTCGGCCCAGACCCGCCGCTACCAACTCGGAGACGGCCTCGAGCGCCTCGTCCTCGTCCTCGCGCGCCGCGGGACGACCGGGCCCGACAACCAAAGTCACCTCCCCCTTCGGTGCTTCTGCGAACCGCACAGCCACCTCTGCCGCCGGCCCACGAACGACCTCTTCGAACCGCTTCGTCAGCTCCCGGCACACAGCGATGGGGCGCTCGGGGAGGCCCCTCGCCAGCGAGGTGAGCGTCGTCGGCAGCCGCCGAGGCGACTCGAACGCGACCACGGGCCACGGCCAGCGCGCGAGCTCCTCCCAGAGCGCTGTGAGCGCCCGCTCGCCCCGAGGAAGGTAACCGACGAACTGGTAGCGCTCGGCCACAAAGCCGCTCGCGACGAGCGCGGTCTCGACCGAGGACGGCCCGGGCAGCACGGTGACCGGCACTTCGGCGTCCAACGCCGCGGCGATCAGCCGCGCTCCGGGATCGCTGACGCCGGGCAGGCCCGCATCGGACACGAGCGCCACGCGCTCTCCCGCGCACAGGCGCGGCAGGACCTCGGCCGTCCGCTGCGCCTCGTTGTGCTCGTGGTACGAGAGTAGGCGCGCCGAGATCCCGTGCCTCGACAGGAGCGCCCGCGTGTGCCGTGTGTCCTCGCAGAGCACGACATCCGCCTCAGCGAGCTCGCGGAGCACGCGGAGCGTCACGTCCTCGAGGTTCCCAATCGGGGTCGCGCAGACCGCGAGCGGCATCTACTCGGCGGACTCGGCCGCCACGAGAGCCGCGCCGATGACGCCCGCAGCCGTCCCCAGCTCGGCCCGCACGAGCTCGACCTCGTCGCCCGCGGGCGAGAGCGCCTCGCGCTGGAGGATCTCGCGCGCCGGCCCGCGCAGGAACTCGAAAGCGGCGATTCCGAACCCGCCACCGATCACGACGAGCTCGGGGTTGAAGAGGTTCACGAGGCTTCCGATCCCCGCGCCGAGGCGCTGGCCGATTCCGGCGAGGATCTCGCGGGCCGCGATGTCGCCTTCGTCCGCAAGCCGGACGAGCCGGTGTGCATCCGCAGCGGGCCCGAACGTCTTCCGGGCCAGTTTGGTCGCTGCGAGGCCCGTCACGTAAGGCTCGAGGTGCCCGCGGCCTGTGCACGTGCCCTGGCAAGGGAGGCCGTTGTACTCGAGCACCATGTGGCCGGCTTCGGCCCACCCGCGGTAGAGCTGCCCATCGAGCACGATCCCTCCGCCGCAGCCGGTGCCGAGCGTCAGCATCACCATAGTCTTGGCGGACCGCCCCGCTCCCGCGCGCGCCTCGCCGAGCGCCGCCGCGTTGGCGTCGTTCTCGACCGCGACCGAAAGACCGAAGCGCTGCTGCATCCAACTACCCAGGTCGAGGTCCGTCAGCGGGATGTTCACAGACCCCACCACGCGGCCGGTCGCCTGGTCGATCCTCGACGGCACCCCGAAGCCCACCGCGCCGACGTCCTCCGCGACGAGCCCGTCGACGGCCGTCTCGAGCGCGCTCAGCAGCTCCTCCTGGGACGTCAC
>JBARRS010000218.1:0-6967 GCA_049644345.1 Gaiellaceae bacterium
GACGGGCTGCGTGCGGCTTTCGAGGAACGCGAGCGCCGCCGCGTCCGAATCGCGCTGCCGTCGGCGCGCACGCTCGCGCCGAACGCGCTTCCGGCCGCCGTGGCCACGCTGTTCGCCGGCTGGACTGCGGCCTCGATCCCGTTCTACCCGTCCGGAGGAGCCGCGGTCCTCGCCGCTATCGCTGGGGGACTGTCCCTCAGACGTGTCCGTTTGGGGCTCGTCTTTGCGCTGTTGGTGCCCGTGTTACCGCTCGGGAACATCTCGGCCGGACTCGCGTGGAGTTACGCCGCGATTGCGCTCTTCTGGCTGGCGCTGTCGTGGCGGGACGAACGGGCGGGCCTCTTCCTGGCCGCCGGGCCACTGCTGGGGCCACTCTCGGCCCTTGGCCTGCTGCCGCTCGCCTCACAAGTCGTCCGCGGCCGCTGGCGCCGGGCATTCCAGGTCGGCGCGGCGGTGCTCCTTGCGGGGGTCGTCGCCGGCCTCCGGCACGCGCCCCTTCCCTTCACCGGAGCGCCCCCGCCAAAGGGGCTCGGGATCGCCGGCAGCAACGATCCGCTGGCTGTCTTCGCGGCGCTCGCGCGCGCGACGACCTCGCACCCGGCTCTCCTCCTAGAGGCGCTGGCCCTCGGTGCCGCCGGCGCGGTGCTGCCGCTGGCCGGCAGGCGCGGCCCCTGGGGTATCGCGGGCTTCGGCTCCGCGCTGCTGGCGATCACGGTGATCCCGGCGGGTATCTCCGCCTGGCCGCTCGTACTGTGCACCTGGGCCACCTGTATCGGGCTGGCGGCCAGAGCCGAGCGTTAGACTCGAAGCCGGGGGAACAACCTCGGCGCCAATGGTTCTTCGCACGATCGAACAGAAGATAGAGTCGCTCTTCGAGGGCGTCTTCGGGCGGGCGTTCCGCACGAACGTTCAGCCTGTCGAGCTCGCGCGCAAGCTCGTCAAGGAGATGGAGGACCATCGGGTCATCTCGGTCTCGCGCGTCTACGTCCCGAACGAGTACACGCTCTACCTCTCGACCGAGGACCGCGAGCAATTCTCGAGCTACGAAGAGTCTCTTCTGAAGGAGCTCGAGGACTACCTCGCCGAAAACGCGCGCCGCGAGAAGTACATGCTGCTCTCACCGCCGAAGGTGTCGATGGAGACAGACGACGACCTCGACGTGGGCGAGTTCGGGATCGCCACCCGCATGGTCCAGGGCGACCACCCGATCGAGCCCGACGCGCCCCTTCCCGACGTGCCGCCGGGTGCGACGATGGTCTACAAGCCGAAGCCGGTGGAAACGGAAGCCGTCCCCTCGGAAGAGCTGGGGCTCGAGCGCGAGATCGCCGTGCTGACGGTCGACGGAAAGCGACACGAGCTCGACAAGCGGAAAGCCGTGATCGGCCGCTCGCGCGATTGCGACATCCAGGTCGCCGACCCGAATGTCTCCCGCCGCCACGCCGAGCTGCGCCAGGAAGGAGCCACCTACTGGCTCGTCGATCTCGACTCGACGAACGGGACCGAGGTGAACGGCCGTCGCCTCAAGCGGGCCAAGCTGCGGCCCGGCGACCGGATCACCGTCGGCTCGACCGAGCTCGTCTTCAGGCGAGAGCCACAGGGGTAGCGTCGTGATGGTGCTTGCCTCGATCTCGGTCGAGGGCGTGCTGCTCCTGCTGAAGATCCTCTTCCTCGTGCTGCTCTATCTCTTCATCTGGCGAATCGTCCGCACCGCGAGCCGAGATCTCCGGCTGCCGCAGGAGAGCTTCATCCTCGCCCCCGGCCAGGTCAGTGCCGCAACGCCGGAGAAAGAGGCGCCGCAATTCGAGACCGGTCGGCTGGTCGTGCTCACGAGCCCGGCGCTCGAAGAGGGAAACGAGTGGCGCCTCGACGCGGTTCCGGTCACCGCGGGGCGAGGTCCGCAGAACGACATCCAGCTCGAGGACGACCAATTCACTTCTGCGCAGCATGCTCGGATCGAGCCACGCCTCGACGGAGTCTGGGTCGAGGACGTCGGCTCGACGAACGGCACCTACCTGAACGGAATCCGCCTGACGCGGCCGCGGAAGCTGGCAGCAGGCGACGTCGTGCGGATCGGCGAGACAGAGCTTCGGTTCGAGCAATGAGCACCCTACGACACGGCTCAGCAACGGACGCCGGCCGCAAGCGGCGGAGGAACGAGGATGCCCACGTAGTCGAGCCGCCCCTGTTCGCGGTCGCGGACGGCATGGGCGGAGCCCAGGCCGGCGAGCTGGCCTCCGAGCTCGCGGCGGCCGCGGTGAAGGACGAGACCGGCGCCGGGCATTCCGGCGAGGAGCGGGTGCTCGACGTGATCCAGGAGGCGAACCGCCGGGTCTACCAGCGCTCGAGCGAAGACGCGGCCGCCTCGGGCATGGGCACGACGATGACCGTCGCGCTCGTGGAAGACAGCCGCGTGTTCATCGGACATGTCGGCGACTCACGTGCGTACCTGATCCGCGCCGGCCGGCTGGAGCAGCTGACGGAGGACCACTCGCTCGTAGCCGAGCTCGTCCGCAGCGGCAAGCTCTCGCCGGAGGAGGCCGAGACGCATCCGCAGCGCTCCGTGATCACGCGCGCGCTGGGCACCGATCCGGACGTCGACGTCGACATGTTCTCGATCGAGACGGCCCCGGGCGACCTCTTCATGCTGTGCTCCGACGGCCTCACCTCGATGGTCGACGACGAGGCGATCCTCGGCGAGATCGAGCGGCACCGCAACGACCTGCGAGCGGCCGCCAAGTCACTCGTCCGCGCCGCCAACCGACGCGGCGGAGAGGACAACATCACCGTCGTCCTCTTCGAGATCGCGTCGAACGGCGCCCTGCTCGAGGCGACAGCCCAGATGCCTGCCGTCGAGGAGCCGGCCGAGGATGCCGACGAGGACACGCTCGACGAGCGCGACGGAGTCCCTGCAGTGGACACGATGGTGCTGAGCGCGGAGGAGGCGGCGAGGCTACGAGGGCAGGTGGCGCCGAAGCGGAAGCGGCGACGCTGGAAGCGGGTCGCGATCGGTCTGCTCGTGCTCGTCGCGCTCCTCGTCGTCGCCGCGCTCGTCGTGTGGGGGTTGCGAGCGTGAGCCTTCGCAACCGCGAGCTCGCGAACCTCATCGTCGTCGGGATGCTGACTGCGCTCGGCTTCGCGAGCGTCTATATAGCCCGGCAGTCCGAGGTCTCGGCAGCTTCGCTGTCATACGCGGCCTTCTTCGTCGCCGTCTACCTCACTGCCCACCTGGTCGCGCGCTACACGGTCCCGTACGCCGATCCGTACCTGCTGCCGATTGCCGCGCTGCTGACCGCGGTGGGCCTGACGGAGATCTACCGCCTCGGCCCGAGCGATGCGTTCAAGCAAGGGCTCTGGGTCGTGATCGCGGTCGCGGTCTTCTCCGCGACGCTCTGGTTCCTGCGTCGGGACTACCGGCGGCTGGAGAGCTACAAGTACCTCTTCGGGGTCTCTGCGATCGGCCTGCTCGTGTTGCCGGCTCTCCCGGGCCTCGGAACGACCGTCAACGGCGCACGCCTCTGGATCCGCTTTGGCTCGCTCCAGTTCCAGCCCGGCGAGCTGGCGAAGATCGCGCTGATCGTCTTCCTCGCCGGCTACCTGCGCGAGAAGCGTGAGGTTCTGGCGCAGGGTCGGCTGAAGGACTTCGGGCCGCTGCTCGTGATCTGGGGCGCCGCGATGCTCGTCCTGGTCGAGACGAACGACCTCGGTATGGGGCTCCTCTACTTCGGAATCTTCCTGGCGATGCTGTACGTGGCCACCGCGCGCCTGAATTACGCGATCGCAGGTCTCGTGCTCTTCATCGCGGGTTCGGCCGGCATCTACAAGCTCGTCCCGCACGTCCGCGAGCGGGTGACGATCTGGCTGCACCCCTGGACGAGCCACCCCGTGTACTGCTCGTTGACCGGCAGGCCGGCGCTGCGGCAGGACTGCGCCAGCTACCAGCTCGTCAAATCGCTCTACTCGATCGGGAACGGCGGCTTCGGCGGCGCAGGCTTCGGCAAAGGAACCTTCGAGACGACGAGCGGGCACCAGCTGATCCCGTACGTCAACACCGACTTCATCTACTCGGCGATCGCACAGGAGATCGGGCTGATCGGAGCCGCCGCTTTGCTGCTCGTCTTCATGGTCTTCGTCGCGCGCGGGATGCGGATCGCGCTGCTGGCCGACGACGGGTTCTCGAAGCTCGCGGCGGTCGGGCTCACGTTCGGCTTCGCGCTCCAGACGTTCATCATCGTCGGCGGGATCCTGCGGCTGATCCCGCTCACCGGCGTCACGCTTCCGTTCGTCTCCTACGGCGGCTCGAGCGTGGTCGCGAACTTTCTCCTGCTCGCCGGGCTTCTGCTCGTCTCCAACCGCGCCAACGCGCCGCGATGAATCGCCAAGTCTCCAGCCTTGCCACGTTCTCGCTGATTCTGATCGCGGCGCTGATCGTCGGCACCACCTACTGGCAGACCTGGGCCTCGGCGGGCCTGGCCGACCGGCAGGACAACGAGATCCAGCGCGTGGCGCAGTTCTCGGTCAAGCGCGGCAAGATCCGCGCGGCCGACGGCACCGTCCTCGCCGCGAACAGGGCGAAGCACATCGGCGGGCACACGCTCTACTTCCGCCGCTACCCGACGGGCCCACTGTTCGCCCAGCTCGTCGGCTACTCGACCCAGTCCCGGTCTCGCGCCGGCATCGAACGCTCGCAGAACGACTACCTCACGGCGACGAACGCGAACCTCGGCACGCTCGTCGACAAGACACTGGCCAAGATCCGCGGCGCGACGATCAAGGGCAACGACATCTGGCTGACCGTGCGGCCGGGCGCCCAACGCGTGGCGATGAACGGGCTCGCGGGCAAGTGCGGCGCGGCGGTCGCGCTCGACCCGCGCTCCGGGAAGGTGCTCGTGCTCGCCTCGCAGCCGAGCTACGACCCGAATCTCGTCGAGGCGAATTTCTCGCAGATCACGAGCATCCGCGCGGCCTGCACCCCAGCGGCGCCGCTGCTGAACCGCGCCACCGACGGTCTGTTTACACCCGGCTCCAGCTTCAAGGTCGTTACGGCCGCAGCGGCGCTCGACTCAGGCCGGTACACCCCCAACTCGACCTTCTACGACCCCGGCTTCTGCACCGAGTACGGCAAGCCTGTCTACAACTTCGCCGACCAGAGCGGCCCTGAGCACTTCGGCACGGTCAGCCTCTTCACGGGCCTCCAGCACTCGATCAACGCGGTCTTCTGCAACCTCGGCAAGTCGCTCGGCGCGGCGCGCATCCTCGACCAGTCGAAGAAGTTCGGCTTCTACTCGCTGCCGCCGCTCGACACGCCCGCAAACGAGCGCTCGAAGAGCGGGCTCTACAGCCACAACAAGCTCTACGACCCCGCGCACCCGGAGTTCCAGGTCGACCCCGGCCGGCTCGCGTTCGGCCAGGAGCGGATGCTGGCAACGCCGCTCCAGATGGCGATGGTCGCAGCCGCCGTCGCCAACCGGGGCGTGCTGATGAAGCCCTATGCCGTCGACCGCGTCACGGCTCCGGGCGGCGGCATCGTCGCGAGGACCAAGCCCAACGCGCTGCCGCGGGTGATGAAGACGCAGACCGCAGACGAGCTCTCGAAAATGATGGAAGCCGTCGTTACCGGCGGCACGGGAACGGCAGCGCAGATCCCCGGCGTGCGCGTCGCGGGCAAGACCGGCACCGCGGAGACGGGTGTCAGCCATCGGAACACGACCTGGTTCATCTGCTTCGCTCCGGCCGACAATCCCCGCGTCGCCGTGGCTGTGGTGCTGGAGAACCAGACCGGCGTAGGCGGGACGACGTCCGCTCCGATCGCCAAGTCGATACTGGAGGCGTTGCTCCAAGGGGCGAGAACCTAACCTGATGCCATGGCGGTCAGAGACTCTCTAGTCGGCAGCGTCTTCGACGATCGCTACCGGATCGTCCGGAAGCTGGGCGCCGGCGGCATGGCCGACGTCTATCTCGCCGAGGACCAGGAGCTGGGCCGGCGCGTCGCGATCAAGATCCTGAACGACCGCCACGCCGCCGACGACCAGTTCGTCGAGCGCTTCCGGCGCGAGGCCAAGAACGCCGCCGGGCTCTCGCACCCGAACATCGTCTCGATCTACGACCGCGGCGAGGCCGAGGGCACCTACTACATCGCGATGGAGTACCTCGATGGCCGCACCCTCAAGGAGCTGATCGTCGGGCGAGGGCCCGCGCCCGTGAAGACGGCGATCGAGTACGCACGCCAGATCCTCGGCGCGATCGGGTTCGCGCACCGCAACGGGATCGTCCACCGCGACATCAAGCCCCACAACGTCGTCGTCGCCGCCGAGGGGCGGTTGAAGGTGACGGACTTCGGGATCGCGCGCAGCGGCACGAGCCAGATGACCGAGGTCGGCTCGATCATCGGAACGGCCCAGTACCTGTCCCCCGAGCAGGCGCGGGGGGCACCGGTCGACCAGCGCTCTGATCTCTACTCGGTCGGGATCGTGCTCTACGAGATGCTGACCGGCGAGGTTCCGTTCACCGGGGACACGCCGCTCGAGATTGCGATGAAGCACCTCTCCAAGGTGCCGAAGCCGCCCTCGGAGCTCCGGCCGGAAATCCCGCACGACCTCGACCTCGTCGTCATCCGAGCGCTCGCCAAGGACCCGGACGAGCGGTACCAGAACGCCGAAGAGATGGATGCCGACCTCGCGCGCGTCGCCCGCGGGCTCGGCGTCAGCGACGAAACCGCGAGCGCGGCGACCGCCGTGCTCGGCGGCTCCGGCACGACGGACGCGACGATGGTCTCGCCGAAGCCGACGGTCCCGGTCATCCGTCCACCAGGGCGGACGCCCCCGGCCTCCTACTACGGCTACGAAGGGCCGCCGAAACGGCGCCGGCCAATCTGGCCCTGGATCCTCGCGGTCGTGCTGCTCGCGGTGGCGGGTGTCGCGGCCTTCTTCGCCTACGAGAAGATCCAGGACGAGCTGACGGCGAACAAGCC
>JBARRS010000219.1:0-15186 GCA_049644345.1 Gaiellaceae bacterium
GAGGCGTGATCGGCGCGCTCGAATACGGTGACTCCCGCAACGAAGACGAGATAGCCGGAAACGAGCAGCGTGCTCGGGCGCGGCTTGAGCCAGAAGCGAAGGTGCATCGCCCTCTGAGGAAACCTGCGCCGCTTGTGAATCAGGTCAGGGCTTGGTAAGAGCGACGTAAGAATCTAGGGTTGCGGCGTGGAGACAGAACAACTCCAGGACGTCGCCGAAGTGCGCGCAGGCCGCGAGCGCTACGTGCCGCGTGGCGTCTCGACTACCGACTTCGTCGTCGCCCGCGCCGAGGGAGCCACCGTTTGGGATGCGGACGGCCGCGAGTACCTCGACTTCGCGGGTGGAATCGCCTGCCAGAACCTCGGTCACAACCCGGAGACCGTCGTTCGGGCGATCCACGAGCAGGTCGACCGCTTCCTTCATCAGTGCTTCATGGTCGGCATGTACGAGCCGTACGTGGAGGTCTGTCGCCGGCTCGACGAGCTCTGGCCGGGCGAGACGCCGACGAAGACGCTGCTCGTCAACTCCGGCGCCGAGGCGATCGAGAACTGCGTCAAGATCGCGCGCGCCGCGACGGGGCGGCCCGGGGTGATCGTCTTCGACCGGGCCTTCCACGGCCGCACGAACCTGACGATGGCGATGACCTCGAAGCTCGTCTACAAGCAGGGCTTCGGGCCGCTCGCGCCGGACGTGTACCGCGCACCTGCTCCGTACACCTACCGCGGCGTGACGACGGACGACGCTCTCGCCGGGCTCGAGCTGCTCTTCAAGCAGGACGTGGCTCCGGAGGCGGTCGCCTGCGTCGTGCTCGAGACCGTCCAGGGCGAGGGCGGGTTCATCCCGATGCCGCCCGAGTTCGTGCGGGCCCTCAAGGACGTGTGCGAACGCCACGGGGTCCTCTACGTCGCCGACGAGGTGCAGTCCGGCTGTGGCCGGACGGGGCCGGTCTGGGCGATCGAGCACCTCGGCGTCGAGCCCGACCTCATGGCCTCCGGGAAGACGCTCGGCGGCGGCCTGCCGCTCGCGGCCGTCACCGGCCCGATCGAGGTGATGGACGCCGTTCACCCAGGCGGGCTCGGCGGCACATTCGGCGGCAACCCCGTCTCTTGTGCCGCCGCCTCTGCGGTGCTGGACGCCCTCGCGAGGGCCGAGTTTCGTGAGCGAGCCGACGAGATCGGACGCCTGGTGCGCTCGCGGCTCGAGCGGATCGCGGCAGGGCACCCGGAGATCGGCGAGGTCCGTGGGCTCGGGCCGATGCTGGCGATCGAGTTCGTGGTCGCCTCAGGCGAGGAGACGCGGCGGGTGACCACGACCGCACGAGAGCAGGGCCTGCTGCTCCTCTCGTGCGGCCTCTATGGGAACGTGATCCGGCTGCTGCCTCCGCTCACCGCCACGGACGAGGAGCTGGAGCGCGGCCTCTCGATCCTGGAACGCAGCTTTTCCTAATACGTAGCCTCGTCGGCCAGCTCGGCAACCGTCGGCTCCTTCTCGATTGTGACGTTGTCCAGAGCCCCGGACCCGAGCAGGCGCTCACGAAAAGACTTGGCGTCCTCTGCCGTGGGGAACTCCACCGAGACGAAGACCTCGTTCGGGTTGTCGACGGCGCGAAAGACGCGGTGCTTTGTCGCGGATTGCTTGCGACCTGCCGGATCCGAGTCGAACATCTGCTTCCAGGTGTCGTAGTCCTTGGTATCGAAGATGCCCAAGATGAACGCCATTCGGTCCTCCCTCCGGTTGTGGCTGATCGCCCACCTTACAACGGCACGCGACGGCGCCTGCTCGCGGCGGAAGCAGCAGCGCTGGCGAAGGACGAGACCGATCAGCGCGAGATGGCCGAGGTGGCCGCGCTGATGGAATCGCTTCGTGCGGAGGGGTGAGGTCTTTAGAGCGTCTAAGCCGGCTCTTACGTCTTCGCCTCGGCTCGCGCCTCGGGCATCACGCCCAGCTGCTGAAGGAGCGAGGCCGAGTCGAAGTAGCTGTTGAGCCTTTGGATCTTGCCGTTGCGTATATCGAGAACGTCGCACAGCTGTAGCGTGACCGAGCGGCCCGTGGCCGGGATGTCGCCGGCCGGCCCTCGCAGTGTGCCCGTGTGCGTGCCTCTGCCCGTGAACTCGACGACGACGGTGTCGCCGGACGCGATCGTCCGGTCGATCGTCACCTTCCCGTCCGGGAAGCCGTCGGCCCACATGCGCGAGAATTCATGCGATCCCTCCGGCCCCCGGAAACGCGTTCCGGAGCCGACGATGACGATCTCGCCGTCGTCGGCGATCAACTCGGCGACTCGGTCGAACTCGCGGGCGTTCCAGTGCTCGTAGAGCTTCCGCGGGATGTCGGCATTGTCCTGTTGCGCCATCTCCTGACCTCCTCGAGTGGGGGGCGCGGCCGCGCCACGCCCTGCCGGCCGACTCTACGACCTCTGCGCCCGTAACGCAAAGCCGTCCGGGCTGCACGTAATCGTGTTCAGGAACAGCCCCGGAGGGCCGATCGTTCGGGTGACGACATGTTCCCGTCGCGCTACATGCCCTGCCCCCACTGCGGCGCCTCGCTCGAGCGCCGCGACAACGCGCACGAATGCGAACGCGAGCGCTGGCTCGAGTTCCAGCTCTTTCAGCTGCGCGACGAGGTCGACAAGCTCGAGGCCGAGCTGGCCGTGTACCTCGCCTCGCCGCGCGGCAAGTTCGAGCTCTACTACGCCGAGCGCGAGCGGACGCGCCGGCGAGGCTAGCGGTCAGCTCGGCCCAGCCGACCGGATTCTCCGCGACCGACCATAGAATCCGCTCGTTGCGAGACGAGGATGTCCGCACCGCGTGCATGGCGCGCCTCTCAGTCCTGGTTGCTGAGTTCGGCGACGACATTCGGTACGCGGAGGGTCTAGGCCGTGGCTTTCCGTTCCGCGGACGTCGGGTGCCTTTCCTCAACTACCAGAAGGGCATCTACCGGGCCGCCGCTCAGCGTGGGCCGGCGGCGCTCTCAATCCAGACGTCTGCGAAGTCGCCGTATGACGACGAGGTCCTGGACGACGGCTTCCTCTATGCCTATCGCGCCGGGGCCATCGACCAGCCTGACAACCGCGCGCTCCGCGCGGCTCACGAGCTCCAGGTTCCTCTCGTCTACTTCATCGGGACTAGACCAGGCTGGTACAAGCCGGTCTTCCCGTGCTACGTGCGCGAGGACGATCCTGCACGACGGATGGTGCTCGTCACCCCCGGCGCCCTACGCGGCCCGGTCGACGAGCCTGAGCCGATGCCGCTCGAGGACCTGCTCGAGCGGCGCTACGCGGTCCGGCAAACGCGCGTGCGGCTCCACCAGGCGCGCTTCCGCGGCCGCGTCGTCCCCGCTTACAGCAGTCAGTGCGCGATCTGCCGGCTGAAGGAGCTCCGCCTCCTTGACGCGGCGCACATCGTCGGTGACGTCCAGGAGCTCGGTGAGCCGACCGTGAGCAACGGCCTCAGCCTCTGCGCGATCCACCACCGGGCGTTCGACCAGAACCTGGTTGGCGTCTCGAGCGACTACGTCGTCCACGTCTCCCGCCGCCTCCGCGAGGATCAGGACGGTCCGATGCTCGACCTCCTAACGGGGTTCCACGAAACGCCGCTCTATGTCCCGAGGCGCGTGCCAGATCGTCCAGATCGCGAACGCCTAGACGCTCGCTTCGCCCGGTTCCTCGAATTTGCGGCGTAGAGCGCAGAAGGCGCCTTCAGCTTCTGTCCCGGCGGCTTCGAATGGCTAACCGGGACCGGCGTACTCGAACTCGCCGTACTCGGCGTACTTGCCGCTCGTGTCGAACGCGAGCCCGTCGCAGGCAAGCCTCGCGACCCTCGACATCCCGAGCTCGCTGCGCTTCGAGGTGAAGCCGGTGGGCTTGTCGAGGTAGAGCTCCTCCTCGTCGCCGGTGACCGGGTTCTTCACGCGCGCCTGCGCGAGCTCGTAGATCTTGCCGCCGTCGATCTTCGCCTTCGAGTTGATGCCGGCGAGCTCGACGTCGAATGGCGCGTAGACGGTGTCCAGCCAGGTCGCCGTGACCGAGTTGAGGATGTCGAACGGAAGGCCCGACGAGCCGCTTCTCCACAGCGCCGTGAGCGCCTCGCGCTGCTCCGGCGTCGCGCGCTCGTCGACGATCAGCGCGGCCGTCACGTTGCCCTCGTGCAGCGGCCCGGGTGAGTGGCCGGCCCAGGCGAAATGCAGTCCGTCGAGGGGCACGTCCCCGTAGCGGCCCTCGCGCACGGTGAACATGTAGACGCCGTCGCAGTGTCCGTAGCTGGGCGCGACGTCGAAGTTGCACGGGCATCCCCAGTCGCAGTTGCAGGATCCGAAGATCGCGCCCTTCATCGTCCAGCTCTCGGTCATGGCTCCTCCTTCTCGGCTCGCGCGATCGTAGAGCTTGTCACGCGGGCGTAGGCGCGACCACCAGTCCAAACCGGCGGCGGGCCTCCTCGATCACCTCGGCCGTGATCGCCTCCGTCCGCTTCACGGGAAAGGGCTGGTCGCCCGCCGGGCCGAACAGCGCGACACCGAGCTCCCGCTGCGCCGGGTCATGGCTGACGCGATACCGGATCCCGCCGAAGCCCGCGGCGGCGAACCCCGTCGCCCACGCCTGCGGCAATTCGTAGTCAGGTTGAGTGTGGATTGCGCCCGTGATCCGAACCCTCCTCGCTGGGGCCACGGTGCAGTCGGCGAGCATCGTCCGCTTCGGCGCGACGAGGCTGCTCAGCGAGCGTGCGTCGACCTCGGCTTCGGGGATGACGGTTACGGTGCGGAAGACCTCGATGAACGCGCCGACTGGGCTCAGCGCGAGGTAGCACGTCCCGCGCTCGCCGTCGACGAGGTCGAACCGTCCCGATCCGTCAGTCGAGAACCACCAGGCACCGACGTCGTTCCGGTGGATCCGGTACAGAATCTGCCGCCGTCCGAGGTCGAAGGCCGGGAAGCCGGACAGGTCGTCGGGCGGCCGCCCGAGCGGGCTCAACGGCTACCGCCGCAGACGCTCCGCGTAGCGCGTCGCGGCCTCGAGCACGGGGTCGACCGGCCGGCCGGCGCGCAGCCAGGCGGCGGGGGTCTTCCCGTCGAGCCGGCGCTCCGGTGTCACGAACCATGACGCAATCGTGTACGGCGTCTCGACCGCGCCCTTGAAGACGTCCAGGATCCGCTCCAGCCCCGGCAGGCGCTTGGCGTTCCGCCCGAACTGGAAGGCGGGGAAGGAGAGCCGGCCGTCGTCCTCCGGGAGCGCGAGCAGACGGCGTCGCTTCGCGAGCTCGCTGACGGACTGACGGCTGCCGCGCCCCATCAGCTCGCGCACCTGCTTCGACGAGTACATGGGGCCGAGGTGCTTGTGCCAGATGACGTCGGAGGCGGCGAGGAGGGCGCCGCGACGCCCGAGCGCGGAGGGATCGACCTCGCGCTCGCGCCCGGTGATCCCGAGCTCCTCGAGCGTCTGCTCGAAGGTCTTCGCGGCTTGTGCCAGGGCAGTCATCGTCGAGTGAAGCTTAGCGTCAGGACCGTCAAGGCGTCAAGATTGTCAAGCGCTGACGTTTCTAGTAGACGACCTCGAAGACGACGACTCGGCTGAAGCGCGTCCCGTCGATCTGCACGCCGTAGCAGCCGCCGGTCAGCACGCGAATGCCCGACGGGACTCCTCGGCTGCCGGCCGGCTGCCCGTCCCACCCGACGGAGTCGGACGGCCCGATCTGCAGCTCACGGTTCGGACGCTTGCGGCCGTTGAAGCCCATGATGTGGGGCCCGTCGAGCTGCCTTCCTCGGAGCAGGACCGGCCCTCGGTAGCTCGGCAGCACATACCAGAACACTTTCCCGCCGAGCCACGGGCCGCCGTACTGGGTGTCCTGCGTCACGTTGGCGTAGCCGCCGGACGAGCCGAGACCGGGATAGACCGGCCCCGGTCCGATCCCCGAACCGCCGAAGATGTGTGTCGCCCTCCAGTTGACGCGCCGGCCGACCTTGCTGACCGGGCATGCGGCTCCATGTGCGAGCCGCGGCAGGTGCAAAGGCCGATGGAGTCTCGGCCAGACGTCCGAGCCGCTGACGGGCTGAACCAGCGCCAGCGCCGCAGTGACAGCGACGACCAAGCGGGTCACGTTCCATCTACAACGCGTGCGCCCGCGAGGTTCCAACCGCGGATCAACTCTCGAGTCGAGCCTGCCGCGGCGAGCCAAGCCGTTCCGAGTGAAGCGCTGCAGTCAACCGCTGAAGGGGTGATGGATCAAGTGCGGCCCCCTGATCGATGATGCATTTACAACCGAAGACGCCCCGATGCGGCGGGGGCGAACTCGGAAGCCCATACCGAAGGGGCCCCCTTTGCGGCGGGGCCTCGAAGGATCTACTGCGGCTCTCTCACGAGAGACTGAAGCGGGGCCGGCGGCGGCCCCGCTTCGTGTTTCCGGTCGGATCCCCCAGCTGGGGGGTGCCGGATCCGCGCCCGTCATAGACGATTCGAGCGCGCGCACCGGCCGCCTTGGCCGCAGAGACGGACGGGACACGCAGCTTGGAGGGCGGCCACTGTGGCCGCCCTTCGTGTTTCTCCTAGTCTGGCCGCATGGGTCGCTTCGTCGGACGCGCGAACGTCCTGAAACGGCTGACGCCGCTCGAAGGTCAGCAGGGCCGGACGATCTATCGTGGGGGAGCGGCGCGGATCGAACACTCCGGCGAGGTGGTCGTCGTACGGCCACCTTTCGGGCTCGCGCACGAGCGCGAGTACGACTCGGTGGAGCTGGCGCCGCTGTTCGAGGCTCTCGACGAGGACCACATCGTCGCCGCATTGCTCGTCCGGCTCGGCGGCTATGCGGTCGGCGTGTACGACGGCGAGCGCCTGGTTGCGTCGAAGGTCGGCTCCCGCTTCGTCAAGGGGCGCCACAAGAAAGGCGGCTCCTCTGCCGGCCGCTTTCGGCGCCGCCGCGACGACCAGGCTCGCAAGTTGATCGACGAGGCGGCTGAGGTCGCCGTCCGCGTGCTCGATCCGTGGCGCGAGCGGGTCGAGTTCGCCGCTGTCGGCGGCGACCGCGCGGCCATCGAGCGGGTGCTGGCGGCGAGTCCTCGACTCGAGTGGCTCGCCGAGCGCGCGATTCCGCGCTTCTTCACCGTTCCGGAGCCGCGTCAGCGCGAGCTCGAGCGTCTGCCTTACGACCTTTACGCCGCCGAGGTCACGACGACCGTCGGTGCGAATCAGTAACGGTCGAGGGTGCCGCGCCGAGCCAGCCACTCCATTGGCTGGCCCGTGACGCGCCGGATCGCGTCGAAATGACGGTCGTAGTGAAGGAGGACGACATCGTGGATCTCGGCGACGGCGGCGATCAGCAGGTCGAGCGGCCGCGGTCCGCGGTGGTGGCTCCGGGCAGCGAGTAGGGCTTGGGTGCGAAGCGCGAGCCGTGCGGCTCCATCGTCTAGCGGCAAGGTGGGAACTGCGCTCAGCCGGTCCCTGAGCCACTCGTAATCGGCGGGGCCGCGCGCCGAGACCAGCAACTCGAGCTCGACGGGCGGACAGAGCGCCATTTCTCCCTCCTCGAGGAGCGCAGCCCATCGCTCGTCCACTTCGGCGGTGGCTTGGCTGCGGTTCCAGGCACTCGTGTCGGCGAGAAACCGCGCCATTAGGAGGGCTTGGCGAAACGTAGCGCTGTGCCGCCGGGCCGCGCTGCTCGCCACCGGCTCCGCCCGGGTTTCGCAGTCGCGCCAATAGCTTTGGCTATTGACGCTCCCTGCGTCCTTGCCTCGGAACGAGCATCGCACCCCGACGACGAACGACGTTCCACCAAGCCCTCCTAGCGCGTGCGCGGCGCACGAAGCCGGCGCAACTCTTCAGCACTGGGGCCGAGGCCTCCGTCGCGCCTGATCCGCTCCATCAGCTGGCGACGCTTGTCGAGGTTGATCACCTCGTCGAGAGCCGCGTCGACGGTCGCGGCGAGCGTCCGCGTCCCGAGAATGGCTCGCGCCTCGGCGGCCTTCTCGCGGTCGATGACCAAAGAGGTCTTGTCCCGTTTGGATATCTGTTTGGCCACTCGGTAGATATCTTAGCCGCACGGATCAGGAGGCGTCCACCCGCGCTTCTAGAATGGCTCGCGCCTTGGCTGAAGCGCCCTTCGTCCACCTGCACGTCCACTCCGAGTACTCGATCCTGGACGGGGCCTGCCGCATCCCCGGGCTCGCGGCTCGCGCCGCCGAGCTCGAGATGCCGGCCGTCAGCCTCACCGACCACGGCTCGCTCGCCGGCGCGGTCGAGCTGTACCGCGAGGCCACGAGCCACGGCGTCAAGCCGATCATCGGCTGCGAGGTCTACGTCGCGGACGACCGCCGCGCGCAGCAGAAGGGCTACGCGCACCTCACGCTGCTCGCGCGCGACAACGACGGCTATTCGAACCTGATCAAGCTCTCCAGCCTCGGCTATCTCGAGGGCTACTACTACAAGCCCCGGGTCGACTGGGAGCTGCTCGAGCGGCACTCCGCGGGGCTGATCGCGCTCTCCGGCTGCCTCTCCGGGCGCGTCTGCAAGGCCTTCGAGGAGAACCGGCCGCAGGACGCCCGCGCCGATCTCGACCGGCTCGCGCAGATCTTCGGGCGAGACTCGACCTACGTCGAGATCCAGAACGCCGGCATCGACGTCCAGCAGCGGATCAACCCGCTGCTCGCGCAGCTGGCGCAGGAGGCGCAGCTACCGCTCGTCGCGACCGGCGACGTCCACTACCTCCGCCACGAGGACGCGCGCGCGCACGAGGCGCTCCTCTGCATTCAGTCGGGCGACTCGCTCAAGAACCCCAGCCATTGGAAGTTCGACACCGACCAGTTCTACTTCAAGAGCCCGGTCGAGATCGCGCAGGACTTCGCGGACTATCCCGGCGCGCTCGCGACGACGCTCGAGATCGCTGAGCGCTGCAACGTCGAGCTCGAGCTCGGGCGGATCCTGCTGCCGACCTTCCCGACGCCCGACGGGCGCGACGCCTTCGAGTACCTCGTCGAGCTGTGCGAAAAAGGCCTGCAAAAGCGCTACGAAACGATCACGCCGGAGCTCAACGACCGGCTCCGCTTCGAGCTGAAGACGATCAAGGAGACGGGCTTCGCCGACTACTTCCTGATCGTCTGGGACTTCATCCGCTTCGCGAAGCAGAACGGGATCTCGGTCGGCCCCGGCCGCGGCTCCTCGGCCGGCTCGCTCGCTGCCTACTGCCTCGAGATCACCGATGTCGACCCGATCCGCTACGGCCTCCTGTTCGAGCGGTTCCTCAACCCGGGCCGCAAGTCGATGCCGGACATGGACATCGACTTCTCCGTTGCCGGCCGCGACCGCGTCATCAACTACGTCGCCGAGAAGTACGGCCGCGACCGGGTCGCACAGATCATCACCTTCGGGACGATGATGGCCCGCGCCGCCGTTCGCGACGCCGGGCGGGTGCTCGAGGTCCCCTACGGCACCGTGGACAAGATCGCAAAGCTGATCCCGGAGGGGCCGAAGGTTTACCTCGACGACTGCCTAAAGAACGGCGCCGAGCTGAAGCAGGCCTACGACGCCGATCTGCTCGTGCGCGAGATCGTCGACCTCGCGAAGCCGCTGGAAGGCCTCGTGCGGCAGGACTCGATCCACGCTGCCGGCGTCGTCATCTCCGACCGGCCGCTGACCGAGGTCGTCCCCCTCCAGCAGAAAGGGTCGGACCAGGAGGTCGTGACCCAGTACGCGATGGGCGACGTCGAGGCGCTCGGGCTGCTGAAGATGGACTTCCTCGGCCTGCGCAACCTCGACGTGATCGACAAGGCGCTGGAGCTGGTCGGCGGGGTCGCGGTCGGGGACATCCCGCTCGACGACAGGCCGACCTACGAGATGCTCGCGCGCGGCGAGGCGACCGGCGTGTTCCAGTTCGAGTCCTCGGGGATGCGCGAGGCGCTGCGGCAGGTGCGGCCGACCGAGTTCGAGGACCTGATCGCTTTGGTCGCGCTCTACCGGCCCGGGCCGATGTCGTACATCCCGGTCTACGCGCGCCGCAAGCACGGGCTCGAGCAGGTCGCGTACGACGACCCGCGCCTGGAGCCGATCCTCCATGAGACTTATGGGATCTGCCTAAAAGGTGACACGCTCGTGTTCGACGCGCGGTCGGGTCGCCGAATTCGGATCGACGAGCTGCGCGATCACGAGGACATCGTCGTTCAGGGAGTCGATGACGATTTCAGTCCCACGCACGCCCGAGTAACAAGGTGGATGGACAACGGAGTGCGGCCGGTCTTTCGACTGCGCCTGCGAAACGGTGCGACGATCGAGGCAACCGCGAATCACGAGTTCCTCACGGAAGATGGATGGAAACCGTTGGGGGAACTCGCCGCCGGTGGTTACATCGCGACCCCGGCCAAGCTGAGCCTCGTACACGAAGGTCGTTGGTTGAACAAGCAGGAGCGCGCGCGCATCAAGGTGCTCGCGTATCTGCTCGCTGACGGCTCGCTGAGCACGGGTGCCCCCCCTTGCTTCTACTCCTCAAATCGCGCATTGCTCGATGATTTCGAGGAAGCATGCAGGACGGGGTTTGGGGGAGTTCAATTGGGCCGGTGCGAGCAGGCGCGTGGCGTCGTGCGCGTCTCGGCCTCGCGTGACCTTGCCGCGGTCGGTGCTTACCACACGCCATCCCCGCTCGAGGCGTGGCTACGGGGGCAGGGATTGCGATGGAAGCTGAGCGACGAGCGGGCTCGTGGACGCCCGCGCAAGGGACCGCGAAGTGCGGAAAAATGGATCCCGGAGCACGTCTTCGAGCTCGCCGACGAGGAGATCGCCTTCTTCCTCGCGGCCTTCTGGGATTGCGACGGCCACGTCGGGAAGAAGAGCGTCTTTCTGAAGACGATTTCGCGCCGGATGGCGCTTGACCTTCAGACGCTACTCCTACGCCTCGGAATTCGGTCCACGATCTGCGAATCGAGCTACTCCGCCGTCCAGGACGGTAGGCGCGTCGAGAGACGCGCCTACCAGATCACACCGCACGGCACGCAGCGGTTCGCCGAATTGATCCAGCCGCTGATGGTCACCGAGAAGAGGCTTGTCGTCACGCACGCCCAGGACGGAGGCCGCAACGTGGCGCGGGAACCTGCGCTACAGGAAGTGCTTGAGGCGACTCGGGAACTCGTTCCGGCCGGCGATCAACAGACGCGCGGCCGCCTGTCGCTGAAAGCGCTGGCTGCGCAGACAGGCTTCAACCACCAGCACTTCTATCCCGCAGGCCGAGCGAGGGAACGGATCGATCTTCGCTGCTTCACGCCGCTCGATTCGAAGTTCGAGCTTCCTGAAACGACTCGCGCTGCCCGGGTCTTCTGGCAGGAGATTGTGAGCATCGAGCCAGTGGGCGAAGAGCGGGTCTACGACATCGCTGTCGAGGGCGTCCACAACTTCGTGGCGAACAATGTCATTGCCCATAACTGCATCTACCAAGAGTCCTATATGGAGATCGCCAAGGAGCTCGCCGGCTTCTCACCGGCCGAAGCGGACGACCTGCGCAAGGCGATCGGCAAGAAGATCCACTCGCTGATGGCGTCGTTGAAGGAGAAGTTTCTCGAGGGCTGCGCCGCGCAGAGCGTGACGCCGGCGGTCGCGAACCAGCTCTGGAAGGACATGGAGCAGGCGCAGGACTACTCCTTCAACAAGTCGCACGCCGCATGCTACGCCCTGATCGCCTACCGGACGGCCTGGCTGCGCGCGCACCACGCGCGCGAGTACATGGCCGCATTGATCTCGTCGGTTATGAACACGAAGGACCGCGTGCCGTTCTACGTCAACGCGTGCAACGAGATGGGGATCGAGGTGCTCCCGCCCGACGTGAACTCGTCCGGGTGCGACTTCGCGATCGTCGAGGGGAAGATTCGCTTCGGGCTGAACGCGGTCAAGAACGTCGGCGACTCGGCGGCGCGGGAGATCATCCGCGCGCGCGAAGCAGGCGGTCTGTTCGGCTCGCTGTGGGACTTCACCGAGCGGGTCAGCCCGCAGATCGTCAACAAGCGCGCCCTGGAATCGCTCGTGAAGTGTGGTGCGCTCGACTCGACCGGCGCGCCGCGGAGGGGAATGCTGGAAGCCCTGGACCAGGCGCTCGGGTCGGGCGCCGAGCGGCAGGAAAAGCTTCTGCTCGGCCAGGAGTCGATGTTCGAGCTCGAGCATCCGGAGATCCCGGAGGCGGAGTTCGAGAAGAACGAGCTGCTGCGGCTCGAGAAGGAGACGCTCGGGCTCTACGTGTCGGAGCATCCGCTCTCCGCGATCCGCGAGCAGCTGCGGCGCAAGACCGACGCCTCGCTGGCCGAGCTCGAGCGCCGCCGCGACGGCGAGGTCGTCACCGTCGGCGGGATCGTCTCGGCGCTGAAGCAGGTGACGACGAAGAAGGGCGAGCCGATGGTCTTCGTTCGGCTCGACGACGTCGTCGGGAGCGCCGAGTGCGTCGTCTTCAACTCGGTCTACGCGGCCGCACAGGAGCTGCTGGCGCCGGACGCGGTGCTCGTCGTCAAGGCGCGGGTCGACCACAAGGAGGGGGAGACGAAGCTGATCGCGCTCGAGGTGGCGCCGTTCGAGGGCGTGCCCGAGCGGCGCGAGGTGCTGCTGCGGTTGGACGCCCGTCGCGCCCGAGCCGGGATCATCCGCGAGCTCGCCGGCGTCGTGAAGGACTTCCCCGGCGAGGCGCCGGTCGTGGTCGCGCTCGAGACGTCAGCCGGGCCGAAGACGCTCGCGTTCGGCCCGGAGTATCGCGTCCGCCCGGAGCCGGACTTCTTCGCCGAGGTGAAGGCCTTGCTCGGCGAGGCCGCGGTCGTCTAGGGTCTCGCGCCGTGAACGACGGTCACGGGCTTCACGCCAGCTTCCTGTTGCAGAGGCTGGCGGAGGAGCAGGGAGAGGAATGGGTCGACCGGCACCGGCGAGATCTCGAAGACCAGCTCGCCGTGCTCGCAGAGCAGGGCATTCTCCTCACCGACGGCCAGTTCCAGGAGCTCCGCGGCGACTAGCACGTTAAAGGTCGCGGTGCCGGCACCAATACCGCCTCTGGACTCGACCGAGACCGAGGCGTAGGCTCGTGCAGTCCTCAACATGGAGGTGGTGGGATGTACGCACGCGTCGCGTCGTTCGAGAGCCGCGATCCCTCCCTCGCCGACGAGCTGATCGGGAGGGTCCGGGAGCAGGTCTCCTCGGGCCAAAACGTGCTGCAGAACGCGCGCGGCTTCCTGATGCTCCTCGACCGGGAGAGCGGCAAGAGCCTTGGAATCTCGTTCTTCGACAGCGAGGAGCACATCAAGGAGGCAGAGCCCGCATTCGATCGGATGGGCGACGAGTTCCCGGAGAAGATGCGCGGCCGCCGGGTCTCCGTCGAGACCTACGAGGTGGCGTTGGTCGAGGGCGGCGAAGGAGCCAGAGCCGCGCGCCTCAGCACCCTCGAGAGCGCGCCTGAGCGGATCATCGAAGGTGCGCGCTACGTGGAGGAGGAGATCGTGCCCCGTGTGCGGGAGCTCGAGGGAAACAAAGGCATGGTCTCGCTGATCGATCGGAAGAGCGGGCGCACGAAGGTGATCACACTCTGGGAGAGCTCGGAGGCCTTGCGGGCAAGCGAGCAGTCGGCGGACCAGCTCCGCCAGCGGGCTGCCGAGGGCGCGTCGGCGCGGATCGTCGGCGTGAAGCGGTACGAAGTCGGGGTCGCAGAGCGACTCGCACAGATAGCGGCGGCGGGCTAGGTGTTTCGGCTCGGGTCGGCGCTCGGCGCCGGCCCGAGCTTCCTAGTCGCGGATGACGACGAAGCCGACCGCGGCGACTTCGAGCTCTTCTTCGCGGGGTCGCATGCGCCCGAGCATCGCTCCGGCGACCATGGCGACGGGGAGGAGCGTGAGCAACAGGATGAGTGTCAGGTTCATGCCTACCTGACGCGCGATGGCACCGGCGTCTTCCGAGCGCGAAACTATCCGTGTGCAGCCGGAGACACGCTACGCGCGCAGCGGCGACGTCAACATCGCCTACCAGGTCAGCGGTGACGGGCCGTTCGACCTCGTCTTCGTGCCCGGCTACGTCACGCACCTCGAGCTCCACTGGAAGATGCGGACGTTCGCGCCGTTCCTCGACGAGCTGGCCTCGTTCTCCCGGCTGATCCGGTTCGACAAGCGCGGAACCGGCATGTCGGATCCGGTGAGCGGCGCGCCGACGCTGGAGACGCGCATGGACGATGTGCGGGCGGTGATGGACGCGGTCGGGTCAAGGCGTGCGGCCTTCTACGGCTTGTCGGAGGGAGCGGCAATGAGCATCCTGTTCGCCGCGACCTACCCGGAGCGGACGGCGGCGCTGGTCGTCCGCAGCGCCTTCCCGCGGAGGATGTGGGCCCCGGACTATCCCTGGGGCCGGACGGAAGAGGAGTACGAGCGTGAGGTCGAGCGAGACCTGCGCGTCTTCGGTCCACGCGAGCAGGCGAGGGAAGCGGTGCGCGCGCTCGGCCGCTTCGATGCCGAGGAGGTCGAGGGATTTCTCGAGATGCTCCGGTTCGGCTCGAGTCCGGGCACGCTCGAGGCGCTCCACCGCATGAACAAGGAGATCGACATTCGACACGTCCTGTCGGCGGTTCGTGTGCCGACGCTGGTCATGCACGGTTCCGACGACGAGCTCGTCCCGGTCGAGGTCGCCCGCTACATCGCCTTGCGCATCCCGACGGCGCGGGTGGTCGAGATTCCCGGTATCGGCCACCTCGCCTTTGGGATGAACGCGGACGTAATTGGGGTCGAGATCGAGCGCTTCGTCACGGACGTGTGGGAGGCGGGCGGCTGGGAGGAGAGCGAGCCAGATCGAATGCTCGCCACCATCCTCGTCACCGACATCGTCGAGTCCACGGCCAAGGCGACCGAGGTGGGCGACCGGGCCTGGCGCGACCTGCTCGAACGCCACCATTCAGTCGTGCGGCGCGAGCTCCTTCGCCATCGAGGCCGCGAGATCGACACCGCCGGCGACGGCTTCTTGGCGTCGTTCGACGGGCCGGCGCGCGCGATCCGTTGCGCCTGCTCGGTCGTCGACGGTGTGCAAACGCTCGGACTCGAGGTCCGGGCCGGGCTGCACACAGGGGAGTGCGAGGTTGTGGACGGGAAAGTGGCGGGCATCGCTGTACACACCGGCGCGCGGGTGGCAACCGAGGCGAAGCCAGGGGAAGTGCTCGTCTCGAGCACGGTCAAGGACTTGGTCGCGGGCTCCGGAATTCGGTTCGAGGACAGGGG
>JBARRS010000220.1:0-6187 GCA_049644345.1 Gaiellaceae bacterium
CTTCATTCGGTCAAGTCCCAAGTCTCGAGGCTCTCGCGCAGCTCCTTCATGAACTGCGCGGCGTAGGCGCCGTCGACGAGGCGATGGTCGTACGAGAGGCAGAGGTTCATCATCGGCCTGATCGCGATCACGTCCTCGCCCCGGTCGTCCTGGACGACGACCGCACGCTTGACGAGTGCCTCGACGTCGAGGATCGCCACCTGCGGCTGGCTGATGATCGGCGTGCCGATGATCGCTCCCCAGCCGCCGGGGTTCGTGATCGTGAACGAGCCGCCCTGGACGTCGTCCGGGGTCAGCCGTTTGTTCCTCGCGCGGTCGGCGATGTCGGCGATCGCCTTCGCGAGCCCGAGCAGGTTCAAGCCCTCGGCGTTCTTGATGACCGGCACGATCAACCCCTTGCCGCCCTCGAGCGCGACCGCGATTCCGAGGTTGACGTACTGCTTCGTCACGATCTGGTCGCCTCGGAGCTCGCCGTTCACCCACGGCCAGTTCTTGATCGCCTCAATCGTCGCCCGTGCGACGAACGCGAGGTACGTCGGATTGACCCCATAGCTCTTCTGGTACTCCGGCTTCAGCTTGTTGCGGATTGCGACCACCTTCGACATGTCGACCTCGAAGACGGTCGTGACGTGGGCCGAGGTGTCGAGCGAGCGGCGCATGTGCTCTGCGATGCCGCGCCGCATCGCATTCACAGGCTCGAGGATCTCGCCAGGCTGCGCCTCGCCGGGCTCGACCGGCTGGGCAGGTGCAGGTGGCGGTGCTGCCGGCGCCGGTGCGGGAGCCGGCGCCTCTGCTGGAGCAGGAGCGCCACGCTCGATGAAGTCGAGGATGTCCTTCTTCGTCACACGGCCGCCGCGTCCCGTTCCCTCGACCTGGGCGAGGTCGACGCCGTGCTCGGAGGCGATCCGCGCGACGACGGGTGAGACGAACGTCTTGCCGTCCGTGGCTCCGTCTCCCACAGGAGCGGGCGCCGGTTTCGCCTCCTCGACCTGCTCGGCTTCGGGCTCGGCAACCACCTCCGAGGTCGCAGGCTCGGGCACTTCCTCGGCAGGAGGAGGAGGCGCAGCGGCCTGTTCGGCCGGCGTGCCGCCGATCTGCGCGAGCTTCGTGCCGACCTCAACCGTCTCGCCCTCCTGGACGAGGATCTGCGTCAGCGTTCCGGCGGCCGGGCTCGGAACCTCCGTGTCGACCTTGTCGGTCGAGATCTCGAGCAGTGACTCGTCCGCCTCGACCTGGTCACCCTCCTGCTTCAGCCACTTGGTAATCGTTCCTTCGGAGACCGAGACGCCCATCTGGGGCATCACGACGTCGACGGCGGTTTCGGTAGCCATGCGCTCTCCTAGTACTCGGCGAGGTCCTTCAGCCCTGCGAGGACGTCCTGCACTTGCGGGACGAACGCCTTCTCGAGCACGGGCGAGAACGGAACGGGCGTGTCGGGCGCGGTGATCCGCTTGATCGGCGCGTCGAGCTGCTCGAACGCCTCTTCGGCGATCGTCGCGGCGATCTCGCCGCCGAAGCCGCCGGTGTGCGTGTCCTCGTGCAAGACGAGTACCTTGGAGGTCTTCTCGACGCTCGCCAGCACGGCCTGCTTGTCCCAGGGCACGAGCGTGCGCAGGTCGAGGATCTCGACCGAGAACCCGTTCTCGGATTCGAGCTGCTGTGCGGCCTCGTCGGCCGTGTAGACCATTGCGCCCCAGGTGACGACGGTGACATCCTCGCCCTCGCGGTGCACGCGGGCCTTGCCCAGGGGAGTTGCGTACCGCTCGTCCGGCACTTCGCCCTTGACGCGGCGGTAGAGGTGCTTGTGCTCGAAGTAGAGACAGGGGTTCGGGTCCTCGATCGCACTGACGATCAAGCCCTTCGCGTCCTCCGGCGTCGCGGGGCAGATCACCTTCAGCCCTGGGATATGAGCGAACGAGCTCTCGGGGTTCTGCGAGTGGAACGGTCCCCCGGAGAAGCCGCCGCCGGAGGGGAGCCGGACGGTAATCGGGACCGGCGTGCCGGCGCGCCAGCGCTGCTTGGCGGCGACGGTGACGAGCTGGTCCCATGCGCAGGAGATGAAATCCGCGAATTGCATCTCCGCGACCGGGCGCATGCCCATGATCGCCGCACCTGTGCAGCCGCCGACGATCGCAGTCTCCGAGAGCGGCGCGTCGATAACGCGCCAGGGACCGAACTCCTCCTGGAACCCGAGCGTGACTTTGAAGGCGCCGCCGTAGACGCCGACGTCCTCGCCGATCACGAACACGCGCTTGTCGCGGCGCATCTCCTCGCGGAGGCCGTCCGAGATCGCCTGGAGATAGGTCTTCTCAGCCAGCGTGCCTCACTTGTGATGCGGCGTGTCGAGGTCCTCGGGCGTCGCGAACACGCCCTGGGCCAGCTGGGACGGATCGGGGAGCGGTGACTCCTCGGCCCGCTGGAGCGCGTCGTTCAAGAGCTTCTTGACCCCGGCGGAGATCTCGTCCTCCTCGTCGTCCGACATGTCCGCGTGCTCTCGTAGCCAGGTGCGGAAGCGCTCGATCGGGTCGTTGCGCGCCCATTCCTCGAACATCTCCTTGGGTACGTAGGAGGCGTCGTCATGGACGGCGTGGCCCTCCATCCGGAGGGTCAGGCACTCGATCAGCGTCGGGCCGCCTCCACCGCGCGCCTTCTCGAGCGCGCGCTTCGCTTCCCGGTAGACGGCGAGGACGTCGGTGCCGTCGACGACGATTCCTTCGAAGCCGTAGGCCTCGGCGCGATCGGCGACGTGCTCCGTCGCGTACTCGAGATGCGTCGGCGTCGAGTAGGCCCATTGGTTGTTGTCGCAGATGAACACGACCGGCAGCGTGCGGACGCCGGCGAAGTTCATACCCTCGTGGCAGTCGCCGCGCGCGGAGGCGCCCTCGCCGAACCAGGCGACGGCGACGCGCTTCTCCTCCCGGATTCGGAACGCGAGCGCGCAGCCGACCGCGACCGGGAGCATCGCCGGCAAATGGCTGACCATCGCGATCAGGCCGAGGTTCGAGTCGGCCATGTGGACGTTGCCGTCTCTGCCGTGGGTCGGCCCGTCGATTCGGCCCATGTACTGCGCGAAGATCCGCCAAGGCTCGACCCCTCGCGTGACGTGAACGCCCATGTCGCGGTGCAGCGGCGTCCCCACGTCCTCCGGGCCCATCGCGGTCGCCACCCCCACCGCCGCGGCCTCGTTCCCGCGCCCGGTGTAGAACGAGCCCGGGATCTTTCCCTGCTTGTAGAGGATGTGCCCGCGCTCCTCGATCCCGCGTGTCACCAGCATGTTGCGGTAGACGCCGAGCAGGTCCTCGCGGTCGAGACCCGCCTCTTTGACCTCCTTCAGCGAGCCGACCGGCTCGGCTTCACGGGCGATCGCCATGCCGCCGAACTCTAGCGACCGCGTCCGGCGGGAGCGCATCCTCCTCCGGTGTCAGACGCGCGCGCGAAAGTGTGTCGCGCATTCCACAAAAGCCTCGCGTCCAGCGGAAACGCCCCCAACAACGGTGTCGGACACCGTCACGGAAGTGTGACGTGGTCCCGGCTAGAGTGGCTACGTGGGAAAGGCGGCCGACTGGCTTCGCGAGGAGCGCCGGAAGACTCTCGGCGACTGGGTTGCGTTCTGTCTCCGCTGCGGCTTCGCGCAGCGGTACTTCGAGCAGTCCGAGGGCGAGTTGCCGAGCGCGTGCCCGCAGTGCGCCGGCGAGCTGAGGTCGCGCTGCACAAGTTGCGGGGCTCGATTCAGCTCGGTCTTCGCGGTCGAATGCGAGCAGTGCGGCGCAGCGCTCCGGGACGCCGAGCAGTTCGGCGTACCGATCCGGCGCCGCCGCTAAGCCTTGATCGCCGAGAAGCGAATCACGGTCACCGTCTCCTCCGGCGAGATCTCGCGGTTGTAGAGCTGCCCGAGAAAGACCGCGAAGTCCTCGGTGCGGCGAATCTCCGGGTTGTCGTGCTCGATCTCGCGGGGCGAGAGCTCGTCCAGCGTCTTGACGTCGACCTTATCGATCACGGCGTCGAAGACCTTCTCGCGCAGGCTGAACCGTGATCCGACCAGGACCTGCACCACCATCCCCTTCTTGTACTTCCCGGACTTGTCCCCAAGGCGGATGGTCGCCGTCTTGCGGCGGCTGCGGAGCTGGTCGGCGGCACTCGGGCCGTAGAAGTTGAGGGCGTACATGACCTAGGAATCCCGCGAGAGCGCGCAGATCATAGAGCGTGGTCGCCAAGGGAAGCCAGCGCTCTTTCAGCCATCTCGCGCTCGCCTTTATACGAGAGCAGTCGAGGCGCCTCTTCGAGAGGCAGCCATCGCACCTCGGCCACCTCGTGCGCGGTCTCGGGCGCCAGCTCGCCGAGCCTGCCGCGTGAGTATCGAAGCAGGAAGAAGCTGACGACCTTGAAGACCCGCTCGCCGCGCCACGTGTAGACGTATCTGACGTCGCCGACCTTCTGGACGAGCCGGCCCTCGACGCCGGTCTCCTCCGCGACCTCGCGCAGCGCTGTCTCCTCCGGACGCTCGCCGCGCGCGATCAGCCCTTTCGGCAGCGCCCACACACCCGGCTTCTTCCCGGCCGGCCGGATCGCCGCGAGCGCCCAGCGGCCGCGAAGACGCCTGACGAGCACCCCCCCGGCCGAGAATTCCCGCTTCACGCGCTCGTTTGTAACACAGACCGGGCGCGCGCCTGCCCGAAGTTGCCGAACCCGCTCCAGAACCGTTAAACTACCCCGGCACTCTCGTAGCGAGAGTGCCAGACAGTGTCACAAACACGCAAGGAGGCGCTTGAATGGATCTTCAGCCGTTGGGCGACCGCCTGATCGTCGAGGTCCTCGAGGAAGAGGACCAGACGACGAGCGGGATCGTCCTTCCCGATACGGCGAAGGAGAAGCCCCAGCGGGGGCGCATCCTCGCCGTCGGCCCGGGCGGCCGCAACGACAAAGGCGAGCTCGTCCCGATGGACGTCGCCGAGGGCGACGAGATCATCTTTTCCAAGTACGGCGGCACCGAGGTCAAGCTCGGCACCGACGAGTACCTGATCCTGCGCGAGACCGATGTGCTCGCGAAGGTCGTCGGCACGCGTGAGCTCGCCGGCGCCAAGGCCTAGTAACCAGACGGAGGAACGCAACACATGGCACACAAGGAGCTGAAGTTCGACGAGGACGCGCGCCGCTCGCTCGAGCGGGGCGTGAACATCCTCGCCAACGCAGTCAAGGTCACGCTCGGCCCGAAGGGGCGTTACGTGGTCCTGGACAAGAAGTTCGGCGCGCCGACGATCACGAACGACGGCGTCACGATCGCGCGTGAGATCGAGGTCGAGGACGTGTTCGAGAATCAGGGCGCGCAGCTCGTCCGCGAGGTCGCGACGGCGACGAACGACGTCGCCGGCGACGGCACCACGACGGCAACCCTGCTCGCCCAGGCGATCGTCCGCGAGGGCCTGAAGAACGTCGCCGCCGGGGCCAACCCGATGGCGCTCAAGCGGGGGATCGAGAAGGCCGTCGACGCGGTGGTCGAGAACCTGAAGGAGCAGTCGAAGGACATCGACGGCAAGGAGGACATCGCACGGGTCGCCACGATCTCCGCGCGCGAGCGCGAGATCGGCGACGTGATCGCCGATGCGATCGAGAAGGTCGGCAAGGACGGCGTGGTCAACGTCGAGGAGGGCCAGACTCTCGGGCTCGAGCTCGAGTTCACCGAGGGCATGCAGTTCGACAAGGGCTACCTCTCGCCCTACATGATCACAGACGCCGAGCGGATGGAGGCGGTGCTCGAGGAGCCCTACATCCTCGTCGCCAACCAGAAGATCGGTGCCGTCAAGGATCTGCTGCCCGTGCTCGAGCAGGTGATCCAGGCGGGCAAGCCGCTGCTGATCATCGCCGAGGACGTCGAGGGCGAGGCCCTTGCGACCCTGGTGGTCAACAAGCTCCGCGGCACATTCACCGGGGTCGCCGTAAAGGCGCCCGGTTTCGGCGACCGGCGCAAGCGGATGCTCGAGGACATCGCCACCCTCTCCGGTGGCGAGGTGATCACCGAGGAGATGGGCCTGAAGCTGGAGAACACCCAGCTCACCCAGCTCGGCCAGGCCCGCAAGGTCGTGGTCGCGAAGGACACGACGACGATCATCGACGGCGCCGGCGACCCGGACGGAATCAAGGGCCGCATCAAGCAAATCAAGCAGGAGATCGAGAACACCGACTCCGACTT
>JBARRS010000221.1:0-6467 GCA_049644345.1 Gaiellaceae bacterium
AGACGTGACTTCGTGGAGCGAGCCCGCTCGCCCGCTGCCGGCAGCCCGGCCACGGCCGCAACCGCGTCTACGCCCGAAGGCCGCGCCCCGCTCCCGCCGGCGCTCCCGGCACGGCGTCGCCGGCGGCCTCGTTTGGATCGGAGTCATCGGCGTCCTCCTGGCCGGTGTCGTCGCGCTCAACGTCGCCGTCCTCCGCCTCAACGTCCGCCTGGACAAGACGACGAGCGAGCGCGCGAAGCTGCACGCCGAGAACGCCGCGCTCGCCTCGGAGCTCTCGAGCGCGGCGGCATCGCCTCGGATTCAGACACAGGCCCAGCAACGCGGGCTCGTACCGGCGCAGCCCGATGGGACGACCTACGTGGACCTGCTGCGCCCCGTCAGGTGACGGGCAAGCTCGCCAACCACCGGATCCGCCTGCTGCTCGCGCTGTTCGTGCTCTCGTTCGGCGGAGTCTTGCTGCGGGCCGTCTGGCTCCAAGGCGTGCGCGCGCAAACGCTCGGCGCGATGGCGGCTCGGCAGCACCGCGAGCAGGTGACGGTGCCCGCCGCCCGCGGCTCGATCTACGACCGCGCGGGCTTCCAGTTGGCGATCGGAGAGCAGGCGACGACCGTCTACGCCGACCCGATGCAGATCCGAGACCCGCGCACCGTCGCGGTGACGGCTGCCCGGGTCCTGCACCTGAAGCCCTGGTCGATCTTCAAGGCCATCTCCGACCGCACCCACGGCTTCGTCTACGTCGAGCGCAAGGCGGATCCGAAGCTGGCGGCGGCGCTCGCGAAGCGCCGCATCACAGGCCTCGGCTTCTACCCGGAGGAACGGCGCATCTACCCGCAGCACTCGGTGGCGGCGCAGGTGCTCGGGTACGCGGGCGTGGACAACCACGGGCTCTCCGGCGTCGAGCTCTCCCTCGACCACCCGCTGGGAGGGCGCTCCGGCCGAGAGACGATCGTGCGGGATCCGAGCGGCCAGGCACTCGAGATCCTCACCTCGACCGCCGAGCGCGACGGAAGCGACGTCTGGCTGACGCTCGACCACACGATTCAGGCGAACGCCGAGGCGGTCCTCCAGCAGACGGTGACCAACTGGCACGCGAAGACCGGAACCGCGATCGTGCTCGATCCCCGAAGCGGCGCGGTGCTCGCGATGGCGGTCGCACCGGGATATGACGCGAACGCATTCCCGACGGTTCCACGGGATCGCCAGCGCAACCGAGCGGTCACAGACACGTACGAGCCCGGCTCGACCTTCAAGCTCGTCACTGTCGCGGGAGCGCTGTCGGAGGGTCTGGTCACGCCGGCGACGAAGTTCACGCTTCCCTACCAGATCCAGGTCGCCGACCGGAAGATCCACGACGCCGAACCGCGTGGCACGCAGACGATGAGCGTCGCCGAGATCCTCGCGCGGTCCTCGAACGTGGGTGCGATCACGCTCGCGAAGACGCTCGGGCACGAGCGGCTGCTGTCGTGGATCTCGCGCTTCGGGTTCGGGCACAAGACGGGGATCGACTTCCCCGGCGAGTCTCCCGGGATCCTGCCGTCGTACTGGTCCGGCTCGTCGATCGGGAACGTCCCCATCGGCCAGGGAATCGCGGTGACGCCCGTGCAGATGGCCTCTGCGTACGCGGCGATTGCGAACGGGGGAGTCTGGAGGCGGCCGCACGTCGTCGACCGCGTCGGCGGGGTACCGGTCGCGCGGGCCGATCGGCGACGAGTCGTCTCGCGGCCGATCGCAGCCGAGCTGGTGCGGATGCTGCGGAACGTCGTCCTCGACGGAACTGGAACGCTCGCGGCAGTCCCCGACTACAACGTTGCGGGGAAGACGGGCACCGCGGCGAAGCCCGACTCGCACGGTGGCTACTCGACCTCACGGTACGTCGCCTCGTTCGTCGGCTTCGTCCCGGCGACGAAGCCGCGGCTCGTGATCCTCGTCTCGGTCGACGAGCCGAAGGGCGCGATCTGGGGCGGAGTCGTCGCCGCGCCGGCGTTCGCGCAGATCGCGAAGTTCGACCTCCAGTACCTCAACGTGCCGCCGGACGCACTGCCTCACCGGTAGCGGGCGTCCGCCTATCGCGTAGCTAGACTCGAAGCCCGGAATGGAGCTGGAGCGCCTCATCGGAGCGCTCGCCCCGATGCACGTCGCAAGGCGCGCTCCGGTCGAGATCTCCGACCTCGCCTACGACGCCCGCGCCGTCGTGCCCGGGGCGCTCTTCTTCTGCGTCCGCGGGGACCGGTTCGACGGACATGAGTTCGCGCCGCAGGCGATCGAGCACGGCGCAGTCGCGCTCGTTGTCGAGCGCGAGCTCGAGCTTGGAGTCCAGGAGCTCGTCGTCGAGGACTCCCGCGCGGCGATGGCGATCGCCGCCGGCGAGTTCTACGGCCATCCGACGCGGGAGCTCGAGCTCGCCGGGGTCACCGGAACCAACGGCAAGACGACGACGGCGTTCCTGCTCTATTCGATCCTCGCCGCGGCCGGCCGGCGTCCGGGGCTGCTCGGAACGATCGAGTGCCGTGTCGGCGGCGAGCGAAGGCCTGCGATCCGCACGACCCCTGAGGCGATCGACCTCCAGCGCGCCTTCAGGGAGATGCTCGACGCAGGAGACCGCAGCTGCGCGATGGAGGCGACCTCGCACGGCTCCGAGCTCGGGCGCCTCGCCGGGACCCGGTTCGGCGTCCTCGTCTTCACGAATCTGACTCCAGAGCACCTCGACTTCCACGGGACGATGGAGGCGTACTTCGAGGCAAAGCGGCGCCTGTTCGTCGGGCCTGAGCCGCCTCCGGCGGCCGTGAACGTGGGCGACCGCCACGGCCGCGGGCTCGCCGAGGAGCTCGAGGCCGCGGGGCGCGCTCCCCTCGTCACCTTCGGCTTTGCGGAGGAAGCGGACGTGCGGCCGGAGGAGCTCGAGGTGGGGCCACAAGGAGCGAGCTTTCGGGCCGCCGGGCTGGAGCTGCGGACGCCCCTGCGGGGCCGGTTCAACGTCGAGAACGTTCTCGGCGCGGTGGCCGCCGCCCGGCTGCTCGGAGTCGAGGACGACGCGATCGTCGCCGGGGTCGAGCACCTCCGTGGGGTTCCCGGCCGCTTCGAGGCCGTTCATGAAGGCCAGCCGTTCGCCGTGATCGTGGACTACGCGCACAAGCCGGAGGCGCTCGCGTCCGTACTGGCCACGGCCAGGGACCTGATCCCTGGACGCGTTCTTTGCGTCTTCGGCTGCGGCGGTGACCGGGACCGCGAGAAGCGGCCGGTGATGGGCCGGATCGCGAGCGAGCTCGCAGACGTCGCGATCGTGACGACGGACAACCCGCGCAGCGAGGATCCGGAGGCGATCATTGCCGAGGTGCTCGCGGGAGCACCCGATCTGGAGGTGGAGCCGGACCGGGCCGCGGCGATCGCGCGGGCGGTCGAGCTCGCGCGGGACGGAGACGTCGTCGTGATCGCCGGCAAGGGGCACGAGCAGGGCCAGGAGTTCGCCGACCGGACGCTCCCGTTCGACGACCGGGACGTCGCGAGGGAGGCGCTCCGAGCGCTCGCCAGAACTTGATTCCGCTCACGCTGGCAGAGGTGGCGGCGCTCGCGCCGGGAAAGCTGCACGCGGAGCCGTGGGCCGCCGAGATCACCGGTGTCGCAATCGACTCGCGGCGGATCGAGGAGGGCGACCTCTTCGTCGCGGTCGGTAGCGGCGCAGAGTTTGCCAAGCACGCGCTCGCCCGCGGCGCGGCCGCGACGCTCGTCCCCGAGGACGCGCACGCGGCGCTCGCCGCGCTTGCAGGCGCGGTTCGCGAGCGCTCGCAGGCGCGTGTGGTCGGCATCACCGGCTCGATGGGGAAGACGACGACGAAGGACATCCTCGCCGCGATCTGCGCGCCGCAGGCTCCGACGGTCGCCGCGGAGCGGAGCTTCAACAACGAGCTCGGTGTTCCGCTGACGCTCTGCAGGCTCGAGCCGGACACCGAGCTCTGCATCCTCGAGCTCGCGATGCGGGGCTTCGGCCAGATCGCTGCTCTCTCCGCTTTCGCGCGGCCGGACGTCGCCGTCATCACGACGATCGCGCCCGTCCATCTCGAGAAGGTCGGCTCGCTCGAAGGAGTCGTCCGGGCAAAGAGCGAGCTGCTCGCGGCCCTCCCGCCCGGCGGCCTCGCGGTCGTCCCGGCCGACTTCGCGGTCGAGCGCGACGATCTCGAGGTCGTCCGCGTCGGCAAGGACGTACGGCTCGAGTCGTTCGAGCCCCCGGTCTTGCGCACCTCGCTCGGGAGCTTCGAGGTCGACTTCACGGCGCGCCATCTGGCAGCGAACGCGCTCACGGCGCTCGCGACTGCGCAGGCGCTGGGCCTTGCGTTGCCCGAGCGGCTCGAGGTCACGTTCGCCGAGTGGCGGAACCAGGAGCTCGAGCTGCCCGGAGGCGGGCTGCTGATCAACGACGCCTGGAACGCCAACCCGATCTCGATCCGCGCCGCCCTCGAGCACCTCTCCGAGCGGGCTGCCGGACGCCGTCGCGTCGCCGTCCTCGGCGAGATGGCCGAGCTGGGGAGCTACTCCGATGAGGCTCATCGCGAGGTGGCGCGGGCGGTCGACGAGGTCGGCGTCGAGCTGCTCGTCGCGGTCGGTCCGCGCGCTCGGGTCTACGGCGGGCGGTGGGTTGCCGACGCCGACGAGGCCGCAACGGTGCTGCGGGAGGAGTTGCGTCCGAGCGACTGCGTCCTCGTGAAGGGCGCGCGGGCGCTCGGGCTCGAGCGTGTAGCGGAGGAGCTGACGGTGGTGGCGACCTAGGTGGTTCGCGTTCTGATCGCAGCCCTGATCGCGATGGTGGCCTCGATCCTCGTCGGCCCGAAATTCATCCAGTTTCTCCGCCGGAACGAGTTCGGCCAGCACATCCGCGAGGAGGGCCCCGCCGGGCACGTGGCCAAGCAGGGGACGCCGACGATGGGTGGCCTCCTGCTCCTCGCGACGGCGAGCATCGCGTTCCTGCTCGCGAGCGCCGGCAAATACACCGTTCCGGCCCTCACCGTCCTCTTCGTCACGCTCGCCTGCGGCGCCGTCGGCTTCCTCGACGACTTCGTCAAGCTGACCCATCGTCGCTCGCTCGGGCTCTCCGGCCGCTGGAAGCTGCTCTTGCTCGCCGGGATCACCGCCGGCGTCGGCTTCGCGGCGCGGCACCAGCACCTGCCGACGAGCGTCTACGTTCCCGGCGTCGGCGAGGCGCAGCTCTCGTGGGCCTGGTATGTGCTGCTCTTCTTCGTGATCGCGGGTACCGCGAACGGCGTCAACCTGACCGACGGCCTCGACGGCCTTGCCGCCGGGACCGGGATCATCGCGCTCTTCACGTTCGCCGCGATGAACGTGATCGCGTGGATCCGCTCTGGGCCGCCCGGGCACCGCTTCGACACGAAGCTCGATCTCGCCATCGTCGCCGCCGCGTTGATCGGGGCCGCGATCGGGTTCCTCTGGTACAACGCCTTCCCGGCCGAGGTCTTCATGGGCGACACCGGCGCGATGGCGATCGGGGGCGGCCTCGGCGGCTTCGCGATCATGACGAAGACGATCTTCCTGCTGCTCCTGATCGGCGGAATCTTCGCGATCGAGGCGCTGTCGGTGATCATCCAGGTCTTCTTCTTCAAGTACGTGGGCGGCCGGCGGCCGTTCCTGATGACGCCGATCCACCACCATTTCGAGATGAAGGCGTGGTCCGAGACCAAGGTGATGGTGCGGTTCTGGATCGTGACCGGGATCCTCTGCGCCGCCGCCTTCGCGCTCTACTACCGCTACTTCAACGGGTTCCGCTGACGGAGCTCCCTGAGAGCGCGCTCGTGGTCGGGCTCGCGCGGTCCGGGCGGGCGGCCTCGGCGGCGCTCGAGCGTCGCGGCGTTCGGGTCGTGGGCGCCGACCGCGAGCTCGGAAACGACCGCGACGAGTCGTTGCTCGACGGAGTGGGACTCGTCGTCAAGAGCCCGGGTGTGCCCGGCGACGTGCCCCTCGTTGTGGGGGCGCACGCCCGACGGGTTCCGGTCTGGAGCGAGCTCGAGCTCGGCTACCGGCTGCTGCCGGACAACCCGCTGATCGCCGTCACCGGCACGAACGGGAAGACGACGACGGCCGAGCTGCTCGGCTTCATCCTCGACGCGCCGGTCGCCGGGAACGTCGGCCGGGCGCTCTGCGACCTCGACGGAGCGGTCGAGCCGGGACGGTGGATCGTGGTCGAGGTCTCGAGCTTCCAGCTCGAGGACGTCGACGAGTTCCGCGCGCGGATCGCGGTGCTGCTCAATCTCGAGCCGGACCACCTCGACCGGCACGGCTCGTTCGACGCCTACCGCACGGCGAAGCTGCGCGTGTTCGAGAACCAGCTGAGCGACGACGCTGCGATCGTGCCGCGCGGCTTCGAGCCGGTGCCGGGCAAGGCGCGGCGAATCGAGTTCGCGGCCGACGACCCGCTGGCGGCGGAGGTGCGTCTCCGCGGAGCGCACAACCGCGAGAATGCG
>JBARRS010000222.1:0-18512 GCA_049644345.1 Gaiellaceae bacterium
GTGATCAGCGTCGCCATCGCCGCGAACGCGAAGCCGACGCCCACGCCCAGCACCGGCATCGCGGCGAGGATCTGCCAAGGATGGTCGTGCCACGCGGCCAGTGAGCCGGCCGACACCGCGACGAGCAGCATCCCTGCCGCCAGCGGCCACTTCGAGCCGGTCCGCCTCCCGATCAGCCCCGCGATCGGCCCCGCGAACAACAGCGTCACCGAGCTCGGCAGCAGATAGAGCCCCGCCTTCGTCGCGCTCGCGCCGAAGCCGTAGTGGACGAGGTGGGCGAGCCGGCCGAGGCCGCGCGGCGTCTCGACGAAGTTCGGCACGAGAACGAACGTCCCGAACATCGCAAAGCCCGCGACCAGCGCGGTCACGTTCGTGAACAGCACCTGCCGCTGGACGAACACACGCATGTCCACCATCGGCTCCGGGACGACCAGCTCCGCGCCGACCCACGTCGCGAGGAAGACGGCGGCAGCGACGAACAGGCCGCCGATGCGGGGCGAGCCCCAGCCCCAGCTCTCTCCTTCGGTCAGCGCGAGCAGCATGGAGACAAGTCCGGCCGAGAGCAGCGAAGCGCCGACGAAGTCGACCCGCGAGCGCGTCTTGATCGGCGACTCCGGCACGAACATGTGCACGAGCACGACGGCGGCTGCCACGGGGATTGCTCCCGAGATGAACAGCCAGCGCCAGGAGAGGTGGTCGACGATCAGGCCGGAGAAGACGATCCCGAAACCGCCGCCGACGCCGAAGACGGCCGAGATCAACCCGATCGCGACACCGACCTTCTCGGGCGGGAACTCGTCCCGGATGATCGCGAACGAGAGCGGGAAGACCGCCCCGCCGAAACCCTGTACGGCGCGGAAGCCGATCAGCGCCCAGATGTTCCACGCGGCTGCGGCGCCGACGCACCCCGCGAGGAACACCGCCAGCGCGATCACGAGCAGCCGCTCCTTCCCGTACTGGTCACCGAGCTTCCCGAGGATCGGTGTCGCGACCGACGCCACGAGCAGGAGGACGGTCAGCACCCACGTCGCCCACGTGGTCGTCGTGTGCAGCTCCCGCGTGAACGCCGGGAGCGCCGGGATCACCATCGTCTGTTGGAGTGCGTACGCGGCGCCGGCGACGGTCAGGATCGCGAGCGTGATGTTGTAGTCCTGACGACCTTCCGCGGCCACGACCGCTCAGCCTAGTCGCGGCGGAATGCAATCCCTCGTCTAAGGGATCGGCGGCATCGTGCCGATAGAGGGTCTAGCCGGAGAAACCTTCGTCTTCGCGAGGGCGGCGTCCAAACGGCCTGGTCGCGGACGGGCGGGCGCCGCTCCGGCTCTCAGCAGGCGGGTACCGTGACGCCGTGCCCAGCCCGCTCGACGATCTGCAGCGCGGTCTGAACGTGATCCGAGACCGAATCCGCCAGACCGCCGGCGCCGACCCCGTCGACTGGGTCGCCGAGCAATTTCGCGCGCCGCTTCCGCCGCTGCCGCTCGAGGAGCTCCAGGCCGAGCTCGACTCGCTCGTCGGGCTTGCGACCGTCAAGGAGCAGGTCCGCGCGCTGCTCGCGTTCCTCCAGGTGCAGGCGAAGCGGCTCGAGCATGACCTCCCCGAGGTGGCGACGAGCCAGCACCTCGTCTTCCTCGGCAACCCCGGCACCGGGAAGACGACGATCGCGCGGCTGCTGGCGCAGATGTACCGCTCGATGGGCCTGCTCTCGAAGGGTCACCTCGTCGAGGTCGACCGCGCGGGCCTCGTCGGCGAGTACGTCGGCCAGACCGCGGCGAAGACCGACCGCGCGATCCAGCGCTCCCTCGACGGCGTCCTCTTCATCGACGAGGCCTACGCGCTCACGCCGCCGGGGGGCCGGCTCGACTTCGGGCCCGAGGCGGTCGAGACGCTACTGAAGCGGATGGAGGACTACCGCCACCGGCTTGTCGTGATCGTCGCCGGCTACCCCCGTCTCATGCAGGCCTTCCTCGAGTCGAACCCCGGCCTGCGCTCACGGTTCTCCCGCGAGATCGCCTTCCCCGACTACACCGACGACGAGCTGCTTCAGATCGCGCGCAAGTTCGCCGCAGACAACGGCTACGTGCTCGCGGAGAGCGCCGAGCAGGAGCTACGGCGCGTGTTCGCGGCAGCGGAGCGCGGCGAGGGCTTCGGCAATGCGCGCTACGCGCGCACGATCTTCGAGCAGGCGCTGAACGCCCACGCGCTCCGGCTCGCGCATCTCTCCGGTCGGGCGCTGGAAGAGCTCGAGCAGAGCGAGCTGATGACGCTCGAAGGAGCGGATATCGCCGAGGCGGCACGGACTCTCGGCGAGGGCTCGGAACTGCGGGCCCCGCGCCGACGGCGCTGGCGCCGCGCCTCTTAGCGAAGACGCGTCGTCGCAAAGATCGCCTGCCGCAGCGAGAGCCCGACCGGCGGCGATGCGAGCGCGAACACCGGTATGGGCCGCCCTTCGACCCACGACACCGCGACGTAGTCGCCGAGCATCCGGCCGACGCGTGACTCGGCGATCCACGCGAATCGCATCGGGTGGGTCGTCAGCCGCTGCGGGCGGCTCCAGCCCAGCCTGCCGGCGCGGGAGACGCTGAGCCAGGCATCGACCTCGCCGAGGCAGTTGTACGCGCAGTCCACGGGCCGAGGCAGCGAGTAGTAGACGACGGCGAGCCGCGCCGGCTTGGGGCCACCGCCCGTGACGGCGAGTGCGGGCAGAAGGTGGTCGACGAACGGGCCGGGCCGCCCGACCGGCACCGGTGCCGGTGCACTCCACGAGACGCCGTCGGATGAGCGCGTGACCACGATTCCGTTCGCGTTGCACTCCTGGTCGAAGCGGCAATCGCTCCACGTCGCCCAGACGGTTCCGCCGGCGTCGACGGCCACGGAAGGAAGCGGCGCCGAGCGGATGTTCGTGTCGTCGAGGTAGTCGAGGTCGGCGACCAGCACCGGGGGCTCCAGAGTGGCGCCGCCGTCGGTCGACCTCAGAGCGATGATCTGCGTCAGGTTTCCCAGGCCGCCCAGGACGGCGAAGGGCACGACGAGCCTCCCGTTCGGCTGGACGACCGGCTGAACGCCGTTGATCGTCATGTGGAGGGCTGGAGGGGACGTCCACACCGCGAGCCCGGACCACGCGCGGCCGCCGTCGCTCGACCGGCGCACCTGCACCGAGCTCGATCCGAAGTCGACGTAGGCGAGGTAGCAGCGGCCGCGGTGCGGGCTCGTGAGCCAGTTGTCGCAGGCGATCCACTCCTTGTCGTAGCCCTGGTCGTCCGAGCTCGACCCTGCCGTCACCGGCGTGCTCCACGTGACCCCGTCCCGCGAGCGGCTGACGAGCAGCTCGAGCAGGTCGCCGTGGAGACCGAGGGAGGAGACGAGCCAGACCCGGTGCCGGGCGTCGTACGTCACCACCGGGTCGGCTACCCGATCGTAGATCCCGGGCGGGGTCGCGAAGATCGAGATTCTCGGCAGCACGCCCGAGCGCCACGTCCTGCCGCCGTCGCGCGAGGTAGCGAAGCCGATGCTCGCGGCCCCGTCGTCCACGAACCGGCCGTTTTGATAGGCGACGACGATCGTCGAGCCCCACGCGAAGCTCGACGGCTCGACCTCGGTCTCGTGCTGGGCCCCGCGGCCGCGCGAGTTGTCGCGGGAAAGCTGTCGCGACACGACCTCGCAGTCACGTGAGACGTGGTCGCTCAGCCCGGCTGTGACGATGTCGTGACCGGGGCCGCAGAAGACCGTGTCTGTGGCCCTGTCGGCTTCGGCGGCGATCCGGTCGTTGCCGGGCCCGCCGAGGATCACGTCGCTGCCGAGTCCCCCGCTGAGGAAGTCGTTGCCGCCTCGCCCGTCGAGTCGGTCGCTCCCGCCGAAGCCGAAGATCGCGTCGCCGCCGCTCGTTCCCACCCGGACGTCGGGCCGGCCCGACCCCTTGAGCGTCGCGCCCGAGGCCGTCCCCGACCCCGAGAGCACGACGAACGCGACGAGCGCGAGCAGCGCACCACGTCGCACGCCCACAAACTACTCCTCCGCTTACCTGCCGGCCAGAGAGCGAAGGCCCGCCGGCGGGGCGGTGGCCTTCGCTCGTGAGGGGAGGGAGAGGTTCTAGTCCCTGCCGGGACTCGTCCTCGAAGCTGTCGCCTCGGAGAGTGGCCGACCGCTGTCAGGAGTCGGTTCGCGTGAGGTAATACGTTCGTAAAGCTGCGGTACTTCGAGGCGAACGGTGAAGCGGGCGCCGCGCCCAGGCTCACTCTCCACCTCGACGCGGCCGCCCATCCCCTCCGTCAGCTCCTTCACGATCGCGAGGCCGAGGCCGGTTCCCACCGGCCGCTCGTTGCCGTAGCGGGAGTAGAGGTAGAAGCGCTCGAACGCGTGAGGGAGGTCATCCGGCGCGAGTCCGGGGCCGCTGTCCTCGACCGCGAGCAGGCCCGGCTCGGCCGTCACGCGCACGACGCCGCCGGGCGGCGTAAGCCGAAGCGCGTTCTCGACGAGGTTCGACGCGACCTGGAGGATCCGGTCGCCGTCGCCGATCGCGGGCGCGTGCGTCGGCGCGAACGCGTCGAGCGTGACCTCGAAGGCGCGCGCCTGCCCCTCGTAACGGCTGACGACCTCGCGCGCGACGAGGGAGAGGTCGAGCGATGCCCGGTGGACGCTGAACTCGCTCCGGTTCATCCGCGCCAGATCGAGCAGGTCGCCGACGAGCCGTTCGAGCCGACTCGCCTCGCGCGCGATCGTCGCGGCCGCCTCATCGGCGCCGAAGGCGCCGTCGCCGAGCCCTTCGGCATAGCCCCGGATCGCCGTCAGCGGGGTCTTCAGCTCGTGGCTGACGGAGAGCAGGAACTGCCGCTCCGCGGCGCGGGCCCTGGCCAGCTCCGCCGCCGCTTCGTTGAACGCTTTGGCGAGAGCGGCGAGCTCCGCGGCACCCTCGACCGGGACGGGCGGAGGCGTTTGCGGCCCGGCGAGCCGGCGACTCGCTTCCGCAACGCGCCCAACGGGGCCGGCGATGCGGCGCGCGAGCAGAAACGACGCCAGCGCAGCCAGCACGCCGGCGACGAGCGCGGCGATCCCGAAGCCCTCGAGGTACGGTCCGACGGCGAACTTCTTGGGGCGCAGCAGCACGAGGGCCTTGGGGCCGACCTTCCGGGCCGCGTAGAAGTACGTCTTGCCGTCGACGTCGACGGTTCCGTTGAGGCTCTTGTTCCGACGCAGCTCGACGATGTTCGCCTGAGAGAGGTACTTCGACGGCCGCGCGAGCGAAGCGATCGCGGGTATCTCATCCTGGCGCTTGAAGTCGGGCAGCAGCTCCTTGATGCGCGCCAGCGGCAGCAGCGCTGTCCTCTCTCGGGCGGCGATCAGGTCGGCCTGGTGAGAGAGGTCGAGGAGCGTCGCACGCTGGACCTCTCGGCGGGTGAGGACTCCGCCGACCAGGAGGGTGATGCCGAGAGAGATCGCGACGACGGCCGAGGTCGCCGCGAACAAATGCGTTCGCAGCGACCAACGGGGGCTCAACGCGCGACCTTGTAGCCGGCTCCGCGCACGGTGCGGATCAGCTCAGGCCGGCCGAGCTTCCGCCGCAGCTGGGCGACATGGACGTCGACCGTCCTCGTGCCGCCCGGGTAGCTGAAGCCCCAGACACGATCGAGCAGCTTGTCGCGCGAGAGCACGATGCCCGCGTGCTCGACGAGGCAGGCGAGCAGCTCGAACTCCTTGCTCGTCAGCTCGACGGGCTCCCCTGCGACGGTCACCTCGTGCGCGTCCCGCTGTACGAGTACGTCGCCGAGCGTGAGCACGTCCTCTGACGGGCGCGTCTCGGTGCGGCGAAGCACGGCCTTGATCCGCGCCGTCAGCTCGCGCGGGGAGAACGGCTTCGTGATGTAGTCGTCCGCGCCGAGCTCGAGGCCGGCCACGCGGTCCGGCTCCTCGTCCCGCGCCGTCACCATCACGATCGGCACGGATGAGCGCGCGCGCAGCCGGCGGCAGACGTCGAAGCCGTCGATGCCCGGCAGGCGGATGTCGAGCAGGACGAGGCGCACCTCGTGCCGCTCGAGCTCGGCGAGCGCTTCCTCGCCTGTGCGAACCCAGACCACGCGGAAGCCGTTCCGCCGCAGATAATCGCGAAGGAGGGTCCCGATGCTCTCCTCGTCCTCGACGACGAGGATCGTGCCGCCCCGGGCGGCGGTTCCCTGCTGGGCATCCGCCCGCCCAGGCACGGCGCCCGTCACCGCAAAGTGGCGATGACCTGCTCGGCGGGGCCATCGACCGGTCGGATCGTCGTGACGAACATGCCGCGGCGGAGCGTCGCGAAGCTCGAGACGACCCCGTTGACCGTGATCCGCGCGTTCGGCGCGACCTGGATCGTGACTATGGTCGGCGGGTTCGTCACCTCGTACAGCTTGAGCGAGCTTCCGGTCGGCTTCACGCGGATACGCCCCTGATCGAACAGATAGTCGTGCTGGACCCCGTCCGGAGTTCTGAAAATCGACTCGGCACGAATCATCTGGCGGCCGAAGAAATGGTTCACCAGCGGCTTCGGCAGCGCGAACCCGAACTGGGCGAGCCAGAGCGCCGCGTTCAGGACGAGCACCGCGCCGAGAGCCGCCTGCCAGCGCAGTCGTTTCATGGTTGGATTCTTAGCGCGAAACGTCAGCACGCGGTGCTGACCGTGTAATGCGCAGGTAAAACGGCCCGCTACGCGGCTTGGTCGAGCGGTTCCTCGAGCGTGCCCGGGTCACGCCGCCGATCGGCGCCTCCATGCATGAGGGCCGGGACGGCGAGCGCGGCGGCCAGGGCCGAGAGCGCGCCGGCGAACGCGAACGCGGCCGGCGTCCCGCTGCGTGCGGTCATCCAGCCCGCGAGCAGGCCGCCGAGGGCGCCGAAACCGTTGAAGGCGAAGTAGTAGAGCCCGACGATCCGGCCGCGCAGATGGTCCGGCGCCTCGAGCTGCAGCATCGAATTGGCGTTCGAGGTCCAGATCGTGAAGCACAGGCCCGTCGCGAAGAGCAGCAGCCCAGCGGCGACGAGGGTGCGCTCCGGCGCGAGTACGAGCTGCCCGACGCCGTAGCCGCCGGTCGCGACGAGGAGCCAGCGCATGCTCGCCTTTCCCGAGACGGCGGTGACGAGCGCGCCGACGAGCGCGCCCCCGCCGAAGGCGGCCGAGAGGATGCCGAACGTCTCGGGCCCGCTGTGCAGCGTCCGCCTGGCGAGCACCGGCAGGAGGACGTTGAAGTTGAAGCAGAAGGTGCTGACGACCAGCACGAGCAGAAGCACGACGAGCGCTCGCTGCCGGCTGCGCACGTACGCGAGGCCTTCGCGCATCCCGCGCAGCAGGCGCGGCGGCTCGCGCAGCTCGAGCGGGTAGAAGTCGCCCGGCCGCATCATCAGCAGCCCGGCAAGGACGGCGAGGTAGCTGGCCGAGTTGATCGCGAAGCAGGCGCCGACGCCGGCTGTGGCGATCAAGACGCCGCCGAGGGCGGGGCCGAAGATGCGAGCGGCGTTGAAGATGCTCGAGTTCAGCGCGATCGCGTTGGGGAGCTCGCCGGGGCCGACCATGCGGTAGGTGAGCGCCTGGCGTGAGGGCGCGTCGAGCACGGTCACCGTGCCCATCAGCGCCGCGATCACATAGACGTGCCAGGGCGCGGCGACGCCGAGGTAGACGATGGCGGCGAGCACTCCGCCGAGCACCATGTTCGCCGCCTGGGTCGCGATCACCGTCCGGCGAGCATCGAGCCGGTCGACGAGAACTCCGAAAGGGAGCCCGAAGAGGGTGAACGGCAGAAACTGCGCGACCGCGAGGATGCCGACCGCGACCGGCGAGCGCGTCAGCATCAGCACGAGCCACGCCTGCGCGACGCGGTGCATCCACGTTCCGGTCAGGGACACAACCTGGCCCGCGAAGAAGAGCCGATAGTTGCGGTACTTGCGGAGGCTGACGAACGCTCGGCGGTTGAGACTGAGGACGAGCGCGGTCACTCGTCGATCAGATTCTCGAGCGGGACGAGTGCCGCGTCGAGCGCGTCGAGCTGCTCAGGCGTCAGCTGCCGCAGCCGAGCGGCGAGCCACGCCGTCCTTCGCGACTTGACGGAGCGGAGGACGCGCTCGCCCGCCTCCGTCAGGGACAGTCCCACGCGCCGGCGGTCGTCCCCGCTCTGCGAGCGCCGCACGAAGCCAGCGCTCTCGAGCCGGTCGACGTAACCGGACATCGCCGGCGCGGACATGCGCTCTTGCGCCGCCAGCTCGCGGACCCCAATCCCCTGCGCCTTCTTGATCGCGTAGAGGAGGGAGGCCTGGCCGCCCGTGATCCCGAGCGCGTGGCTCTCGCGCCGCAGGTCGCGGCTCAGCTTCAGCAGCGCCGGCCGGAGACGGTTTGCGAGCGCGACAGGGTCTGTTGCGAGAGCGGACGAAGACACGAGTTCGTTAACTATGTTAACGAACGCTGACGACTTCTCGCAAGATCAGCCGAGCTCTTCCTCGACGATGTCGACCGAGACGATCGCCTCGGGCTTGATGAACCGGCCGCCGTACAACGGCCAGTCGCCGTCCCGGGGTTGGCTGAGCTCGGTGACGATCTGACGTCCGCGCGCCTGTGCCGCGGCCTCGTCCCCGGCCGCGTCGACCTCGACGTAATCGCCGTCGATCAGGTGAATCGCGACATGGAACCGCTTGCTCGCCGTCGCGGCGGGCGGAAGCTCTGGCGCGGGCTGGGGCTCGGGCTCAGGCTCGGGTGCGGGGGCCTCAACCTCGGTCGCGGGGGCCGGAAGCGAGTCGCCGAAGAGGACCTCGAGGTCGCGCCGGCTGAGCCACCCGCGCTCGAGCACGATCTCGAGCACCGAGCGACCCGACTCGAAGCGCTCGCGGTTCGCCTCGGCGAGCTGCGCAACGGTGAGCAGCCCGAGCCGGACGAGCTGAGCCTCGACCGGCGGCCCTGGCTGCGGCTCCGCAGCGGACTGTGCGGGCTCGGCGGCCGGCTCGACCGTCCCTGTCTGCAACGGCGTGCCCTCCGCAGGCGGCACCGCTGAAGCCATCGGCCCCGCTCCTGACTGGGGGCTGGTCGGTGGCCCGTTCAAGAGGCCGAGTGAGGGCTGATCTGAGGACGTGGGCAAGTTCATGGGCCGCAGTTGATTTCCGCTGTGAGAGAACTTCTGGACCCCTTATCGACACCCGTTTCGGGGATTTCTCTCCCCCTTCCGGAGGGTTTTTGCGGCACGAGGGCGCACCGGCAGCTTTACAAGAGTTCTTTCGAAAGATAGCTTTTGATCCGCGATGCGCGATCGAGTGGAGCTCACCGATCCGCGGGCGCTTCGGGCGGTGGCGCACCCGATCCGGCTCTCGCTGCTCGGCCTGCTCCGGAGGGAAGGCCCGCTGACGGCCACGCAAGCGGCGGAAGCGATCGGGGAGAGTCCCGCAAGCTGCTCGTTCCACCTGCGGCAACTCGCCAAGTACGGCCTCGTCGAGGAGGCGGGCGGTGGGCGTGGCCGCGAGCGACCTTGGCGGGCGACGGCGATGTCCACGACCTGGCCCGGCGCCGCCCGGAGCCCCGAGCTGGCGGCCGCCACGGAGCTGCTCACGACGGTGATCGCGGAACGCTATTTCGAGCACGTCATGACCTGGCTCGAATCGCGGCGTGACGAGCCGCAGGCCTGGCAGGAGTCGGAGCTGCTCGGTGACACGGCGCTTTATCTGACGGCGGCCGAGCTGGCCGAGCTCGACCGCGCGGTGCAAGAGCTCGTCGAGCCATATCTCGACCGAACTGCGAAGCGGCAGCTTCGTCCCGACGACGCGCGGCTCGTAATGTTCATCGCGCTCGGTTTCCCGCTTCCCGACGCCCGGTGACCGTGCGGGCGATCCCGCCCCTCCTGCGGGAGAACCGCGAGTTCCGTCGCTTCTGGACTGGGCAGACGGTCTCGCTCTTCGGCGACCAGGTGACGCTGATCGCCCTCCCGCTCACTGCGGTGCTCGTGCTGCACGCCCACGCGGCGCAGATGGGGTACCTGATCGCTGCCGAGCTCGGGCCCAACCTGCTCTTCTCGCTGCACGCCGGAGCGTGGATCGACCGACGCGGCCGGCGGCGTCGCACGATGATCGCGACCGACCTGGGGCGGGCCGCGCTCCTGGCGACGATTCCGATCGCTTACGCCTTCGACGCGCTGACGATCGGGCAGCTCTACGTGGTCGCGTTCCTCGCCGGCACGCTGACGGTCTTCTTCTTCGTCTCTTACAGCTCGCTGTTCGTCTCGCTCGTGCCGCGGGAGCGCTACATCGAGGCGAACTCGCTGATCTACGGCAGCCGCGCCTTCTCGTTCGTGGCGGGGCCGAGTGTCGGCGGCTTCCTCGTCCAGCTCTTCCGTGCGCCGGCGGCGCTCGTGGTCGACTCCGTCTCCTTCCTCGTCTCGGCGCTTTGTCTCCGGACGATCTCGCCGATCGAGCCTGCGACGGAGGAAGCCGCGCGGGGGCATCTCGTCGCCGGGGCGCGCTTCATCGTGCGGACGCCGATCATGAGGGCGTCGCTGCTCGCGACGGCCACGATCAACTTCTTCAACTTCGTCTTCTTCGCGCTCTTCATCCTCTACGCGACCCGCTCGCTCCACGTGCGACCGGGGACGCTCGGGCTCGTGCTCGGCGCCGGGGCGGTCGGCGGCCTCTTCGGCTCGACGCTCACCGGGCGGATCGGCCGGAGGATCGGCGTCGGTCCCACGTATATGCTCGGCTGCCTGCTCTTCCCTGTGCCGCTCGTCCTCGTCCCCGCGGCAGGCGGCCCGAAGCCGCTGGTGCTCGCGTTCCTCTTCCTCGCGGAGTTCGGCTCCGGCTTCGGCGTGATGATCCTCGACATCAGTGCGGGCTCGATCTTCGCGGCCGTGATCCCGGACCGGCTTCGCGCACGGGTCTCGGGCGCCTACATGTGGGTCAACTACGGCATCCGGCCGATCGGGTCGCTCGTGGGCGGAGCGCTCGGAAGCACGATCGGGCTGCGGCCGACGCTGTGGATCGCGACGCTCGGCGGCATCCTCGGTTTCCTCTGGCTCCTGCCGTCGCCGATGCCGGGGCTCCGCGAGCTGCCGGAAGCCGCAGAGGCTTGATTCAGGTGTTGCCCGCGCGGACGAGCTCGACGGCGCGGTGGAGGATGTCGCGCAGCGCGCGCTGATCGGCGGGTGCGAGTGCAGCGATCGCCGCGGGCGGCTCGGCCATGATCTCGACCACACGCCCGCGCAGCCCGACACCTTCTCGCGTAAGCGCGAGCATCTTCACGCGGCGGTCGCCCTCGCCGGCGCGGCGCTCGACGAGGCCGCGTGCCTCGAGCCGGTCGGCGATGCCCGTGACGTTGGAGGCGTCGCAGAACAGGCGGTCGGCGAGCATGCTCATCGGCTGGGGACGATCGGGATCGAGCAGCCGGAGGGCGTGGGCCTGTGAGAAGGTCAGGCCGAGGCCGGTCAGTGCTTCGCCCACCCGTACGCGGTGCTCCATTCCGAGCTCGAAGAAGAGCTTCTGCGCCTCGCGGGCGACACCGCTCACCGGCTTGATTGTCGTGGTCATGCCTCGATGATACTTGATGACCTACATACTTGACAAGGTCAACTGTTTAGGTAGTCTGCCGCCATGCATGCGATCGAGGCAGAAGCACTCGTAAGGGAGTTCAAGAACGGGCCGCGGGCCGTCGACCGGATCGACCTCGGGGTCCACTCCGGCGAGATTTACGGCTTCCTCGGCCCCAACGGGGCGGGCAAGTCGACCACGGTGCACATGTTGACCACGCTCCTTCCGCCGACGGCCGGGACCGCTCGTGTCGCCGGTTACGACGTCGTCCACGAGGGCCCGCAGGTCCGGATGCGGATCGGAGCCGCGCTCCAGGAGGCGGCGCTCGATCCGCTGCTGACCGGGCGCGAGCATCTCCGCCTGCAGGCCTCGCTCCAAGCGCTGCCGCGCGACACGCGTCGCGCCCGCGCGGACGAGCTGCTCGCGCGGGTCGGGCTCACAGAGGCCGCCGACCGCAAGGTGGGCGGCTACTCGGGCGGGATGAAGCGGCGGCTCGATCTCGCGATGGCGCTCGTGCACCGCCCTCCCGTCCTCTTCCTCGACGAGCCGACGACCGGCCTAGACATCCAGAGCCGGACCGCGCTGTGGGAGGAGGTCGGCCGCCTCGCGCGGGAGGACGGAGTCACCGTCTTCCTCACGACCCAGTACCTCGAGGAGGCGGACGTGCTCGCCGACCGGGTCGGAATCATCGACCACGGCCGCATCGTCGCCGAGGGCACACCGGCGGCACTGAAGGCGCAGGTCGGCCGCCCGACCGTCGAGGCGATTCCCGACGATCCAGCCGAGCGCGAGCGCCTCGCTTCGGTCCTCGCCGGTTTCGGGGAGCCCGTTCCCTCCCCGAAAGGCGTCGCCGTGCGGCTTCGGTCAGGAGACGACGACCTCGCCGAGGTCGTGCGCGCGCTCGATGCCGAGGGGCTCAAGGTGGAGCACCTCCAGCTGCACCAGCCCTCGCTCGACGACGTCTTCCTTGCGAAGACCGGCCGCTCGCTCGAAGGGGAGGCCCCGGACGAGGAGCAGCTCGCCCGCGGGCTGGCGATGGAGCCCGCCTGAACGCGTTCGCCGATCAGGTCTACCTGCTCGCGCGCCGGTCGGTCGTGCGCACCGTCCGCCAGCCTGCGAACGTCATCTTCCCGCTCGTCTTCCCGATGTTGCTCTTGGCCGTCAACTCGGGTGGGCTGAAGGCGGAGACACGCCTGCCAGGCTTTCCGACCAATTCGTTCGTGGCATTCGCGCTCGCGGTCCCGTTCATCCAGGGCGCGCTGTTCGCGACGATGAACGCCGGTACCGACCTCGCACGCGACATCCAGACCGGCTTCCTGAACCGCCTCTCGCTGACGCCGATGCGGGGCATCGCGCTGCTCGCCGGCCAGCTCGGGGGTGTCGTGACCATGGGCGTGATCCAGGCGGCGGTCTACCTCTCCGTCGGTCTCGCGGTCGGTGTCAGGCCTGCCTCGGGAGCGCTCGGGGTGCTCGTCCTGTTCGGCTTTGCCGTCCTCGTCTCGCTCGGTTTCGGCGCGCTCGGAGCGTTCGCCGCGCTCAGGACCGGCTCCGGCGAGGCGGTCCAGAGCATCTTCCCTGCCTTCTTCGTCTTCCTGTTCATCTCATCGATGAACATTCCGCGGAACCTGATCGCCGTCAGCTGGTTCCGCGACGTTGCGACCGCCAATCCGGTCTCGTATCTGATCGAGTGCGTGCGTAGCCTGATCATCACCGGCTGGGACGGCCAGGCGCTCGGGCTCGGCTTCGGGATCGCGGGGGCGATCACGGTGATCGCCTTGGCGCTTTCCTCGTGGTCGCTCAGGGTCAGGATGGCTCGATGAAGACGCTGGCCGTCGCACAGGGGGTCGCTTGGCGGACGCTCCACAACGTCTTCACCAACCCGTCGCTGCTGATCCCCTCGCTGATCTTCCCGCTCTTTTTCTTCACCGCCTTCGCGGGCGGCCTCTCGCGCGTGCGCGACGTCCCAGGCTTCGATTACCCACTCGGGTACACGGCGTTCCAGTTTGCCTTCGTGATGCTCCAGTCGGCCGCCTTCGGCGGCGTCTTCACGGGTTTCGGGATCGCTCGTGACTTCGAGACCGGCTTTGCGCGGCGGCTGATGCTGGCGGCACCGAACCGCGTCGGCATCGTGCTCGGCTACGGAGCCGCGGCGCTGATTCGGTGGCTCTTCACGGCCGCCGTCGTCACCGGTGTCGCGTTCGCCGTCGGGATGAAGGTCGGCGGCAGCGGGATCGACCTCTTCGGGCTCTACGCGCTCGCGCTGCTCCTGAACATTGCTGCCTTGCTGTGGGCCTCGGGTGTCGCGATGCGGCTCCGGACGATGCAGGCCGGGCCCGTGATGCAGATGCCCGTCTTCCTCGTCCTTTTCTTCGCGCCTGTCTACGTGCCGCTATCGCTGCTCAAGGGTTGGATCCACGCCGTCGCCGTCGTCAACCCGTTGACTCGCGTGCTCGAGGCCGGCCGCGGCTACCTCGCCGGCTCGCCCACTCAGGTCGGGGCGGCTTTCGGAGCCGCGCTCGCGCTGGCAGTGGTCTTCTCGCTGTGGGCTCTGCGCGGCCTTCGAAGCGCCGAAACCGCAGGCTAGCCGCGTATCCGTCCGGTCGATTCCGGACGATTCGGCACGGGGAACATCGACTCAGGGAGGCTCGATGACTTTGAGATGGTGGGACCGCTGGGGTCCCTTGGCAGGTGCGCTCTCGGTCGCTGGGTTCGTGATCGCATTCGCAATCGCCGGGAACTCGCCGAACACAGACTCGAGCGACGCGAAGATCGTCTCCTATTACGCAAAGCATTCGCACCAGGTGAGCAACATCGTCGGCTATTTCATCTTCCTCGCCGCCATCGTGTTCTTGGTGCTGTTCTTCTCCGTTCTGCGCTCCAAGCTCGTCGCCGCCGAGGGCGGGGCGGGCTGGCTGGGCTCGCTCGCTTTCGGATCGGGAGTCGCGAGTGCTGCCCTCTGGATTGCGGCGATCATTTGCTTTACCGGTCCGGCGTTCGCTACGAATGACACCGCCAAGTTCCACCTCGATGCGAACACCTTCCGGCTCGTCGGGGACATGGGCTACACCTTCTGGGTCGCTGCGGTGGTCGTATCGGCCCTGGTCGTCTGGTCGACATCGGCCGTCGCGCTACGTACCGGGCTGCTGCCACGCTGGTTCGGGTGGCTCGGCGTGGTGATCGGCGCGATCAACCTGCTCGCGGTCTTCTTCATCCCGGCGTTCATCTACTGGGGCTGGCTCCTCGTCGCCTCGGTGTTTCTGGCCTGGCGGCCCGCTGCGCGGACGTCTGCGGCGCCCGCTGTCTAGATCGATTCAGGGCCGGGTCTTGTGCGTATGCAAGGCCCGGCCCGGCATGCCTAGACTCGGCGCTGTGGCCGACTGGACCACGATCTCGGCGCTGGCCACCGCAGGGGGAACGCTCGTGCTGGCGGGGGCGACCTACGCCTCGGTGAAGTCTGCCAACCGCGCCTCACGCCTGGCGGAGCGGTCGCTCTTGGCCGGCCTGCGTCCGGTGTTGATGCCCTCACGGCTCGACGACGAGCCCCAGAAGATCGGCTTCGCGGACGGAAAGTGGGTCGTCGCCGCTGGCGGCTGCGGTGTCGCGGAGGCAGGCGACCAGGCGATCTACCTGGCGCTGTCGCTGCGGAACGTCGGCACGGGGATCGCCGTGCTTCACGGCTGGCTCTTTTATCCGGAGCGCGTTCTGAGCGGAGATCGCCGGCCACCGCCGCCCGAGGATTTCCGGCGTCTGACCCGCGACCTCTACGTTCCTGTCTCCGACACCGGCTTCTGGCAAGGGGCGTTTCGCGACCCGGAAGAAGCCGAGTTCGCTGCTGCGCGAGCGGCGATCGAGGCGCGGGAGCAGGTAATGGTCGATCTGCTCTACGGCGACCACGAGGGCGGTCAGCGGGTGATCAGTCGGTTCCTGTTCTCGCCGCGCGACGACGGAGCGTGGATCGCATCGGCGGCTCGGCACTGGAACATCGACCGCGAAGACCCGAGGTAGCGTGAGCGGCCGCTGCCATCTCGTCTACGCGCTCGCCCCGGCCGGCACGACCCCACGGGAGGCGAACGACCGCCTCAACGAGTACGTCGCCGACCGCAGCCGCGGCCTCGCGGTCTGGCACGATCACTTCGTCGGCGATCGTGGTGGAGCGGTGGTGCTCGAGGTGCGCACCGAGCAGGAACACGCCATGCTCTCCGATCCGGGCCCGCTGACGGGGTGGCGGCTGGACGTGCATCCATTGACGTACTCGCTCACCGCGGTCGGCTTCGCCGCCCTGACCCCGTTCACGCTCGAGCGTTACTCGGGTGTGAGCCTCGATGAGCTCACCGCGGCGGAGACCGACGATCCCCGCTATTGGTGGCGCAACGGCTGAAGATCGCGCTCGCCCTCGTCTGGAGGGACGAGCCGATTGTTCTCGATCGTGAATCCGGCCGCCTGCAAGAACGGCCGCGCGACCTCGACGGCGTGGGCGAGGTTGGTCGCCATCCAGAAACACAGCGCGGCGAGCGGGAGCTCGACGAGCGCCGCCTCCAAGCCGGCCTGAGCGATATCGCCCGCCGCGCGCGAGGTGAGGACGTCGAACCACGCGTCGCAGACGAGAAGCGTCCCTGTGACTGCCGCGGTCACCTCGGCGAACGGCGATCGCCGCGCGACCGCGACAGCGGTGGTTGCGAGCGCGAGCCCCAGACCGATGTCGAAGCCTCCCCAGGCCAGCTGCCAGTGATTGGCCACGTAATGGCGAGGAAGCGTGAAGAACAGAAACGCCGTCCACGGGAACAACACGACCGCGCACAGCAGGAAGGCCGGAGCGATCCAGGGCGGAACGAGCCATTGCCCGCGTCCCTTGCGGACAGCCGCTCGGGCGCGCAACTCAAGCGCACTCATATGTCCTCCTCGCAGCGACGGGTAGAGCCGAGCATGAGTCTAGAGGTGCTTCAAAGCCGTCCTTCGACTCGCCGCCGGGCGACACGCAAACCGAACCAGCCGAGGATGACTGCGGCGATGACACCAGCGGCCGCGTAGAGGCCGTAGCGCTGGATCGCGTTGGCCGCCGCGCTGCCGGCGTAGTAGGCGATCACTCCGACGGCTGTCGCCCAGACGATGCCCCCGGCGGCGTTCCAGAACAGGAAGCGCCACCAGTGCATGCGCGAGAGGCCCGCGATCCAGGCGATCGTGTACCGGAGAATCGAGACGAAGCGCCCGAAGAAGACCGCCTTGCCGCCGTGGCGGGCCATGATCGCCTCGGCGCGGGGGATGACGCGATCGGCGTAACGGTTCAGCCAGCGCCAACGGTCAAAGAGCGCTCGGCCGCCGAGGCGCCCGATCAGCCAGTAGCCGAGGTTGTCCCCGACGATCGCGCCCGCTGCCGCGACCGCGATCACCGTGACGATCGAGTAGTGCCCTGAAGCGGCGAGCACCGCGAACGCGATCAGCGCCGTCTCGCCCGGCAGCGGGATCCCGAACGACTCGATCATCACGACCACGAACAGGAGCGGCAATCCGTGGTGGGTGAAGAAGTGCGTCATTTCCGGTCAAACCGGCAGAGTAGAGTCGGCCGGTGATCAAGAGAGCAGAGCGGCTCGAGGCGATCCGGGGCTTCGGCATCGACCGGGTGGCCGCGGCTGCGGAGGAGCCGTCCGTCCATCCGGGACGGCCCGTGCTCCGCATGGAGAACCTCGACACCGATCTTCCGCTGCCGCCGGAGGCGGTGGCGGCCACGATCGCCGGCCTCGAGACGCGTGAGGCAAACAGCTGGCTCCCGTTCACCGGCGACCATGCGCTCCGCGAGGCGATCTCCGACTTCACCGCCGAGCGGACCGGGCACCGCTACGACTCCGAACGCGAGATCGTGATCACGTGCGGCGGTATGGAGGGGCTCTTGAACGTCCTCCTCGCGACCGTCGACCAGGGCGACGAGGTCGTTGTCACCGATCCGACCTACGCGGGGATCGTCAACAGGATCCACCTGGCAGGGGGCGTTCCCAGACTGGCTCCCTTCCGGGTCGCCGACCGCCGGTGGCGGCTCGACCGCGACGCTCTTGCGACCGCGATCACGTCCGCGACAGCCGGCTTTCTCCTCATGAGCCCCTCCATGCCTTCCGGGGGTGTCTTCGACGAGGAGGACTGGCGCCTCGTCTGCGACCTCTGCCGAGAGCGGGACCTCTTTCTCCTCTACGACGCCGCGATGGAGCGAATCCTCTTCGACGGTCGCCCGCTGATCCACCCTCTCCACTCCGAGGGGATGGCCGAGCGGACGATCGTCGTCGGCTCTCTTTCGAAGGAGCACCGCATGATCGGCTGGCGCGTCGGTTGGGTCGCCGGCCCGGCTCGGACGATCGCGGACGTCGGCTGGACGCACGTCTACAACACTACGACGCCCGTCGGGATTGCAAGGGCCGCCGCCAGGGCAGTGCTGCGCGGAGATCAGCGGCACGTCGCCGAGGCCGTCGCGGAGCTCGAGCGCCGACGAGACGCGATGCTGGCCGCCCTCCCCGACTGGCCCTTCGTCCGCCCGGGAGGCGGGTGGTCGATGCTTCTGGACGTCGCGGCGCTGGGATTCACCCCGGAGGACGCCTCGCGCCTCTTGCTCGAAGAAGCGTCGATCGCAGCCACGGGCATGCGCGGGTGGGGCGGTGAGGTGGCAGAGCGCTACGTGCGCTTCGTCTTCAGCGCCGAGCCGGTCGACCGCCTCGAGACGATTCCCGACCGGCTCGCCGGCGGGCGGCTCGCCTCGGCCGTTGCGGCTCGCGGGTAGCTACCGCCGTTTTCGAAAGAACCACTTGACGCGCAGGATCTGGAGCAGTCGCTTGAGCATCTCGCCAGGTTAGGCCGACCGCATCTCGAGCACAAATAGAGCGCGGTGGCCGGCTACGCGATGGCGAACCTGCGCGCCGCGGAGGTTCGAAGCCTTAGGATCGTTGAGTCTCGCTCACGACCGAGGAGGAGGTTGACGATGGCGACGAAGCCGATCCCGGAGGGGTACCACACCCTCACGCCGT
>JBARRS010000223.1:0-3664 GCA_049644345.1 Gaiellaceae bacterium
GAGCGCCTGAACGAGCTGAGCGCGCGCTGGCAGACCGAGAAGGAGGCGCTCCAACGAGTCTCGGAGATCACGAAGCGGATCGACGAGCTGAAGATGGAAGCCGAGCGCGCCGAGCGGCAGGGCGACCTTCAGCGCGTCGCCGAGATCCGCTATGGCGAGCTGCCCGCGCTCGAGAAGGAGCTCGAGGAGCGTGACGGCGCCGTCGCGGTTGCCGAGCCGATGGTGAAGGAGGAGGTCGACGAGGACGACATCGCCGAGGTCGTCTCCCGCTGGACGGGCATCCCGGTCTCACGCCTGCTCGAGGGCGAGACCGAGAAGCTGATCCACATGGAGGAGCGGCTTCACCGGCGCGTCGTCGGTCAGGACGAGGCGGTCGAGGCGGTCGCGAACGCGCTCCGGCGGGCGCGAACCGGTCTCCATGACCCGAACCGGCCGATCGGCTCGTTCATCTTCCTCGGGCCGACCGGCGTCGGGAAAACGGAGCTCGCTCGCGCGCTCGCCGAGTTCATGTTCGACGACGACCGCGCGATGGTGCGGCTCGACATGCCCGAGTACCAGGAGCGGCACACGGTCGCGCGCCTCGTGGGCGCGCCCCCCGGCTACGTTGGCTACGAGGAGGGCGGCCAGCTGACCGAGGCGGTCCGCCGGCGCCCCTACTCCGTCGTCCTGCTCGACGAGATCGAGAAGGCGCATAACGAGGTCTTCGACGTACTGCTCCAGATCCTCGACGACGGGCGGCTGACCGACGGCCAGGGTCGCACGGTCGACTTCCGCAACACGGTGATCATCATGACCTCGAACCTTCGCTCCGAGGAGGAGCTGCGCGAGCGCTTCCGGCCGGAGTTCTTGAACCGAATCGACGAAGTCGTCGTCTTCAAGCCGCTGACCCGCGAGCAGCTCGCCGAGATCGTCGACCTCCAGCTCGAGCGGCTGTGGGCACGGCTTGCAGAGCGCGGGATCACGATCGAGCTGAGCGATGCGGCGAAGGAGGCGTTGGCCGAGGCCGGCTGGGACCCGACCTACGGCGCCCGCCCGCTCAGACGCGCGGTCCAGCGCTTGGTCGAGAATCCGCTCGCGCTCCGGCTGCTCGAGGGCGAGTTCTCGGACGGCGACACCGTACGCGTCGATGCCCACGACGGGGAGCTCGTGTTCGAGAAGGCGGAGGCGTCGGTCGAAGCGATCGCCTGAGGCTTCGCGGTAGCGTTTCCACCGATGTCGCAGACCCGGACGATCGGGCAGCTCGTCGCCGACTCGGTGCGGCTGTACGGACAGCGGTTCTGGCTGACTCTCGCGCTAGGGCTGCCGCTCGCCGTCCTCGACCTCGTCGCCGCAGGGCACTCACTCGACCTCCAGACCCTAGGGCTCTGGGCTGCCTCGCCCTTCCTCACGGCGGCCTACATCAGTGCCTGTGTCGTCGCGGGAGCGCCCTTCGAGCGCCGGCGCGCCGCCGTGGCCTTCGCGATCGGAGTGGTGATCTTCCTCCCGGTGCCCGTCCTCTTTCGCCTGGCAGTGTTGCCCGCCGTCGCCTGGCTCGCACTCTTCGGTCTCGCGGTTCCCGCCGCCATGTTCGAGGGCCGCAGCTTCCGCGCCGCCCTCGCCCGCGGTCGCGACCTCGCCCGTGCCGACTACGTCCATGCGGCAGGTGCGCTGGCGACGCTCACGATCACCTATTTCTTGACCAGGCTCGTGCTCGTGCTGCTCCTGCGCGGCGGGGGTCAGGCCGCGGATAAGACGGCCGCATTCCTCGCCGACCTCGTCGTCTCGCCGCTCCTCTTCGTCGGCTCCGCGCTCCTCTACTTCGACCAGGTGGCGAGGGCGGTAGGCTCGGGCCCCCAGAAGAGGAGGAAGCGCGATGCCGACGTACATCCTGCTGTCGAATCTGACCATCCAGGGCGTGCAGACGCTGAAGTCGAACCCCGACCGGCTGCGCGAGGTCAATCGTGACGTCGAGGAGCTCGGCGCGAAGGTGCTTCACCAGTGGGCCACACTCGGTCCCTACGACTTCGTGAACGTGGTCGAGGCTCCCGACGCGACCACGATCGCACGCGTGTCGGTGGCGCTCGGTGCGCGCGGGAGCGCTCGGCTCCAGACGCTGACGGCTCTCTCGATCGACGAGTTCCTAGAAGCGATCGGGTAGCTGCGCCGCGGCGGTTGCGACGTTGGCCGCAAGCGCTGCGTTCGCTGCAACGAGCTCCCGGTTCGCCGCGACCGTGCGGCCGCTGCTCTCCTCGTTGATGCGCGAGAGGACGAACGGCGTGACTCCCTGACCGGTCACGCCTTGCCCGCGCGCCTGCGCAAGCGCCCGTTCGATCAGCGGCTCGAGATCCTCGAGGCTCTCGTCGGGCGGCCGCACGAGTAGCAGGCCGGCGCCGCCGAGGCGCCAGTGGCCTGCGGCGATCCGGGCCGCCTCGGGCGCGGCCTCTACACGCGCCGAGACGGCCGGCCCCCCGCCTGCCGCATAGAACAGCGGCAGCTCATCGGTTCGCCAGCCGAGCACGGGAACGCCGAGCGTCTCCAGCAGCTCGGCGGTGGCGGACACATCCAGGAGGGACTTGACGCCCGAGGAGACGACGAGCGTCTGCGCGCGGGCAAGCTCTCCGAGATCGGCGGAGATGTCGAGGAGCGAGGGAAAGCCGCGGTGGACACCGCCGAGACCGCCGGTCGCCATGAAGCGGATCCCAGCCGCGCGGCAGACGGCGAGCGTGGCGCCGGCCGTGGTCGCTCCGACGGCGCCTTGCACGGCGCATGCGGCGAGATCGCGAGGCCCGACCTTGCGCGCGTCGTGCGTGAAGCGCTCGAGCTCCTCGGGCCCGATCCCGACCCGGACGACGCCGTCGAGCACGCCGACGGTCGCCGGCACGGCCCCTTCTTTATGCACACGCGCGTCAACCTCGGACCCAACCTCCTCCCCCACCCCGGGTGGGAAGCCGTGGGCGACGAGCGTAGTCTCGAGGGCGACGACCGCGCGCCCTTCGCGCAGGGCTTCTGACACTTCCGGGGCGATCTCGATCCACTCAGCGCCGTTCACGGCATCGCTCCAAGCTTTCCTACACATCGCGCTGCCGCCTCGAGCCCGAGCTCGATTCCGCCTACGAGGAACCCCGCCGCCAGCGCATCGCCGGCGCCGGTGGTATCGACGACGTCGGCGGTCGACGGCTCGTATTCCTCCGACCGGCCGCCGCCGACGACGGCGACGCCACGCCGTCCTCGCTTTACGATCGCCGTATCGGCCAGGGCGTAGGCGCCGCCGACCATCTCCCACTCGGCCTCATTCGCGAAAACGAGCGCCGGTTCAAGCCCCTCGATCCGTTCGCGGAAGTGCCTGGCCCCGGTCTCACGGATCACGGTCCACGCGGAGAGGTCGACGCTGACCCGGGCGCCGCGCGCACGCGCAAGAGCTGCGGCCGCCGCCGCCGCCTCGGCGATAGGCATGCGGGCAAGCGCGTAACCGGAGACGTGGAGCCAGTCGCAGCCGTCGAACCAGGCTTCGTCGAGCTCTTCAGGGCTCAGCTCCGGCGAGACGCCCCGGTCGGAGGCCATCGTCCGCTCACCGTCCGGGCCGACGATCGAGACGACGACTCCGTTCGCACCCTCAGCGACGGGGCCGAGCGCCTCGACGCCGCGCCCGGCGAGCTCGGCGCCTGCCACACGCCCGGCCGCGTCG
>JBARRS010000224.1:0-1592 GCA_049644345.1 Gaiellaceae bacterium
GGCTGGGGCCGCCGCGGCCGCTTGCGCTAGCGGGCAGGCGGCTCGCGACGCGGCAGCTCGCCGTGCCGATCTCGGTGAGCGGCGACGACCTTGCGGTGACGGCGTCTGTCCAGACGCCGCGCGGCGCGTTCGCCACCCTCCGCCTCGGCGAGACGCAGGGCCCGCGCAGGACCGTCCTGCGTGCGCCGGTGCCGCCTTCAGCCCGAGGCGGAAAGCTCGTCGCGCTCGCCTTCAACCTCACGAACACCGGCCTCCACGGCGTTCCCAACGCCGGCTTGAACGTCAATCCCGTCGCCCGCGGAGTCTTGACGCTCGGGCTTGACCTCCGCGGCTGGCGCGGAGCGAACGGCCTCTCGCCGCTCGGACCGCACCGGTTCCTATACGCGGTCACAAGCGCAGCGCAGGGGCTCGCCCGCGCACCTCAGCCCACCGACGGGCGGCCGCTCTCCGTTGTCGTCTCGAAGGGGCTCGCCGCCGCCGCGGGGGCGCGGGGCGTGCTCCCGCTCGACGTCGAAGGCCAGCGCGTGCTCGCGCGGATCGTCGGCACGGTCTCGCGCTTCCCGAGCGTTCACGGCGACGCCGTGATCGCCGACGCGGGATCGCTGGCCGAGACGATGAACGCGGCCGAGCCCGGCTCTGCCGTCCCGGACGAGATCTGGCTCGACGCTCGCGATCCGGCGCAGGCGGAAGCCACGCTTCGCCGCCCCCCGTTCACGACGCTCCAGATCGAGTCGAGGCGGGCGCTCGAGCGCCGGCTCGCGGGTGATCCGCTCGCGCGTGGCGCGCTCCTCGTCCTCGCGGGCGCTGCGATCGCGGCACTCGCACTCGCGCTCGTCGGCCTCCTGCTCGGACTCGTCGCCGATCTCCGTGACGAGAGCGGCGAGCTGCTCGACCTCGAGGCTCAGGGCGCCACGCCGGCGACGCTCCGCCGCCACGTACGCCTGCGAACGTTCGTCGTCGCCGCGTTCGCGCTCGTAGGCGGGCTCGGCGCCGGCGCGGCGCTCGTAGCGCTCGTCGTCCGGCTCGTGGCGCTGACCGCGGAGGCCACGGCGCCCGAGCCACCGCTCGCCCTCTCGCTCGACTGGAAGGTCGTCGGCCTCGCGGTCGGGGTCTACCTCGCTGCTGCCGCCCTTCTCGCCGTCCTCGCAACGAGGACCGCCTTCCGGGGCGACGCGCCCGGACGGCTCTCCGAGGCCGGCGCTTGAGCGTCGCCGCGATCGAGGTCCGCGACCTCTTCCGCGTCTACTCGACGCCGGAGGGCGATGCCGCCGCGCTCCAGGGTCTCTCGCTGAACGTTCGCGAGCGCGAAGTGCTCGCCGTGCTCGGGCCCAGCGGCTCCGGGAAGACGACGCTGCTTCGTATCCTCGCCGGGCTCGAGCGCCCGTCGGCGGGCTCCGTGCGCGTGCTCGGAATGGAGCTCTCGAAGCTGAGCCCGCAGAAGCTGACCGCCTACCGCACTTCGACGCTCGGGTATGCCGATCAGCACTACGCGCGAGCCCTCGCGCCCGAGCTGACGGCGCGCGAGCTCGTCGCCCTCCAGCTCGGGCTGCGCGGCGAGCCCCGCCGAGCACGTGCGGCGCGGTCGAGCGAGC
>JBARRS010000225.1:0-3400 GCA_049644345.1 Gaiellaceae bacterium
CAAGACGCCGCCACTCTTGAGCGGCGCTGGCGCGTCGCCGCCAATAGCGGTACAAAGGCACGTACGGTGGACACGCAACCTGCCTTCTCAGCGCTCCTGAACGGGGATGACCCGCTCAAGCTTTACGCGCGGCACGTCAACCCGCAATTCGTCCGCATGCTGCGCACGATCGGCTTCGACCTGCGCTGGGAGCGGGCCGAGGGCCCCTACATCTACGACGACCGCGGGCGCAGGTACCTCGACATGGTCGGCGGCTTCGGGATGTTCAACGTCGGCCGCAACAACCCACGTGTGCGAGCAGCCCTCCAAGAGGCGCTCGCCCTCGAGACGCCGGGGTCGGTGCAGCTCGGGGTCTCGCCGCTTGCCGGTCTGCTCGCGCGCGAGCTGCTCGCGCGAGCCCCCTCGCGCCTCGGCCGCGTGCTCTTCACGAGCTCGGGAACCGAGGCCGTCGAAGCAGCGCTGAAGCTCGGGCGCGCGGCGACCGGACGCCCGCGCGTGCTCTCTGCGGAGAAGGGCTTCCACGGCCTGACGCTCGGTTCACTTTCAGCGGCAGGCTGTGACGAGTTCTCACTCCCGTTCCAGCCCCTCCTGGATGGATTCGACCGCGTGCCCTTCAACGACGCCGAGGCGCTCGAGCGCGAGCTCGCGCGCGAGGACGTCGCGGTCTTCCTGGTCGAGCCGATTCAGGGGAAGGGCGTCGTCATGCCCGAGCAGGGTTACCTCGAGCACGCGCAGGAGCTGTGCCGCCGCTACGGCACCTTGTTCTGCGTCGACGAGGTGCAGACCGGCCTCGGACGGACGGGACGGTTGTTCGCGTTCGAGCACTGGGGCCTGGAACCCGACCTCGTCCCGGTCGCGAAGTCGCTCTCGGGGGGTTACGTCCCCTCGGGAGCATGCCTGTTCCGCACCGACGTCTTCGATACCGTCTTCGACTCGCTCGAGCACTCCGTGCGTCACGGCTCGACCTTCGCTCCGAACGATCTCGCGATGATCGCCGGAATCGCCACGATGCGCGAGCTGGACGAGCAGGGGATCGTCGAGCACGCCGCTCGCATGGGCAAGCTGCTACTCGAGCTGACGGAGCCGTTCGTCGCGCGCTACGAGGTCGTCAGCGAGGTGCGCGGCCTCGGGCTGATGTGGGCAATCGAGTTCGCCGAGCCGCGACGCCACCGGCACTCGTGGCGCCTGCTCGAGCGGGCACACGGCGGCCTCTTCGCCCAGCTCGTCGTCGTGCCGCTCCTACGCGACCACAGGATCCTGACGCAGGTCGCCGGGCACGGGTTGAACGTGCTCAAGGTGCTGCCGCCGCTCACGCTCAGCGAGGCCGACGTCACCTACTTCACAGAAGCCCTCGACACCGCCGTCGCCCGCGCCGCGCACATCCCGCGCGCGACCGCACGCCTCGCCTTCCGAGCCGCGACGCACGCGGCCGTAAGGCGCTAGGCCTCGCGGAGCGCGCGGCGGCCGAAGAGCGCCGGCACGAGCAAGAGCCAGGCGTTGTAGAACCGGTACGCGAAGACCGCGAGCACCGCTGCGGCCAAGGGGAAGTGCACCCACAGAAGCGAGAACGGCAGCAGCGCCTCGACCGCCCCCGCGCCCGCGAGCGGAAGCGTTCTCCGCGTGAGCGCGTAACCGGTCGCGTAGCCGATGATCAACGCAGCGATTCCGGGCCCGCCGCCCAGGAACGCCCGCAGCGTCGCCCACAGCGTGAAGATCTCGCCGGCCCAGTAGAGCGCCATCCCGGTGAAGGCCGGCACTCCGTCGCCGGGGCTGAGGGCGAGCCGCCGCAGGATGTCGACGGCCTCGAGCGCCTCTCCGAGCGCCGTTGGGCCGCTCCCGCGCCTGCGCTGCAGCCGGCCGCGGAAGCGCAGGGCCGCAAAGGCCGCCGCGAAGCCGGCCGGAACCGCAATCGCCCAGGGAGCGGTGAAGCCGTCAGGCACGGCGGAGCCGTGGACGAGCAGGTAGATCGCCGCGACGCAGGCAGTCGGGGCGAGCACGGCGTACTCGAGCACGCCGAGGCCAAACGTGCGCCAGCGCGCCTCACGCTCGTCGAGCCCGGCGTCCTTGAGGACTTGCAGGTCGACCGCAAAGCCGCCGCCGTGCAGGACGAAGGGTCCGAAGCCCGCGGCAACGACCGCCCAGGCGCGCCGCAGGCCGAGCGTCGGCCCGCCCTCCACCGCCGCGATCCCGTGGACGGCGAGCGCGTAGCCGAGGAGCGCGGGGACCTGCCCGCAGAGCCCGACGACGATCCAGGTCCAGTTCGGGTGCACGAGCCGGTCGCGGACGGAGTCGAATCCGGCCGCCCAGGCAACGCCCGCCAGCGCAGCGGTCGAGAGCACCACGGCGAATCCGATCAGCGCGGCGGTCGAGCGACGGCCCCGCTGGATCGGGTGGGCGAAGAGACTCTCGTCTCGATCCACCCTTCGGCTGTTCCCCTGCGGACGAGTCAAAAACTGATTATCGGGTTAGTCGCCGAGCGCCTTGAGGAAGTTCACCGCTTCTCGAGGATCTCCTTGAGCCCGGCGCATCTGTGCTCATCGATCGCGGAGCTCCTCCAGGGGGATGGGCGCGAATGCCAGCGCCGGGCTCTCCTCAGAGCCAACTCGAGGTCGAGCTCGCTGCGGGCGTACGCCCGAACGAAGTCGAGCGTCTCGAGGGCACCGGCGGCGGGATAGGGCAGGTCATTTCGCCCGCTGAATCGTGAGCGGATTCTCTACGCGCGCAGCTTTTCGCGCAGGCGCTCATTCACCACCTTCGGGTTCGCCATGCCCTGCGTCTCCCGCATCACCTGGCCGACCAGGAAGCCGAGCACGCCCTCCTTGCCGCCGCGGTAGGCCTCGACCTGCTGCTCGTTCTCGCTCAGGATGCGGTCGATTACCGGGTCGAGCTCGGACTCGTCCGCGACCATCGTCTCGCCCAGGTACTTCTCCGCGGAGAAGCCCGGATCGCCGCTCGCCGCCAGCGCCTCGGCAAAGGCCGAGCGCGGGATCTCGGAGCGCGCCTCGATCACCTTCCCGAGCTCCTCGCCGTTCACCGCGGCCGGATCGATACCGGTCGCCGCGAGCTCGTTCATGAGCACGTTCGCGACCGCGCGCCGGTCGCCGGGCGTGCGCCCGTACAGATCGTCGCGGCCGGACGTCACGAGCCCCTCCGCCGTGCCGAAGTCCAGCTCGGCCTCGAGCCGGCGGATCCGCGCCCCAGGGAGCTCCGGCAGCTCGCCGCGTAGCCGCTCGACGAGCTCGCGCTCCGGCTCGAGGGGGACGAGATCCGGCTCCGGCAGGTAGCGGTAGTCCTGGGCCTCCTCTTTCGTCCGCAACGGCGGCGCGTCCTCGCGACTCGGGTCGAAGTGGAGCGTCTCCTGCTCGACCTCGCGGCCGGACTCGTAGATCTCGATCTGCCG
>JBARRS010000226.1:0-23259 GCA_049644345.1 Gaiellaceae bacterium
GCGCCGGCGAACGGGGCGGTGGCGACCGGCGCCGCCTCCAGGACACCCGGCTGCCGGGCGACGCCGGCGGCGGCGCGAAGCACCGCGGCGTACGACGGCACCGGTCCCTGCCAGTCCAGCGCGACGCTCCGGGTCGCGCTCGAGGTCATCGTCCGCAGCGAGTGGCCGACGAAGAGGATCATCGCCCCGAGCAGCGCGACCGCGGCGGCAAGAGAAAGGACCCGAACCGCGCTGCGAAGCGGAGCGCGAACGAGGCCGACGACCGCGAGGCGGGCGAGCGCGGTCAAGCAACGACCTCCTCGGAGACGACTCGACCGTCGTGCAACTCGAGCGCGCGCCGGAGGCGCGCCGCCACGTCGACGTCGTGGGTGGCCACAACGAGGGCAAATCCGAACTCACGCTCGAGCGCCTCGATCAAGTCGAGCACGCGCTCGCCCGTATCGGAATCCAGGTGGCCGGTCGGCTCGTCGCAGAGCAGCAGCTCCGGTCCCTGCGCGAGCGCGCGAGCGATCGCCACGCGTTGCGCCTCGCCCCCCGAGAGCTCGGCGGGCAGATGGTCGGACTTCGGGGTCAGGCCGACGAGCTCGAGCAGAGAGAGAGGGGCGAGACCGGGATCGACGCCGTTCCCCGAGACGCGCGCGGCAAACGCGACGTTCTCGAACGCCGTGAAGTGCGGCAGCAAATTCGAGCCCTGGAAGATGTATGCGATCCCGTGGGCGCGCAGTGCGCCGCGGGCGGCAGCATCGAGCGTGGCGAGCGGACGGCCTCGCCACTCCACGGTGCCTGCGGAAGGCTCGACGAGCCCGCCCAGGACGTGGAGCAGCGTCGTCTTGCCCGAGCCGGAGCGGCCGAGCAGAGCGACGCTGTCGTCGGGCACGATGGTCAGGTCGACGCCGTCGAGCGCACGGACGGCGGACTCGCCTTGGCCGTAGGTGACGACGACCCCGCGGCAGCCTGCCAGAGCTTCGCTCATGCGGTCCTGCCGTCGTGGAGCTCGATCACCCGGTCGACGGCCTCTGCCACCCGGGGCGAGTGCGTGACGACCACAACGGTGCTTCCGAACTCCTCGCGCAGGCGGGCGAGCGCCTCGAGCACGATCCGCTCGTTGGCCTCGTCTAGCTCCGCTGTCGGCTCGTCGGCCAGCACGAGCGGGGCCTCGCGCGCGGCTGCCGCGGCGATCGCAACCCGCTGCTGCTCGCCGCCCGACAGGATCCCCGCGCTCAGGCGCTCCCGGCTGCGCAGGTCGAACGCATCGAGCGCGCGGTCGACCGCGGTCTCGATTCGCCTCCGGCCCGCGAGCCGCAGCGCCAACGCGACGTTCTCGCGCGCCGAGAGCGTCGACCACAGGTTGCCGCTCTGGAAGACGACCGCGACATCCCGGGCGCGGTAAGCGGCGAGCTCAGCCTCGTCGGCGCGTGTCAGCGAGCGGCCCAAGACGCGGACTTCGCCCGCCGAAGGCTCGTCGAGGCCGGCGGCGAGGTGGAGCATCGTGCTCTTGCCCGAGCCGGACGGGCCGAAGACCGCGACGAGCTCGCGCGGCTCGATCCGCAGGTCGAGTCCACGCAGGGCGACCGTCTGGGCGGGACCCGAGCGGAAGATCTTGAACACGTCGTGGAACTCGAGCGCGCCGAACGAGATCTCCTCCTGGGCGTGCTCGGGCTCGCGCCAGAGGCTTTTTACCTCCACCGGAAGCTCTGGATGATCAGGCGATACGCGTCGACGTTGTCGACCCCCACGGGGGAGCCGAGATCGACGATCGCCTCCTTGCCGGCGTGCGAGAGGTAGTAGCGGTCGACGACGAGCGTTACGCGCTTCCCCGTGACCGCGTTCGGCGCGCTCTGGGTCGCATAGACGACCTTGAAGGCAGGTGCGCCGCCGATCGTGATTCGGGTCGGGCCGCTCCGCACGTGCGCCCCCTGCAGACTGGCGAGCTCGTGACGGATGGTTCCTGCGCTCGGCGCCGCCGCCCTCGTCACGACCACCCGAATGATGTTGTTCTTGTCTCGAATGGTCACCCTCGCCCCCGCTCCCTGCTGGGCCCAACCCTCGGGGTACTTGATCGAGTAGCCGGCAGCTGCGTCTCGGAAGCCGAGGAAGACCTGGTTATCGGGGATGTCCCCCGCAGCGGCGGAGTTGGCTTCCGCCTGGAGCGCGGACGGTGAAGTCGTCGTCGGCGCGGTCTGCGTCGACGCGGCAGCGGTCGACGGCGTGCTCGTCGTCGGCTGTGAAGCGTGTGTCTTGCTCTTGCTCGAGCTTCCGCAGCCCGCAACCGCGACCGCTGCCACGAAGAACAGGGGGAGTAGTCCGAATCGGCGCATCCAGACCCATGGTGGCTCGCTTCGCCTGAAAACGGCCTGAACAAGATCAGTCCAGCTCGCCGAGCACCGCGTCGGAGAGCCGCGGCCACGCCTCCTTTGCCCAGTCGCCGAAGGGCTGCTCCGTCAGGCAGGCGCAGGCGACCCCCGCCTCCGGGTCGATCCACAGGAACGTGCCGCTGCGGCCGAAGTGGCCGAAGGTCCGCGGCGAGTTGCGCCCGCCCGTCCAGTGCGGCCGCTTCTCGTCCCGCAGCTCGAAGCCGAGGCCCCAGTCGTTCGGCTCCTGCCGACCGAACCCCGGCAGCACGCCGGCGAGGCCCGGGAACTGGACCGCGGTCGCCTCGGCCAGCGTTTCAGGCGCGACGACGGTGGGCGCGAGCAGCTCGCGGCCGAGGGCAAGCAGGTCGTCGAGCGACCCGCGCAGGCCCGAAGCAGGCGAGCCCTCCAGTGTCGCGCCGAGCCCGAGCGGCTCGAGCACCGCCGCCCGCAGGTAATCGGCAAACGGCATCTCCGCGGCCGCCGCGACGACGTCCCCGAGCGCCTCGAAGCCCGAGTTGGAATAGATCCGGCGCTCGCCCGGTCGCGCGATCGGCTGGGTCCCGTCAGTGGGAAGGCCGGAGGCATGCGCGAGCAGGTGCCTGAGCGTCGCCCCCGCAGGCCCCGCCGGCTGGTCGAGCTCGACGACTCCCTCCTCTGCCGCGACGAGCGTCGCGAGCGCCGTTGCGAGCTTCGTCACGGACGCCCACGGGACCGGCTCGCCGTTCCCGCGTCGCCCGACGACGCCGCCGGTGGAGACGACACCTGCCGCCGCGCGCTCGCCCGGCCACGCATCGACCTGACGCAGCGCGTCCACGCCGCCGATACTAGGACGCCCCGCTCGAATGAGGCTCGCCGTTCTCACCGGCATCTACGTCGCCGTGGTCTGCTCGGCTCAGATCGGCGCTCTCAAGATCATCCGCCTGCCCTTCACCCACTTGGATGCGCCCGGCGGCGTCTACCTGATCGGCCTCGCGCTCGCCCTGGTGCAGGCTGCGCACTACACGGCCCCGACCCGGCGCGAGGGCGCGGTGAACGCCCAGATGATGATCCTGCTCGGCTTCGTCGGCTCGGGGATTCTGGCCGCCTATATCGCGATCGTCGTCCACAGCGCTTCGGCGTTCCCCGGCCAGGGCTTCGACAGCACAGTCGGCTCGACCTGGCGAATAGTCGTCGCGAGCCTTGCGGCGTTCATCGTCTCCGAGACGGTCGACAACGTCGTCGGCGCGCCGCTGCGCGGGCGCGTTCCGGACGCCGTGCGCATCGCGGTAACGGCCGGAATCAGCGCGCCCATCGACAGCGTCGTCTTCCTGACGGCGGCGTTCGGCGGCCGCGGTCTCCACTTCTTCACGGGTCAGATCGTCGGCAAGATCGGTGCTGCGCTGGTGATTGGACTCCCGACTGTGCTCGCGGCACGACGGTATGTCGTGCTCCGCGCGACTTCAGAAGCCGCCTAGGCCGAGCGGGTCATACTTGCGGCGTGGTGAAGCAGATCTTTCCTCCGACGATCACGGGCGAGGGGAGCTTCGCCGCGGGCGGCAGCGTGCTCGACCACCGGTTCGGCCAGAGCGACCCCTACACGCTCGGAGTCGAGGAGGAGTACATGCTGCTCGACGGCGAGACCTTCGACCTCGTCCAGCACATCGACACGGTGCTCGCCGCGATCAGCGGGCACGAGCTCGAGACGCAGATCAACGCGGAGCTGATGCAGTCGGTGCTCGAGATCGCGACGCCCGTCTGCCACACGGCGGGCGACGTCGAGCGCGAGCTGCGGAAGCTGCGCTCCTACGTCGCGTCCGTGGCGCATGCCGACTCGCTGCGCGTCGGCTCAGCCGGCACGCACCCGTTCAGCCTTTTCGAGCGGCAACGGATCACGGCGCGGGACCGCTACCGGCACCTCGTCGACCAGATGCAGTACGTCGCGCGGCGCGAGCTGATCTTCGGCCTCCACATCCACGTGGCCGTCGACGATCCGGACAAGGCGATCCAGATCGTCAACGGCCTCTTGCCGCACCTCTCGTCCCTGCTCGCGCTCTCGGCCAGCTCGCCCTTCTGGCGCGGCGAGCTGACCGGGCTCGAGTCGACCCGGCAGATCGTCTTCGCGGCGTTCCCGCGCTCGGGGCCACCGCCCCGCTTCCGCGACTACGCGGACTACGCGGAGGTCGTCGGGCAGCTCGAGAAAACGGGAAGCATCGCGGACTACACGCACATCTGGTGGGACGTCCGCCTCCATCCCCGGCTCGGCACGATCGAGGTCCGGATCTGCGATGCGGTCACCTCGCTCGAGGACACCGTGGCGCTGGCCGCGTTCTGCCAGGCGCTCGTGAAGCTGTACTCGGAGCAGTACGAAGCAGGTCGCGACATCCCCTCCTACCACCGGATCCTCACGACCGAGAACAAGTGGCTCGCTGCACGCTACGGCCTCGACGCGCCCGTCATGGACCTCGCCACCGGCCGCCGAAACCGTGTATCGATCGCGCAGCTCGTCCGGCGGACGCTTCGCGACATCGAGCCTCATGCGCGCGAGCTCGGCTCCGACCGGGAGCTCGAGGGCGTGCGTCAGATCCTCGCCCGCGGCAACGGCGCCGACCGGCAGCGCCGGATCTTCAACGCGAACCGAGACATCGTCGAGGTCGTGCACGGAATCGCGGACGAGACCGAACGGGCTGCCGTCGCCGCTTAGCCGGCCCAGGCGACGTCGCCGAGGCCGGACAGGGAGCCTTCCTCGTCGAGACCGACACCTGGAAGGCCGAGTAGGAATGCCGACAGGTCGACCGATCGCCCCGCATCGGTCGTGTCGATCGCGGTCGCCCGCTCCCCGTCCGTGTAGAGAAGCCAGTCGCCGTTCCACTCGAGACCGGCGTAGCGTCCGCACGGGTTGTCTTCCACCCGGGTACGAAGTACCTCCGTCGCCTTCGTGTCGCCCGCGTGCAGGACGAAAACGTGCTCCACCGGGGTGAGACCGCCACCGTCGACCTCACCGACCGCGAAGGCGACGGTGTCCGCTGCAACGACCGGGCGGCCCGTCAGCTCAAGCGCCGTTCCAACGCCGCGCGGCTGCGACAAGTCGCTCGCGGCGAAGACGGAACCGTCTCGCCGCAGGATTGCGATCCGGTTCTCGCCGGCGACCGCGATCAGTCCGCTGTCGAGTAGCTCGAAGTACGTGTTGCGCCCCATGCCCAGCGCGCTCAGCTTCGCGATCGTCGTGGTCGTTCGACCGTCACTTCTGACGAGCGCACCGCGTGAGAAAAACCACAGCGTCTGTGTCGCGTCGTCGAACGTGAGCATCCGGGCCCGTGCCGCGATCAGCCGCGGATGAGATCCGTCTTCCGTGCGGACAAGTAACGACGAGAGGTCACCTGGACCGATCCACCGCGTCGTCAGGAGGCCACGGTTTGCGGTCCACGCGTACGGGCTTTCGTTCAGGGCTACGGGCTGCTCGGCCCGGCCAAGGCGCGCGACCCAGAGCCTACGCCCTCCCTGGAACGAAAAGGCGATGTCCGGCAGGGTCAGCGCGACGTTGCCGACCGCAAGCGAGCGTGGGAACGAGCGCTGCGACTGCCAGATAATCCGGCCGTCGCTGATCAGGACTACATGCCTGCCGCGCCGGCCGAGGAAGGTGCGATCGGTCGGCGGAGCTTGCAGTGTGCGCGCTGGGCCTACCGAGACCGTTCCCGCCGCCGAGACGGTGTAGACGCCGCACACCGTTGTAACTGCGACCGGCGACGGCAAACCGGCGGGCGCGCTCGGGACCGCGCCGGCGCAGTTGGGGGCAGCGTGCGCAGCGCCGGGAGCGGCGACCGCGGCGACCACGGCGGCGAAGAAGACGCGCATCGATTCTTCTACGGATGCGGACGCCCGAGGGGTCCCGTGACGTAAAGGCGATTGATGAAGGCGCTCCCATTCCTTCTCCTCGCCGTCGCACTCGCTGCGCCCGCGTCGCAGGCGCGCGTTGCGGGCGGAACGCCGGTCGCGCTCGTGACGGCCGAGACGCTGAACCAGTTGATCGCGGTCGAGCTGCCGTCGGGACGCGTGCTCAAGCGGCTGCGGATGCCGAGTGACCCACAGAACGTCGAGACCAGCGCTCGCTACGCTGTCGTCGTCAGCCCAGGCGCGGGCGCGGTCACGATCGTCGACGCGTTGAAGCTCCGCGTTCTCAAGGTGCTGCGAGGCTTCGGCTCGCCGCACATCGCGCTCCCGGTTCCGTTCCCGCCCCGGGAGCTCGCGTACGTGACCGACGACGCGCGCGGCCAGCTGGACGTGCTCGGTCTCGCCTGCGGATGTGTCCTGCGTCGGGTCTTTGTCGGCTACGGCGCGCACCACATGGGCTTCAACCCCAACCAGGGCAGGCTCTGGATCGCTCTCGGCGAGCGGGCACGCTCGATCGCCGTCGTGGATACGACGAACCTCGAGCGGCCGCGGCTAATCGATCATGTCGACCCTCACGGATTCGCGCACGACCTTGCGTTCTCGCCGAGCGGGCAGACGGTGTGGGTGACGTACGACGACCGCGCGGCCATCGGCGTCTTCAGCGCCGTGAGCGGGCGCCTGCTGCACCTCCTTCCCGCCGGCCCGCCGCCCCAGCACGTCGCCTTCGTCGATTTCCCGAAGATGCATTACGTCTTTGTCACGAGCGGGAACGACGGCACGCTCCGGATCCTCTCGTACCGCACCGGCCGCCTCGTGCGGCTGGTCCACGTCCCCTACGGCTCGTTCAATCTCGGTCTCTACGGCAGCTTCGTCGTCACGTCCTCGCTCTATCGCGGCACGCTGACGGACCTCGTCGACACGGGCCGAAAGATCCTCGAAAAGCCGGTCGCACCCGCCGCGCGCGACGTCGCGGTCGTAACCCAATAAGCTCGGGCCGATGCTGAGCCAAGGCGATCCCATCCCGGACGTCCGCGTCTGGCTTGCCCCGCGCGAGCAGGTCTCGCTGCGCGAGCTCGTCGCGGAGGGGCGTGTCCTGCTGCTCTTCTACCTCTTCGACTGGTCGTCGACCTGAACGAGCGAGATGGAGCTCCTGCGTGACAGGAGCATCGAGCTGGACGAGGCGGGTGTCCGGGCCTTCGGGATCTCCCGCGACTCTCCCTGGACGCACATCGCCTGGGCCCAGGCGCTCGACCTGAGCTTCCCGCTCCTCTCGGACTGGAACGCCGAGGCAATACGGGGCTTCGGCGTCGCGCATGAGTTCAACGGTTATCGCGACGTCGCCGAGAGGAGCGCGTTCCTCGTCGACCCGGACGGTACGGTGCGCGGCGCATGGCGCTACGACGCCGGCGAGATCCCGGACTTCGACGAGCTCCTCTCGGCCGCGCGAGCTTCGTAGCCGCCGCGCTGGCGCTCTACGCGGTCGCAGCCGTGACCGTCGCCGCGCCCGCGATCGTCCACGTCGGCTCCCACTTCCTCGCGCGGAGCGCGGTCGGCCTCGGCGAGGCCGCGCCGGGCGACCACCTCCAGACCGGCTACCGGCTCTGGCTCTTCGGCCACCAGCTGGAGCACGGCCACGCCCCTTGGCTCGACCCGTACTCCTTCCAGCCAGAGGCGTCTCCGACGGTCAATTTCGCAGCTTGGCCGTTCGCGATCCCCTACTGGCCGCTCGAGGCGGTCGGCGGCCCGGTGATCGCCTGGAACGTCTTCGTGCTCCTCTCCTACGTCCTGGCCGGGGCCTTCGCCTGCGCATGGTTGCGTGAGCTCGGGCTCCCACGCGCCGCCGCGCTCGCGGGTGGCCTCGCCTTCGCGATCGCGCCCTACCGAACGGCGCAGAGCCTCGGTCATCTGCTCGGGCCGATCTCGATGCTGATCCCACTTTCGCTCTACGCGCTCGAGCGGGCCCGCCGCGGCAGCGAGTGGTGGCTCGTGCTCGCAGGCGCCGCCCTGGCCTCGATCCCGCTCTCGGGCCAAGTCCACGTCGCGCTCGCCGCGATCCCGTTCTTCCTCGCGTACGCGGCGATCCGCCTCCGGGGAAGACCGCTCTGGGGAGCGCTCGCGGGGGTTGTCGTCGCCGTGGTAGCGGGCTTGCTCGTCCAGCGCGTCGCGATCGCCGGCTCGGTGGGCTCCGAAGGCCGGACGCTGCACGACGTGCACCGCTACCAGGCGCAGTGGGCGGACTTCGTGGCTCGGAACCGCCGCCACGGGACCGAGAGCTTTGTCTTCCTCGGCTGGCTGACGCCGCTGATGGGGGTCGCCGGGCTTGTGCTACTGGTCCGCGCGCGCCGCCGCGCCCTCGCCTTGCTGCTCGGAGTCGGCGTAGTCGTGCCGGCGCTGCTCGCGCTGGGGACGAACCTGCCGCTGTACACCGCGCTCTGGCATGCCTTTCCCCCACTGCGCTATCCACGCGTGCCTGAACGGCTAATGCCCATTGCCTGCCTGTCGCTCGCCGCCCTCGTGGCTTTCGCGGTCGCCCGGCTGCCACGGATCGTCCTTCCCATGCTCGTCGTGGCGGCACTGTTCGGTGATCTCGAGTCGCACCTGTACCTGGCCGCTCCGGCCGACAGGGCGAATGCCGCCTACACGGCGGTGTCAGATCCGGGGTCGGGGCGCCTGCTCGAGCTGCCGGTCTACCGCCCGGACGTCCACTACGGGAGCATCTACGTCTACTACGACATGCAAGCGCTGCGGCAGCGCCCGGCCGGCTATTCGACGCTCGCACCGAAGGCGGTCGACCCGGTCATACGCCGGCTCGAGCCGCTCAACTGCGGCGCCTGGACGCGTGGGACGAGTGCGCTGCTCGACCGGTTGGGCGTCCGCTACGTGGCGGTCCACGGCGGCATCTTCGCCGCGAGCACGCTCGTGCCCGACACCTCCTGGTTCGCGGAACGCGCGCTCGTACGTCACGGCTTCCGCCCGCTCGCCCACCATGGGGTCCTCACGGCCTTCGTGCGAGGCGGATGGCACGGCGCCACGCCGGGACAGGAGCCGCCGCGCGACTGGATCGCCTTCTGCCAGGGCTGGTACAGCTCCATCGCCGACGACGGCGGCCGCCCGATGCGCGAGCCGCTCGCGCGGCTCTGGGTCTACGGAACGGGAAGGCTGGCGCTGCGCTTGACGGCCGCCCACGAGCTCGAGGCGCGCTTCGCCGTCGACGGACGGACGCAGCTGCGCGTCGGCGCCGGCCGTCCTGCCCGGATCGCGCTCGAGCTCGGCCCTCGGCGCTGGCATCTCGTCGAGGTGAGGGTTTCGCACATGGTGCGGACGCCGAAGCGCCCCGAGCAGAGCAGCCGCCGCGAGGGCCTCCGCGTCCTGCCGCTCACATCCCCATCAAATCATTAGCCGGAGCCGGATTTTCTCAGGCGGGGGGCTCGCCGGTGCGAATCGGCTCGGCGGCGCGCATCAGTTCGTGTGCGGCATCCCGGAGCGGGATCGAGGGGATGCTGTCGAGGATCGAGGCGGCCTCCTCGTAGCGCTGGCCGGCAATGGCGTGCGCGGCGTCGGCCCAGGGGCTGGTGAGAGTGATCAGCGCGGTAGCGCCGGCGAGCTCGGCGTTGCGCCCGTCGGCCGCGAGCACCAGGCCGGTCTCGACCAGCGTGACCGGCAGCAGTTGCAGACCCCGGATGGTCCGCCAGCGCTCGAGGTAGGCGTCGCAGGCGGCGCGGCTCGCGTCGTGCTCTGCGCGCGCCCGGTGTGCTCGGGCGAGCAAGGCGTAAGCCTCGAGCCGGACCTCGTCGTTCTGGGTCCTTTCCGCGTACGCGAGCGCGCGCTCGGCGTGTTCGACAGCCTGGTGGGGCCGCTCGGAGAGCGCGACCCTGCCCTCACACTGCGCCAGCCACGCGTCCGTGAACTCGTCGCGCGCGGTCACGACCGCGGCGGCGGCGAGCATGCCGGTGGCCTCGTCGGGCCGGCCGGCGTGGTAGGCGAGACCTGCAAGCGCGCCCAGGCAGCCGCGCTCGACACTTTGGCTGCCGGTTCGGCGAGCCCAGGCCAGACCGTCCGTGTACATCGCATGTGCCTCGTCAAGTCGGCCCAAGGCGACCAGGGCCTCGGCGAGGTTGAAAGCGCTGACCGCGGCCCTGGGATTGGCGTGGCGGTCGAGAATGCCGTAGGCCTCGCGCATGTCGTCGATACCTGCCGGGTCTCCGCTGCCGGCGCGCGAGGCGCCGCGCCGGTCGAGCAGGAGTGCAGCCGCCTCGTCGCTTCCCGCCGAGCGGGCGCGACTGAGCTCTTTCTCCGCAACCTCGATCGCCTCGGCGTAACGGCCCTGGATCTCGAGGCGGTACGCATGGTAGGAGGTCGGCAGGCTGGTGATCGGCCCTGCGGGCAGGCCTGCGGCGAGCTCGAGCGCCTGCGCACCGTAACGGTCGGCCAAAACGCCGTCGGCAGCGTGCAACTCGGCCCACTTGGCGAGCAGCCAGGTGGCCTCGACGGCGTCGACCCCGCGGCCGGAGGCGAGCGCCGCGTCGCGTGCCTCCGCGAGCAACGCCTCGTTCGCTGTACCGGCCGAGGCGAGGGCGCGCGCCCTGCGCAGCAGCAGCTCGGCGCGTGCGCCCGGCTCGGGTTCGAGCGCGAGCGCCTGCTCGGCGAGCGCGAGCGCAGCGGCCTGGTCATGGCGCGCGTCCGCTTGGCGCGTCGCGGCGACCAGCGCGCGAAGCGTCTGTTCGCGCAGTGCGGTCGTGCCCTCGCCGAGCGCGGTGCGCAGTTCGAGAGCGGTGCTGAGGTGGTGCGCAACAAGCTCGGCTCGGTCATCGCGATCGCCGGCGAGCTGGGCCACCCAGGCGGCGGTGCGCTCGTGCCGCTCGGCCCGTTGGAGGCGTGTGAGTTGCGCGTACGCCACGTCCTGGATCACGTCGTGCGCGAAGCTCAGCTCGATTTCGCCGGCGACGCTGGAACGGCGCGGGCGACGCAGGAGCTCCTTCCGTTCGAGCCGGAACACGAGCTCATCGGCCACGGCCCGATCGCGGTCGCCGAGCGCGCACAGCACATCGAGCCAGGCCGTGCGCCCAACCACCGCCGCGTCTTGCAGGAGGCTCTTCTCATCGGCCGGCAGCGCGTCCAGGCGAGCAGCGACGATTCCCTGCACCGACTCGGGCAGATCTGACGCGTCCGCGCCCCGTTCGACCACCGTGCGAACGTACTCCTGGGCGTAGAGCGGGTTGCCGCCCGCGCGCTTCAGGAGCTCGCGCTCCGCCTCGACTGCAAGCAGCGTAGAGCCGATCAACTCGCCGATCAGCTCCTGCGTCTCCGCCTCAGACAGTGGTTGCAGCGAGATCGTGAACGTGTTCGGCTTGCCACCGCCCCAGCCCGCGCGCCGCTCCCACAGCTCGGGCCGCGCCGTGCCCACGATGAGAAGGGCGACGGCGCTGATCCGCTCGACGAGCTCGTCCAGGAAGTCGAGCAGTGCCTCGTCGGCCCACTGCAGATCCTCGATGACCAAGACCGTCGGGCCGTCCGCGGCGACCGCCTCGATGAACAAACGCCAGCCCGCGAAGGCCTCCTCGAGCCCACCGCCTTCGCCGCTCGTCTCGACGCCTACGAGCGGCGCGAGCTGCCGGCGCGCCCAGACCGCGTCAGCGCCGATGAGACCGACCGCCGCGATCGCCGCGTCGAGCTTGGCCGCCGCAGTCGCTGCGTTGTCCGACTCGAGGATTCCCGCCTGCTGCTTGACGATGTCGGCCACTGCCCAGAACGCGACACCCTCTCCATAGGAGAGCACGCGCCCTTGCCTCCACGCCGTCAACTCCGGCTCGGCATCGACGCGCGCGCGGAGCTCCTCGACCAGCCGGCTCTTCCCGATCCCGGGAACCCCGACGATCGTCACTAGCTGCACCGACTGCTCTGCCCGGCAACGCTCCAGGGCGTCCACGATTAGGCGCAGCTCGCGCTCGCGGCCCACCAGCGGCGTCGATTCTCGCATCGCGGTCGGGACGAGCGAGCGCGGCTCGCGCGCCACCCAGCACACAAGCGGCTCCGCCTTGCCCTTTGCCACTACGGGCTCGTGCGGCTCGTACACGATCACTCGCTCGGTCGCCCGGAACGTGGCTTCCCCCACCAACACCCCATCCACGGGCGCCAGCCCCTGCAAGCGGGCGGCCGTGTTCACCACGTCTCCCGAGACGATCCCCCTCGCCACGGTCGGCCCGCGCGCCCACCGCTACCAAGGCCTCGCCCGTACACACTCCCACCCGCACGCGAAGATCCCGACCGATCTCGCCGATCGCCTCGCGGATCGCAAGCGCCGCCCGCACCGCTCGCTCCGCGTCGTCCTCGCGCGCCACGGGGGCGCCGAACACCGCCATCACCGCGTCCCCGATGAACTTTTCCACCGTCCCGCCGAACCGCTCCAGAACCCGCCGCAGCATCGCGTGATACGGCTCGAGCGTCCCACGTACGTCTTCGACGTCCAACTGCTCCGCCCGGCTCGTGAACCCCACCAGATCCGCGAACAGCACCGACACGACCTGGCGCTCCTCGCGCCCCGCCGGCACCGACAGCGGTGCGGCGCAGCTCATGCAGAACCGCGCGACGTCAGGATTCTCGAAGCCGCAGCTCGCGCAGGTGAGCATGCCAACGATCGTAACCTCGCCGCTGCCACAAACGGCGTGAACGAGCCAAATCGGCCTCTCTAAAGGTGACCCTACATCGCCATCGAGTGGTAGCCGGAGTCCACGTACAACGTCGTCGCGGTGACGTTCGCGGCGGCGTCGGAGAGCAGGAACGCGGCCGCGGCGCCCACGTCGTCGGCCGAGATCGGGCGGCGGAGCGGCGCGCGCTCCTCGACGATCGCTTCCATCGTCGGAAAGCCGGCGATCGAACGCGCGGCGAGCGTCCGCACGGGTCCGGCGGAGATCGCGTTCACCCGAATGTTCTTCTGCCCCAGGTCCCAGGCGAGGTAGCGGACTGACGCGTCGAGCGCTGCCTTGGCGACTCCCATCACGTTGTAGTGAGGAAGGGCGCGCTCGCCCCCAAGGTAGGTCATGGTCAGCATCGAGCCGCCGCCCGCCTTCTCCATCAGCGGCTCCGCCGCGCGGGCGCAGGCGACGAGCGAGTAGGCGCTGACGTCGAGCGCGAGCCAGAAGCGGTCGCGCGGCGTGTCGGTGAAGCGTCCCTCGAGGTCTTCCGCCGCCGCGAAGGCGACCGAATGGACGAGGAGGTCGAGCCCACCGTCGAACGTCTCTCCGACCTCCGAGAAGACGCGTGCGACGTCGTCGTCCGAGCGGACGTCACACTCGGTCACGAGCGGGCTCCCGACGCTTCCCGCGAGCTCGCGCACACCCTGCTCGATTCGCTCGCCCTGGTAGGTGAAGGCGAGCCGGGCGCCCCCCTCGGCGAGGTGCTGTGCGATCGCCCAGGCGATCGAGCGCCGGTTGGCGACGCCGAGCACGAGCCCCCGCTTGCCTTCGAAGGCGACGGACACGGCTGGCGAGTCTACGGTTTTCGGGCTACGCTGCGGCCCTTGCGCCGCATCGCCTTGATTCCTCTCGCTGCGGCGCTTGTCCTCGCGTCCGCATCCTCGGCTGCCCTGCACCTCCAGCCCGTGCGTCGCTCGTTCGGAGAGGTCGCCGTCCCGCGGGTCCGCCCCGGCAACGTGACGATCCCGTCCGGCCAGAAGAGCGGCCGCCTGACGGTGCTCGTCGACCTGCGCCTCCCTCCGCTCGCCGCTTACCACGCCTCGCTGTTCTCCGCGACCGGATCTCAAAGGCTCAACGTCGCCGGCAGGAGCTCGCGCGCCTATCTGGCTCAGCTTTCTCGCGGGCAGCGTGCCGCCGCGGCGCAGCTCCGTCGGGCGATCCCGCAGGCACGGATCACCAGGCGGTACCGGATCGTGCTCGACGGCTTCGCCGTCAACCTGCCGGCTCGGAAGCTGCCGCGGCTCGCGAGCCTCTCCTCGGTGACGAAGATCTACCCGAGCCTCCGGTACACGCTCGACCTGAATACGAGTCCCTCGATCATCAACGTGCCGGCCTTTTGGAGCGCCACCGGCGACCGGGGCGAAGGCGTGAAGATCGGGATCGTCGACGACGGGATCGACCCGACGAACTCGTTCTTCAACCCGAGCGGGTTCTCCTACCCAGCGGGCTTCCCGAAGGGAGGCCGCAAATGGACGACTCCCAAGGTGATCGTCGCCCGCGCGTTCCCGGGCCCCGGCTCGGGGCGCCAGGGACGCCTCGCGCTCGTCCGCACCGCCTCGTTCCACGGCACGCACGTCGCCGGCATCGCCGCCGGCGAGACGGGGACGACGGCGCCGGCCGGGCCGGACCACCCCGCCGTCAGCGGGCTCTCCGGAATCGCGCCGCGTGCGTGGCTGGGCAACTACCGCGTCTTCAACACGCCGACCCCGATCGGCTACGACGCCTTCACGCCCCAGATCGTGGCCGCCTTCGAGGCTGCGGTCGGGGACGGCATGAACGTGATCAACTTCTCCGGAGGCGGGCCGCAGACCGACCCCCAGACGGACGCGCTCGTCGAGGTCGTCCGCAACGTCGCAGCGGCCGGCGTGGTACCGGTGATCGCCGCCGGGAACGACCGGGACGAGTTTGGCCTCGGCTCGGTCGGCTCGCCGGGGACGGCACCGGACGCAATCGCCGTGGCCGCGGTCTCGAACCTCCACGTCTTTGCTCCGCCGCTGACCGTCCAGTCGCCGGGAGCGCCGCCGACTGTGACGAAGATCCCGACGCAGCCGGCCGGCGAGCTGCCGTCAACCTGGTCGACGGTCAACCAGAACATCGTCGACGTGGGCACGCTCGCGGGCACCCAGGGGCAGCCCGTCGACCGGCACCTTTGCGGCCCCGCGAACGACCCGAACGGCCCGGCGGGGAACCTTCCCCCGAGCGCCTCCCTCGCGGGCGCGATCGCGCTCGTCTTCCGTGGCTTCTGCTCGTTCGCGTCGAAGGCCCTGCGCGCGCACGACGCCGGGGCGATCGGGATGGTCCTCGTCGACAACCGCGCGGGCGAGGCGAACGGGATCCCGATCCGCTTCATCGACTTCCCGATGGCGATGATCGCCGATCTCGACGGCGCGAATCTGCGCGACTATCTCGACGCGCACGGCGGCAAGGCGCCGATCCGGATCGGGTCGAGCATCGAGGAGATCGCTACAGGCCGGAGCGGGATCGTCACCAGCTTCTCCTCCGCGGGTCCGACCGACTTCGGCCACCTGCTGAAGCCCGACGTCGCCGCGCCCGGCGGCCAGATCATCTCGTCGACACTGCCGGAGTTCGCGGGCTCGCCGTTCGCCGTCTTCGACGGGACGAGCATGGCGACACCGCACGTCACGGGCGCCGCCGCGCTGCTCGTCCAGGCGCATCCCGGCTGGAGCGCGGCGGAGATCAAGTCCGCGCTGATGTCGACCGCAGGCGCGGCCTGGGGGAACACCCAGCGAACACAGGAGGCGTCGGTCCTGCTCGAGGGCGCCGGGCTCGTGAACGTGAACGCGGCCAGCGACCCGAAGATCTTCACGAGGCCGAGCTCGGTCTCGCTCGGCGACATCCACTCGAGCTCGGCGACTGGGCGGGCATCGACGCTCGTCTCGCTCGTCGACGCGGGCGGCGGCGGGGGCGTGTGGACGATGACGCTGCAGCCCCAGTCCGCAAGCACCGGCGCCACGATCGACATCCCGGGAAGCGTGACGATCGCGCCCGGAGGAACGGTCGACTTCCCGGTCGCCGCCCAGGTTGACGCGGGCGCGCCGGCCGGAGACGACTACGGGTTCGTCGTCCTTCACCACGGGACGACCGTTCGCCGAATCCCGTACGCCTTCTTCGTCACCCAGGCGAAGCTCGCCGGACTGTCCGAGCAGCCGATCAAGCGACTCCAGACCGGAGATACGCGCGGCGGCACGTCGCACGTGAACGTTTATCGCTTCCCAGGCGATCCGTTCGGGGCGCCACCGAGCTACACCGGCGTGGGGATGGACGAGACCGGTGCCGAGCACGTCTACGTCATGCACGTGAACGTCCCGGTCGCCAACGCGGGGGCCGCCGTGATCGGGGAGACGCCGAACTCCATCGTCGAGCCCTGGTTCCTCGGGTCGAAGGACGAGAACGACGTCCAGGGCTACCCGGGCACACCCGTGAACGTGAATGCGCTCTCGCTCGGGTTCCACCTCGACGTCGGCGCCGCCGGCGCGGTGTTCCCGCGCGTAGGCCGCTACTACGTCTCGGTCGACTCCGGCCGCGACCTCTTCACGGGCCATTCGTTCGCCGGTAGCTACATCCTCCGCTCGTGGATCAACGACGTGACGCCGCCGAAGGTTCGGATCCTGACCAGGCGCGTGACCGCGGGGCGGCCGCTGCTGGCCGCGATCGTCACCGACAGTGGCTCCGGGGTCGATCCGCTCTCGCTCGTGATCGCGTACCGGAACATCCTGCTCGGGGCTGCGCTCTATGACCCGTTCTCGGGCCTCGCCCTCTTCCCGATCCCGAGTCAGGCCCCGACGATCCCGTCCGGCAAGACGTCGGCCGTCGTCGTCGCCGCCGACTTCCAGGAGGCGAAGAACGTCGACCAGGTAGGAGCGAACATCCTCCCGAACACGACCTTCCGGACGCTGAAGTTCCGCGGCGTCGCCGGAGCCACCGTCAGCTGGCTGCTCCCCCGCTTGCACGCCTGCGTCGCGCGCAGCCAGACGCTCGCGGTGTCGGCGAGCGCGCCGCGCAGGATCACTGGCGTCCGCTTCCTCGACGGCCGGAAGCGAATCGCGTTCGCGCGCCGAGGGGCGGCCGGGCTGTACGTCGCCGCGTGGTCGACCGGGAAGGCTACGCCGGGTCGCCACGTGCTCCGCGCAGTCTTGGTCGAGCGTGGCGGCAAGACGGCCGCCGCGCGGATCGCCGTCCGGGTTTGCCGCAACAAGTAGCCCTCGTCACCGGGGGCTCGAGCGGGATCGGCGCCGCGATCGCACGCGCCCTGGCGCAGCGCGGCTGGCACTGCGTCCTGGTCGCGCGAGACGAGGAGCGGCTGCATCAGGTCGCCCGAGAGGTGGACGGCGACTACGAGCTCTGCGACGTCGGCGACCGTGAGGGGGTCGAACAGCTCGCCGCGACGGTCAGCGAACGGCATCCACGCATCCGTCTGCTCGTCAACAACGCCGGGGTACGTGCCCGCGGCGGCTTCCTCGATACCGAGCCGGAGCGGATCGAGGAGGTGTTGCGGATCAATTACTTAGGCAGCGTCTGGTGCCTGCGCGCGTTCCTGCCCGCCCTCGAGGCCGCCGCGCCTGCCGACGTCGTGAACGTCGTCTCGGTCGCGGGCACCGTCGCGCTCGGCGCAGGGCCCTACGCGGCGTCGAAGCACGCGCAGCTCGCGTTCTCCCGCGGCGTCACCTCGGAGCTCACGCGGCGCGGGATCAGGACGCACACGGTCAACCCAGGCTTCGTCGAGACGCCGGGGTTTCCGCAGCGAGGGACGCTGCCGGCGCTGCTTCGACCGGTCGTGATCGAGCCGGAGAGCGTCGCTCGCCGGGTCGTTCGTGCGGTCGAGCGCGACCGGCGCGAGCTCTTCGTGCCCGAGTGGTATCGAGTGCCCGCGGTGCTCCAGGCGATCGCCCCGGGGCTGCTCGGCAGGCTGATGGGGAGGCGAGGAAGCCCGAGGGGCCCGAGCTAGACTCACCCGGCATGGAGCATCCTCGGGCCGCCGACCACTTCTCGACCGAAGAGGTCTCTCGGGTCGCGGAGTTCCGTGCCGCTCTGCGGCAGTTCATGCGGGCCAGCGAGCGGATCGCGCGCAAGTCGGGGTTGACCCCGCAGCGGCACCTGCTGTTGCTCATGATCAAGGGAGCGCCCGACGGGCGCGAGAGGTCGACCGTGACCGAGCTCGCACAGCGCCTTCAGCTGGCCCAGAGCACCGTCACCGAGCTTGTCCGCCGTGCGGAGGACGCGGGCCTTGTCGAGCGCGAGCGCTCCGAGAACGACGCGCGTGTCGCGCACCTGCACCTGACCCCTGAAGGCGAGCGGCGTCTTCGCGATTCGTTCCGCAGCCACGACCGCGAGCGCGAAGAGCTGCGCGTCGCGATCGAGCAGCTGAAGGAGCGCTAGCGGGAACGCTTCGCACGCGACGCTCGTTGTAACCCTCTATGAGGATCGAGCTCCTGTATTGGGAGGGTTGTCCCTCGTACCCGGAGGCGCGCGAGCTGCTCGAACAGGTGTTGCGCGAGCGGAAAATCCACGAGCCCGTCGAGATGCGGGAGGTCAAGACCCAGGCGGAGGCCGAGGAGGTCGGCTTCCCCGGCTCACCGACGATCCTCGTCGACGGTCGCGATGTCGACCCCGCCGGGGCGCGGGGGGTGCCGTCGCTGACCTGTCGCATCTACCACGAGCCGGACGGGAAGGTCGCTCCGCTCCCCAGCCGGCGACAACTCGAGGAGGCGATCGGATGACACTCATGCTCGGAACCGAAGCGCCGGAGTTCGACCTGCCCGGAACCGACGGACGGCGACACCGGCTCGAGGACTACGGGGACGCGGAAGCGCTCGTGCTCGTCCAGTCCTGCAACCACTGCCCGTACGTGCAGGCGTGGGAGGGTCGAATGGTCGAGATTCAGCGCGACTACGGCGACCGCGGGGCCCACCTCGTCGCCGTGAGCTCGAACGACGCGGAGGCCTACCCGGCCGACTCGTTCGAGGAGATGCGCAGGCGGGCCGAGGCGCAGGGCTTCAACTTCGACTACCTCTACGACGAGTCGCAAGAGGTGGCGCGGGCGCTCGGCTCGGAGCGGACGCCCGAGGTGTTCGTCTTCGATCGCGACCGGCGCCTCGTCTATCACGGCGCGATCGACGACTCGCGCGACGAGGACGGAGTCTCGCAGCACTATCTGCGCGATGCGCTCGACGCGCTGCTCGAGGGCAGCGAGCCCGCGATCGCGGAGACGCCGCCGGTCGGATGCAGCGTCAAGTACCGGGCTTCGTGAGCAGGTACCAGCCCACGGTGGCTGTGTAGCCAGGCGGCGCGAGTGCTTTCGCCTGCTGCCGCTTGGGACCTTCGCAGCCTGCGAGATCGAGGTAACAGTCGAGGTCGCGGGGCTCCTGCACGAACTCCGCCTTCTCGAGCACGAGCCCGTTCGACTCGAACAGGCCGCGGAGGTCGACGTCGGCGAGCGCTCGGGAGTGGCTCGGGTCGCGCTCGCGCTCGAACCGGTTGAGCTCGAGCGCGGCCAGCGGGTCGACCGGGGCGACCTGATCGACGACGAAGACGCGACCGCCGCGGCGTGTCACCCGTGCCAGCTCCGCAACCGCGAGCTCTGGGCGCGCGATGTGGTGAAGCGTCCGCATCGAGCACGCGAGGTCGAACTCGGCCAGCTCGAACGGCAGCTTGGTCGCATCACCTTCCACGAATGTGACGTTCGTGAATCCGGCCGATCGCTTCCGCGCCTGCTCGAGCAGCTCCGGCACGAGGTCGACGCCGACGACCTCCCGCACTAGGGGCGCCAGGGCGAAGGCGAGAGCACCGGCCCCCGTGCCGGAATCGAGCGCGCGCTCGTCTCCGGAGAGCGGCAGGAAGCGGTGCACCCGCTCTGCGAGCTTCTCCGCGAGCGCATCCTGGCGGGCGGCGACTCGTTCAGCCGTCGCTGCGTAGCGCATCCGTATGGCGTCGTGCGTACTCAAGCGCCTGCTCCTTCGTCGTAATCGTGCCTGCTGCGCGCTCCTCTTCGATTTCTGCCAGCAGACGGCCGATCTCGGGGCCGGGCGGCAGGCCGAGCTCGTCGCCGCGCACGAGCGGCTCGGCTGGGTCGTGCTCGCGCGCGTTGCGGACTGCTTCCGCGAGCTCGTCGGCACCCACGAATGCGAGCGCATCGAGCGCCCAAGGCTCCGTCTGCCGGCGGAAGCGATGGATCGAGCGAGCCGAAGCGTCCGGGGGCCGCTCCGCCGCGAGCAATGTACGCGCGTACCGGCGAAGCTCGTTCGAGATCGGCAGCCGGCGCAGCTGCTCCCCGAACGAGGCCACGAGCCGGAACTCCGGCGAGTCGACTCGCTCCAGCCGCTCGTCCATGCGACCGCCTAGCCGCTCGAGGAGCCCGAGCTCGACGAGCCGTCGATAACCCCAGGGCGAGAGGCGCAGCAGCTCATCCAGGACTCGCTCGCCGGCGGGCCGATCCACCAGATGCGCATGCTCCCGCAGGAGCGACTCCGTCTCCGGCGTCATCCGGAAGCCGAACGGCAGCTCGTCCTCCAGCCGGACCGCCCTTAGGAGCCGCAACGGATCGTCGGCGAAGACCGAGTCGGAGACGGCGCGGATTCGGTTCGCGCCGAGATCGCCGTAGCCGTCGAAAGGATCCACCGCCTCGTCGCTCCCGACCCGCTCGGCGATCGCGTTGATCGTGAAGTCCCGGGTCGCAAGGTCGTGCTCGATCGACGCCGGCAGGGGCGTGAAGTCGACCGTACGGCCCTCCTCGAGCGCAACGCGCCAGGCGCCGTGTCGCTCCGAGAGCTGGAACGGCACGCCTCCGGAGCGGCGAGCGTAGACGCGGGCGGCACGCTCGGGCTCGCGCACAGCGACATCGACGTCGACGATCGGCCGGTCGAGCGCGTGGTCGCGGACGGCGCCGCCGACGATCCAGGCCTCCTCGTCGGAGAAGAGCTCTTCGACGAGCTCGATCAACCTTCGACCACGATCCGCCGCGCGCGCGCCGGCTCGGAGTTGATCCCGCACACGAGCTCGTAGTTGATCGTTCCCGCCGCGCGCGCGTGCGCCTCGGCGAGGACGCCGCGGCCCAGCAGCGTCACCGGCGTCCCGACCGGCAACTCGCTCTCGAGCCTGACCGCGAACGCATCCATCGAGACGGTGCCGACGACCCGGGCCGCCTCGCCGGCCACGCGCACCTCCGTCCCGGTCAGGTCGCGGCGGAAGCCGTCCGCGTAGCCGACGGGGACGATCCCGATCCAGGTCGGCTGTTCGGCGACGAACCGCCTGCCGTACCCGGTGCTCTCGCCGGGCTGGAGCAGCCGGACCTGCGCGAGGTGGCTCGTCCACGAGAGCACCGGCTCGAGCCCGTCCTCCGCGGGGTCGGTGCCGAACGGCGAGAGGCCGTAGATCGCGATCCCGCAGCGCGCCGCGTCGAACCGGGCGGACGGTAGCCGCAGCGCCGCCGCGCTGTTCGCCAGATGACGTGTAAGGCCGCCGTAGGGCTCGGTCGCCTCGCGGAAGCGCTCGACCTGCTGCTCCACGAAGCCGGCGTCGCAGTCGGCGGTGGCGAGGTGGCTCATCAGGCCGACGACCGTTCTCGGTGGCTCGAACAGCTCCGACAGACCCCAGCGGCCCATGCCGGTGTCGAGCTTCAGGTGCACCGGAACGCTGTCCGGGACGTCGTCGGTCGAGACTGCGAGCTCGAGTCCCGCCTCGCGCGCGAGCGCGATCTCGCGCTGCGACGAGGTCGGCCCCATGACGAGGATCCGCGACTGCGGGAGCTCCACGCGCAGCTCCAGCGCCTCCGGCACGGTCGCGACGCAGAGTGCGGTGGCGCCGGCGTCGAGCGCGGCGCCGGCGACGTCGACCGCTCCGTGCCCGTAGCCGTTCGCCTTCACGACTGCCCAGAGCTCCGTACCCGCGAGCGCTCGCAGCAAGGTACGGACGTTGCGGCGAACGGCGCTGAGGTCGACCGTGAGCTCAGAGCGGTGCATATGGGCGGAAGTTTCGCGCCAGCTCGGAGGCGTACCTCCTTCCGAGCACGTCCTCGTTCGCTGCGACCCAGGCGTGGAAGGCGCGGCGAGCCTGCGGCGGCTCCGACGAGACGAGCAGGTTCGCCCTCAGTGCCTCGAGCTCGTCCCGAGTCAGGACGACATCCCGGACCGCGAGTCCGCCGAGCCGGGCGAGGGCGAGCACGAGGGACGGCGTCGCTCGGACGATCGCCGCTCGGCTACCGACAGCGTCCGCGAGCATCCGCACGAGCCCGCCGAACGTGAACGCCTCGGGGCCGGCGGCGTCATGCGTGAGGCTTTCTTCGCGGTCGGCAACCTCGACGGCGAGCTCCGCAACGTCTTCGGCCGCCACCGGCTGGAGCCGACACTCGCCGCGCGGAACCGGGAACATGGGAAACCGGCGCAGGATCCACGCAATGTTGTTGAGCAGAATGTCGCCGGCGCCGAAGATCAGCGTCGGGCGCACGATCGCATGCGAGAGCCTCGACTCGCGCAGCGCACGCTCGGTCGCCGCTTTCCCGCGGAAGTAGGGCAGCGGCGAGTGCTCGCTCGCGTTCGTGACGCTGAGATGGACGATCCGCCGAACGCCGGCGTCCTCGGCGGCGTTGATCAAGGTCCGGGTGTTCGCGACGGCGCGCTCGAACGTCGCCGCACCCCGCTCGAACCGGATCCAGTACGTGTTGTAGACGACCTCCGCTCCGCGCAGGGCCTCGGCGAGATGCTCGCGCTCGAACCGAAGCGGCACCGCCTCGATCGGCGAGCCGGGGGGAGCCGGCGAACGGCTGAGGCTCTTGACGGGGCGCTCGAGCGCGAGCAGACGTTCGGCGATGTACCTGCCCGTGTAGGAGAACGCCCCGGTGACGACGCTGGGCGCGGCTGCAGTCACCCGAGCGCCTGCGGCAGGAGCGCGATCACGTCGCTTGCGACCACGCCCGCGCGGGGCGCGAGCTCCGATGCGACTCCCGCGGCCGCAGCCGCCGCCGCGGCCGCGACCGCCGGCTCCATCCCTTTCGCCAGGAAGGACCCGGTGATCCCCGTGAGCACGTCGCCCGAGCCCGCGGTCGCTAGCGCTGGTGTGCCGAGGCCGCAGACGAGCACACCTGCGCCCGGCACGGCGATCAGAGTGTCGGCTCCCTTGAGCAGGCACACGACGCCGAAGCGCTCCGCCCCGCGCCGCGCAGCCTCGAGCCGATGCGCGTCCACCCACGAGCTCTCCTCGCCCAGCAGCCGCCCGAGCTCCCCCGAATGCGGCGTCAACACCGTCGGTGCCTCGCGCGCAACCGGGTCGAGCTCGTGGAGCGCGTCGGCGTCGACGACCGCCGGCAGCTCGGTCTCCGCGAGCAGGCGCCGCAC
>JBARRS010000227.1:0-1697 GCA_049644345.1 Gaiellaceae bacterium
CGATCAGCGTGCCGCCGTTCGGCAGGTCGGTCACGTTCGTCTTCAGCGCCGCCGGGTTCATCGCCACGAGCACGTTCGGCGCGTCGCCGGGCGTGAGGATGTCGTGGTCGGCGAAGTGGAGCTGGAACCCGGAGACGCCCGGGAGGGAGCCGGCCGGCGCGCGGATCTCAGCCGGGAAGTCAGGAAGCGTGGCGAGATCGTTGCCGATGAGAGCCGTCTCGCTCGTGAAGCGGCCGCCGGTCAGTTGCATCCCGTCCCCGGAGTCGCCCGCGAAGCGGACGATCACCTGCTCGCGCTGCTCGACCTTCTTGGCCATTGGCCAAGGTATAGCGGACGCGCGGGTCTATTCGGCCGATTGCCGGACGAGCGTGATCCCCCAAGCCTCGCCCTTGGCGAACAGCTCGTCAGGGTCGACGTCGTCGCGCCAGCCGATGAAGTGCCGCCCGGGTTCGTCTTCGGTCGAGCCGTAGACGGCTAGCCGATCGTCGGAGCGCTCGTCCTCGAGCACGCCGAGCTCGAGCTCCTCGCGCCGCCGCTCGGCCTCCTCGGCCGCCGGCCCTTCCATGTATCCCCTGGGCACACAGACGATGCTACGCGTTTTCGCGGCGCTCGAACTCGAGCATCAGCCGGCGGAGGAGCGCGTTCAGCTGTTTCTTCTCGCGATCGTTCAGGGCCGCCGTCACGAGCGCCTCCTTCTGGGCCTGCGCGCCGACGGCTTCCTCGTATGTCTGCCGGCCCTTCTCCGTGAGCTCGACCAGCACTCCGCGCCGGTCGTCCGGGTCGGGCAGCCTTCGCACGAGCCCGGCCTCTTCCATCCGATCGAGGCGGTTCGTCATCGCCCCGCTCGAGAGCTCCATCCGCCGGGCGAGCCGCCCCGGGGTACTGCGACACGGCTCCCCGCACTGGGCAAGGGTGCAGAGCGCCTTGTGCTCGGCGGAGTCGAGGCCGAACTCCGCCAGGGTCTCGTCCATCGAGCGGTGGAGCCGACGGCTCAGGCCGCTGATGCGGTCGACGATGCCCTCCACTTCGAGGTCGAGCTCCGGCAGGACATCGTGGATCGTCTCGAGAAACTGATCAACGTGGTCGCGCTGTTCTGTCTTCGTAGCCATGGTTAGTATTTTTACATAAACACTCTTGACGTCAAGAGAACCGGTTGGTAGCTTCTTTACGTAAAGATACTTGAAGTCGAGCAAGGAGACGCAGTGCAGCTATTGGACGTACCCGGCAGGAGACTCCTAGCGGCGGAGCGCTTCGAGCTCCTGCGAGCTGATGCGCGACCCTCTCTCCGACCGACCGGCGCGATTCGTCGCAGCCTCGGCAACGTCCTCGTCGCAGCAGGCGTGCGGCTCGCTCGCGAGACGCTTCCCCGCCGCCGAACCGCGACGGCGGCCTAGGCCACCTCGGCGAGCAGGCTCTCGAGATCGAGGGCCTCGGTCACCATCGCGACGCCGTTGCCGTCCGGCGGCCGGGGCCACTGCTCGGGCGGGCGGTCGCGGTAGAGCTCGATTCCGTTGTCGTCGGGGTCGCGGAGGTAGACAGCCTCGCTGACGCCGTGATCGCTAGCGCCGCTGAGCGGCACGCCGGCGTCGACGACGCGCTTCAGCACCCTGGCGAGCGCCGCCCGCGTCGGGAAGCGGATCGCGACAGGGTAGAGGCCGGTCGTCCCGGGGGGAGGCTGCGAGCCGCCGCGGCTCTCC
>JBARRS010000228.1:0-10329 GCA_049644345.1 Gaiellaceae bacterium
CGTACGAGGAGACGAGCTCGGGCCACCACTGCTCGTCGTTCCAGTCGGGATGCGGCGATTGCCAATGCCAGACGCCGGGGCGCAGCTCATGCACGGACGCGATGCTAAGTCTGCGGGCATGGAGACGACAAATCGCACGGATTCTCTCGTCGCCGCCGTCGGCGAGCCAAAGACATGCCGGTTCCGCTTGCGGATCGCTTGCAAGAACAGAGGTGAACGCAGCTCCGAAATTCCGGACGCCGAGTGAAAAGATCTATGGGCGGAACCAGACATTGCGCAAACCGCGTCGTGGTGCGGGCGAGGGTGATCACCCTGGATTAGGTCGACGGGACCGACGGTCGGTTGGGCCTGGGATGGCATGCTGCGAAGCGTGTCTGTCGAGTTGCCGGAGCTGGTGGTGCCGGATGCTTGCGTCTGGAGGGAATGGCTCGGTGAGCACCATGACGAGTCGCCCGGCGTTTGGCTGGTGCTTGCCAAGAAGGGCACGTCCCAGCCGACCAGCCTCACCTACGAGCAGGCGCTCGAGGAGGCGCTGTGCCACAGCTGGATCGACGGCCAGGTCGGGCGTCGCGACGAGGCGACCTACCGGCAGCGCTTCACGCCGCGGCGGCGGCGCAGCGCTTGGTCGAAGCGGAATGCCACGATCGCCGAACGACTGCTTGCCGAAGGCCGGATGCATGCGGCCGGGATCGAGGAAGTCGAACGGGCGAAGGCTGATGGCCGCTGGCAGACCGCCTATGCGGGATCAGCCAGTATCGAGGTACCGCCCGATCTCATACAAGCACTCACCGCCGAACCGAAGGCCCAGGCGATGTTCGAGCGCCTCAGCCGCCAAAACCGCTACGCGATCCTCTACCGGATCGCGACCGCTAAACGCGCAGATACGCGAGCTCGGCGGATTCAGCGATTCGTCACCATGCTTGTGCGCGGAGAAACGATCCACCCGCAGAGCCGCACGTCCAACTCGCGTCCGGACGACTCGCCCTGACCGCTCATCGACGCCGTACCCGCACCTAGCCGACACGGTTTGCGCAATGTCAGTCATGGCGAGGGCCGGAATCGAACCGGCGACACCACGGTTTTCAGCCGTGTGCTCTACCGACTGAGCTACCTCGCCCCGCGGCGAAGTCTAGCCGGGACGCTCGCGCGCGCGCGCAAAAAAGAGACGTCCGGACCGGTGCTACCGCGCCGCGAACGTCCCTTTGTGCCGGACCCTAGCCTCGGCCCGCCTTGCGGGCAAGCACGGCGGTCCCGGAGCCTGCGGCAATCTCCGCAAAGTGCGCGAAACCCCGGCCGGCCAGTTCGGACCGGATGCGTTCCGGCGGCACGTAGATCGGCGTCTCGCGCCCGAGAGAGAAGCTGAGCAGGAGAGTGCCGGCGGGCGAGACGATACGCGCGAGCTCGTCGAAGAAAGGGATCATGTTGCCCAGAGCGACAAGGTCGAACGCGCCGTCCGGATAGGGCAGCGCCGTCGCGTCGGCGACCTCGAACCGGACGCGTTCGGCGAGCTCAGCGGGTATCTCGCGGCGGGCCTCCACCACCATCGCCTCCGCGAAATCGACACCGAGCACCTCGACATCCGGAAAGCGCCGGGCGATCAAAAACGCGCCGGCACCGGTGCCGGTCCCGAGGTCGAGCGCCCTACGCGGAGGCACCTCGAGCCGGTCGAGCGCCGCCGCAAAAGGCTCGAAGGCATCCGGGGCGCGCATTGCAGCCCACTGCGGGGCGAGCCAGTTGAACTGCCGCCGAAGGGGGCCGCGGAACAGGCGCCAGAGCCACGGGCGCCGGACGAGCACGTTCGTCGCGAGGCGGGCGAAGCGGCGCGCGGCCGCCCGGAGCCAATCGGCACTCACGTCCGGAGGTGGATGCGAATGTCCTGCCCGGCCAGCGCTCCGAACATCTCGGCCGCGTTGCCTCCGTTGATCGCGAGTGCGATGTTCCGGTAGGAGTCCTCGTAGAGCAGGATGTCGCCCGCGCGGGCATCGGCGAACGTGCGCGCCACGACTGCGTAGTAGCGCTCGAGCGCGAGCTCCACCTCGACCGTCATCCCGGGCACGAGCTCTGCCTCCTGGAGGTGCTCGCGTGTCAGGTTCAGCGGCATGTTTCCGAACCGGTCGACGTAGAGGACTATGGCCCGGATCCGGTTCTCGCCGACCTCAGGCTGGGGCAGGTCTATGCGCGCCAGCGCGTCCGGGTCGATTGGCGGACCGAGACGCTCGAGAGCGACGCCCTTCGCAAGGTGAGCGGCGGCCGGGGCGAAGACGTCGCGGCCGTGAAACGTCCGCGAGACCGACTCGAGCGCGTACTCGGCGCTCGTCAGCTCGTAGGCCTCTTCGATTCCTCCAAGCCTTTCGACCGCAGGCATGAGCAGGCCGTTGTCGGGCCCCACGTGGATCCGGCCGTCTCGACTCCTCAGCGCCAGCGCCCTCCGCGCGCCGCCCACACCCGGATCGACGACCGCGAGATGAACGCCCTCCGGCATGTACGGCAGCGTGTTCGCGAGCACGAGCGAGCCCTGGAGGATCTGCTGAGGCGGGATTCCGTGGGTGATGTCGATGATCTCCGCGTCCGCCGCGATCCGCTTGATCACGCCGTGGCAGGTCCCCACGAAGTCGTCCTGGAGCCCGAAGTCGCTCAGGAAGGTGATGAACACGCGGGGAGCCTAACCGCCGCCCGTGCGACGGCTTCGACGAGACCGTCGAGGTCGTGCCGCAGCGCCTCCTCGACGATCTCGATTCCCTCCGCGCGGGCCGCACGGCTCGTCTCCGGCCCGATCGAGACCGCCGGGACCGAGTTCGAGAGCGAGGCCAGCGCGCGAGCCGCCGAGGCCGAGGCGAGCACCGCGAGGTCGGCGTTCGGGATCCGCTTCGGCCGAAGCTCGACCGTCCGGTAGAGCGGCAGGAAATCCGCGCCGAGCTCGTCGGCGAGATGCCGCCGCGCACCTTCGGCACCGGCGAAGAGGACACGTCCACGCGGGCGCGGGAACTCGGCAACGAGGCCCTCCTGTGTCGAGATCGCGGGGACGAGCGCGGGCTCGATCCCCTGCTCCTGCAGGGCGTGTGCGGTCCCGGGGCCGATCGCAGCGACCTTCGGCAGTGGAGCGCGCGAGCGCCGCGCGAGCTCGGTGGCGGCATTTGCGCTCGTGACCACGACCCAGTCGTATCCGGAGCAATCGAGAAGCTCGTCGGAGAGCGGCTCGAGCTCGATCAATGGACAGACCACGGGCTCGTGGCCGAGATCGGCGAGCCGGGCGGCAAGTTCCTCGGCTTGCGCTCTCGGTCTCGTGACAAGGATGCGCAGGCGTCGCCGCCCCTCGGCCATCCCTAACCCCCACCCACCCAGGGGATGGAAGACGGTAGCGGCGGCCGGCTCGCGCGTGGGTGCCTGGTCCGTGCCAATTTCTTCACGCGGACACGAGCGCTGCGAGCTCGCGGGCGAGCGCTGCCGGATCATCGCCGGTCAGGCGCTCCACCCAGCGGCCGTCTTCGTCGGCTACGAGCGCGGTGAGCTGTTCGCCGTCATGGTGCGCCGCAACCGGGGCGAGGCAGCCGCCCCCGATCGCGAACACGCAGGCCCGCTCCGCCTCCACGCGCCGCCGCGTCTCTGCGTGGTCGGCGTGCGCCACGAGCTCCTCCTCGCCGACCCGCACCTGGAGCGCAAGCGCGCCTTGTCCGGCCTCGGGCAGCAGCTCGGCAGGCTCGAACCGATGGCCGATCTCCTGCGCCAGCCCCAGCCGATCGAGGCCGCACGCGGCGAGCACGACCGCGTCGAGGCGCCGCTCGGCGCGCTTCCGCAGCCGCGTGTCGATGTTGCCCCGCAAGGGCTCGACCTCGAGCTCCGGTTCGAGCGCGAGCAGCTGCGCCCGTCGCCGCACCGAGGCCGTTCCGACCCGCAGCCCCGGCCGGAGTCCTTCCGCCCCGCAGAGCGCGTCGCGTGCGTCTTCGCGCTCGAGGTACGCACCGACAGCCAGGCCGGTCGTATCGGAAGAGGTCATGTCCTTCGCCGAGTGGACCGCAACGTCGATCCGACCCGCGAGCAGCGCCTCCTCGATCTCCTTCACGAAGACGCCACGCGTCCCGATCTGGCCAAAGGGCTTTGTCCGGTCTCGGTCGCCGGCGGTCGTGATCGGTACGAGCGCAGACTCCACGCCGGTCCGCCTGAGTGGCTCCGCGGCGAGCTCGGCCTGAGTGAGGGCAAGCCTACTGCCGCGACAACCGATTCGGATCAGCACGCTCGTCGTCGAGCTCGAAGAGATGGCGGACGGCGTCAGCGTAGGCGGCCCCGTCCGCGCCCGCCGCCGCCTCCTTGAGCCGAACGGTCGGCCCGTGCAGCAACTTGTTGACTATCTGCGCCGTCAGCGCATCGACCGCGCGACGCTCGTCGTCGGAAAGCCGGCCGAGCCTGCCGGACGCCCGCGCCAGCTCCGCCGCTCGGATCTCTTCTGCCCGCGCGCGAAGCGACGCGATCGCAGGGACGACCCCGCGCGAGGCCTGCCAGGCGCGAAACCGCTCCGCCTCCTCGGCCACGATCGCCTCGGCTCTCGCCGCTGCGTCGCCCGTGAGCCGGCCGCCGACAACGTCGTCGAGATCGTCTAGGTCGTAGAGAAACGCGTAGGCGAGCTCGCCGATCGCCGGATCGAGATCGCGCGGGACGGCAAGGTCGATCAGAAGCAGCGGACGTCGTGAGCGAGACGCCAGCGCCTGCTCGACTTGGACTCGCCCGAGCACGAGCCCCGGCGAGCTCGTCGACGAGACGACGATGTCCGCCTGCGCGAGCTCCTCGTCGAGCCGCTCGGCGGTCGCAGAGCGCCGGCCACGGATGATCGACGTCTCCACTCCGCGCGAAATGAGGAACCGGGCCGTCTGGCCACCGACGGCGCCGCCCCCCACGACGACTGCGCGGCGCCCGCTGAGATCGCCTAGGACCCGCTCCGCCAGAACTGCTGCGGCGGAAGCGATCGAAGCGGCGCTGTCCCCCAGCGCGGTCTGGGCCCGAACCTTGCGTCCAACCCGAAGCGCCTCGCGGAAGAGCCGGTCGAGGAGCGGACCCGGCGCACCGAGCGCGTAGGCCGTCCGCACCTGGCCGAGGATCTCGGCCTCACCGCGGACGAGCGAGTCGAGCCCGGCAGCGACCCTGAACAGGTGGCGCGCAGCATCGACGTCGTGGCGGCGGTAGAGAAAGGAGGAGAGATCTGCCTCGAGCGCGCCGAGCGCGCGCTCCTCGGCGTCCTGCCCTGCGACGTACAGCTCGGTCCGGTTGCAGGTCGAAAGACAGACGGCCTCGCCGTCGGGGTCGGCAAGGCGCCGCGCGAGCTCCCCCGCCGCCTCGGGCGGGACGGCGACGCGCTCACGCACGGGCAAGGGCGCCGTATGGTGCGACAGGCCGACGAGCGCGAGCTCAGCCAACAGGCAGCTCCTCCCGAACCGCCTCGACGTGCGCCTTCTCGCGCTTCAGCCGGGCGAGCCTCGCCAGCTCGGCGAGCTCCCGCTGGAGTCGCGCCACCTTCGCCGCCATGATCGCGAGGTAGACGAGCACGACCGCGAAGACGACGAGATACGCGGCGGCAACGTACTTCTCGGCCGCGCTCACGAGGCGAGCGCCTCCCGAAGCTCTCGCAGCGATGCGTCCAGCCGCTTCCCGGCCAGCTCCAGCCGGTAGAGCGCGCTCGCCAGGGTCAGCATCGCCGCGAGCGACACGCAGAAGGTCAGGAACATCGATGCCGACATCTGCGGCCCGTGCCGCGTGAACACGATCGGATGGATGAACTTCTGGGAGAGCCGGATCGCCAGGAAGCTGACCGGTATCAGCACGACGCCGAAGAGCGCATACACCGCGCACATGTTTGCCCGGGCCGGGCCGGGCTCGACCGAGTAGCGAAGCATGAAGTAGGCCGCGTAGAAGAGGAAGAGAACGAGGAAGAGGACGAGCTGGTTCTCGCTCCAGAGCCACCAGTGTCCCCACGAGATCTTCGCCCAGATCGAGCCGGTTGCGAGTGTGAGAACACCGAAGATGACGCCTTGGTGGACGGCGACGTAGCTCTCGAGATCGGCGTTGGGCGAGCGGCGCGTCAGATGGACGTACGCCTTCAGCGCCGCCCAGCCGAAGCAGGCGTACGCCGTCAGCGCAGCCGGGACGTGGACGTAGAAGATCCGCTGGGAGAGCCCCTGGTCGGCGTCGGTGGGCGCGTAGAAGAAGATCAGTGCGAGCGCGACCGTGAACAGACCCGCGCCGGCTGCAGCCGTCACGGCGAGCGAATGCGCTGAAAGCCGCTCCCTCACCGGAAACCCCGCGCAATGATCGCAGGTCCCGCAGGTCGAGCAGCGGTAGACTCGAGTCGTGGCGCGAAGGGGGAATCCGACCCGGCTCGTGATCGCGCTGTCGGTGGCCGCAGCGCTCGCCGTCTTCCTGATCTACACGAGCCTCGCCGGGGGCACGCCCTCGATCCAGCCCAGCCAGCTGCGCGGTCACGGCGGCCGCGTCCAGCTCGTCGGGGCCGTCGTCGGTCCCGTCCGCGGAGACGCGCACGCGACGCCGATGCGCTTCCGCCTGCGCGACATCGGCGGGAAGACGACCGTGCCGGTCGTCTACAAGGGCTCGGTCCCCGATCTCTTCGGCGTGGGCCGACATGTCTCGCTCGACGGCACCTACCGCCGGGGCACGTTCGTCGCGGTGCGCGACTCGCTGATCACGAAGTGCCCGTCCAAGTACTCGCCCAAGTCCTGACGTGCCCGAGCTCGGCCGCGCAGCGCTGATCGCCGTCCTCGGCCTGACCGGATACGCGGCGGTCGCCGGGAGCTACGCCGCGTACACGCGCCGGAGGCGCCTGCTCGAGTCGGCGCGCAACGCCTTCCTCGCCGCCTTCGCCGGCGCTCTCGTGGCGGCACTCGTCCTGCTGAAGGCATTCCAGGCGCACGACTTCTCGCTCAAGTACGTCGCCGACCACTCGAGCCGCCGGTTGCCGTTCCCCTACATCTACTCGGCGTTCTGGGGCGGACAGGCAGGCTCGCTCCTGCTCTGGCTGACCGTGCTGCTCGGGCTTGGATCCGCCGCCGTCGCCTTGCACGGAAAGCTGACCCGGGAGGTGCTGCCCTGGACCGTGCCGGTGCTCGGCGGCATCGCCACGTTCTTCGCCTTCATGCTCGTCGTCGTCTCGAGCCCGTTCGCGACACAGGTAGCCCCCGCCGACGGCGTGGGACTGAACCCGAGCCTCCAGAACCCGTACATGATGGTCCACCCGCCGCTCCTGTACACCGGCTACGTCGGCCTGACGATCCCGTTCGCGTTCGCCGCCGCGACGCTTCTCTCCGGCCGCGCCGACGAACGCTGGATGGTCGCCACGCGGCGCTGGACTCTGGTCGCCTGGACGGCGCTCGGAATCGGGATCCTGCTCGGCGCGAAGTGGGCGTACGAAGAGGTCGGCTGGGGCGGGTACTACGCCTGGGATCCGGTCTAGAACGCCGCGCTGATGCCCTGGCTCGCTTCGACCGCCTTCCTGCACTCGGTGATGGTGCAGGAAAAGAAGAACATGCTCCGCGTCTGGAACGTCGTGCTCGTCTCGCTCGCGTTCTGCCTCTCGCTCTTCGGCACGTTCCTCACACGAAGCGGCGTGATCAGCTCCATCCACAGCTTCACGCAATCGCCGATCGGGGCGTGGTTCCTCGGCTTCATCTGCGTCGTCGCGGCTTTTGCGACGGCGCTGATCTTCTACCGGCTGCCGCTGCTGCGAGCCCGGACCAAGCTCGAGTCGCTCGCCTCACGCGAGGCGGCCTTCCTCTACAACAACCTGCTGCTCGTGGCGTTCACGCTGACCGTGCTGTGGGGGGTCGCCTTTCCACTGGTCTCCGAAGCTGTGCGCGGAGAGGCGGTGACGGTCGGCCCGCCGTACTTCGATTTCTTCCTGAAGGTGTTCGGGCTGCCGCTGCTGCTGTTGATGGGCATTGGCCCCCTCGTGGCCTGGCGGCGGACGTCGCTTCGGCGGCTGGGCGAGACGCTGCTCTGGCCCTCCGCCGTGGCGCTCGTAGTCGGTGCTGCGCTCGCCGCAGGCGGGGCGGGCTCGAGCCCGGCCGGGCTGCTGGCCTACTCGTTCTCTGCCTTCGTGCTCGCTGCGATCGCGGTGGAGTTCGTGCGCGGGACGCGGGCACGGAGAGCAATCTCGGGCGAGAGCCCGCTCAGCGCCTTCGCGTCGCTCGTCGCGCGCAACCGGCGGCGCTACGGCGGCTACGTCGTCCATGCCGCGATCGTCTTGCTCGCGATCGGCGTGGTCGGCTCCAGCGCGTACGGCGCGACGAAGGTGCGCCACCTGCAGCGCGGCGACACGATGAAGATCCGCGCCTACTCGCTGACCTACCTCGGCAGCGTGACGCGGCACCAGCCCAATCACGACGAGCTGCGCGCCCGGCTCGCGGTCTCGCGGGACGGCAGGCAGCTCGGAATCTACGAAGCGGGCAAGAACAACTACTTCGCTGAGCAGCAAGTCTCGAACGAGGTGTCGATCCGTTCCGACTGGCTGCGCGCGGAGGACCTGTTCATCATCGGCGACCAGTTCGAGAGGGACGGCTCCGTCTACCTGAAGGTGCTGGTGAAGCCGCTCGTCGACCTGATCTGGCTCGCGGGCTTCGTCTTCCTGCTCGGCTCGTTGATCACGCTCTGGCCGGACGCCCGCGAGCAACAGCGCCTCGCCGCGCGGCTGCGACTCGAGCCCGTCGCGAGCGCCTGAGCCACTACTCCGCGACGACGTACTCGAACGTCGCCCACGCGACGAGTGCGAACACCGCGTCGTAGAGAGCCAGCAGCCCGAGGTAGCGGCCGCCGTCCGAGGCGACGCTGGCGCCGACGCCGCCGATCACGATCGGGACGGCGAGCGGCAGGAAGAGCAGCGGGAGGAGGAGCTCGCGGGCGCGTCCGGCTGCGGCCATCGCGGACAGCAGCGTCCCGACGGCGCAGATGCCGACATCGGCGAGTGCAAAGCCCGCCACCGCCGTTCCCGAGAGCGGGCGATAGAACAAGGCGAAGAGCGGCAATGCGAGCAGCTCCGCGAGCCCCAGGAACACGAAGATCGCGATCCCCTTGGCGAGCCAGATCGTGCTCCGGTCGCAAGGCGCCAGCACGAGCCCGTCCAGGACGCCCTGCTCCCGCTCCGCGACGAACGCGCGGCCGAGCCCGAGGAGCGCGGTGAAGACAACGGCGATCCACAGCAACCCGACGGAAGCGAGGTCCGACGAACGTGCGGGCAAGACGAAATGGAATACGACGAGCACCGCCGCGACGAAGAGAAGCATCGCCGGCACGGTGTCGCGCGCGCGCAGCTCGAGCAACAGGTCCTTGCGCGCCAGCGTGGCCGCATCCCCGAGGTAGCGCCTCATGCGAGCGCGACCCTTCCCGTCTCGAGCGGAGCGAGCCGCCGCGGGGAATGCGTCGCCACCACCATCGTTCGTCTCGGGCGCAGCTCCGCGAGCTCGCGGTCGAGCAGCTCGGCGCCGGCCTCGTCGAGGCCGCTGAACGGCTCGTCGAGGATCAGCAGCTCGGGCTCGTGGAGGAGCGCCCGGCAGAGCGCCAGCCGCTGCTGCATCCCGCGCGAGAACGCGCCGACGCGCTCGCGCCTCGCCTCCCAGAGACCGAAGCGCTCGAGCAGCATCCCGATCCGCTCCCGCCGCTCCGGCACGCGGTAGAGCCTTCCGTAGAGGTCGAGGTTCTCGAGCGCCGTAAGCTCGCGGTAGAGGAGGGGCTCGTGGGCGACGAAGCCGATCTCTGCCCGGCCGACGGCAACCTCGACCGTGCCGGACGAGGGCGCAGCGAGCCCGACGCAGAGGCGAAGCAGGGTCGATTTGCCCGACCCGTTCGGCCCGGTCACGACGAGGAAGCCTCGGCGCTCGAGGTCGAAGTCGAGCCGCTCGAGTACCCGCTTCGAGCCGAAGCTCTTTCCAAGACCTCGGGCGCGAATCACGACACCTGCTCCAGCGCCTGTCGCTCGAAGTGCTCGGCTGCTTCTCGCGCGCTCGGAGGCTTGACCAGCAGCTCGATCAGATCGTCGGGGTCCGGGTAGCCGCTCACGCGGATCTCGGAGACAACGCGGTCTTCGAGGGGACGGAGCCGGCCAATGTTTCGGCCGGCATGGGCCCGGCGGCGATGTCTCCACCGACGAGCAGCGTTGCGTCGCCCGGGACCTCGTCGAGGACGGCCTCCAGCGCCGGCAGGTTGCCGTGAATGTCGTAGAGCGCGGCGACTCGCATCATGCGGCCTCGGCAAGCACGAAGCCGAAAAAGACGACGCTGATGACGCCGTTCATCGTGAAAAACGCTGCGTTCAGCCGCCGCAGGTCGCCGGGTCGAA